>JARLJA010000137.1 GCA_031291445.1 Xanthobacteraceae bacterium | reverse complement strand
CTTCGTCAACGCCAACGGCTCCGGCATCGCCGAGGACGTCGACGGCGACTTCGTGTTCCTGGCGAAGAACCAGTTCTATCTCGACTACACCCGCGAGCGCAGCGAAGGCATCTCCTTCGCCAACGTCAAGGACGTGAAGAAACTCGGATAAGGCCGTGGCCGCCTTCGGCGCGGCACGCGCGATGGACTCAGGCGACCATCTCGACCTTGCCGTCCTTGAGCCGGTAGATGCCGCCAACCACCTTGAGCTTGCCCTGTTCGACCGCGGCGCTCAGGATCGGGGTGGCGGATTTGAGCTTGGCGACGGTATCGATCACGTTTTGGCGAATCGCGTTTGCGAGCGGATCGCCAGGCTGCGATGAACTCGCCCTGACGGCCGGCGCAATTGCGGTGACCAGCGATGGCAGGTGCCCGGGCAGCGTCGAGCCGTCCTTGAGCGACTTGATCGTCGCGTCCACCGCCCCGCAGCTGTCGTGACCAAGCACCAGGATCAAGGGCGTTCCGAGATTGGCGGCGGTGTACTCCATGCTGGCGACGGTGTCCTCGTTGGCGAAGTTTCCCGCGACGCGGCACACGAACAGGTCGCCTCGGGCGGCATCGAACGCGTATTCCGGCGCGATGCGGGAATCGGCACAGCTCAGTATGCCGGCATAGGGGTTCTGGCCGCCGACCAGGGCTTCCCGTTCATGCGTGAAGTCGTGACGCCGCGACAGCCCCTCCACGTAGCGTTCATTGCCCTTCAACAGCCGCTCGACCGCGGCATCTGGTGACAGCACATTCTGTGGTTTCGGCGGCGTCTTGACCGGCTTGGCGTCGGCCACACTCCCGAGCGCCAGCCCGGCCGACAAGGCCGCGGCGGCGCGAAGGACCGAACGGCGCGAGCTCAAGGTCGAGGCTGCTGAATTCTGCTGCCGGCAATTCTCACACATGCGGGATCCCCTGCTGGTTCAGAGAATGATCATGCAACGGAATCATTGTTGCATTCCTGCAATGTTCGACAAAAAACGCAGCAAAATTCCCGTAGAATAGCTTTCAATTCGGGGCCATTGGTGCCTGGCGGAGACCTGGGCACGTCGGTTCCACGCGGATTGTCGCTGTGGGTCGCAACGCGGTGATCCCGTCTTGATGCAACGCGTGTTGCGCCTAGATTCCAGGCCTTGGCATTCGATCGACTGGATCCGTCATGGCACGCTTGGCTTGTTTGGTGATGATTGCCATGGGCACAACGGTGGCCCTTGGCGACTCGGCTTTGGCGCGACACCGCCATCCCGTCGATGCGACGCCGTTTGCCCACTCGCCCTGCAGCGTGCTGGACAACAAGCCGTGCACGCCGACCGTCTGCAGCCCGCTCGGCCATGGGCCCTGCATTCCCGAGATTGACTACCCGATCGGCGAAGACCTGCACCTCACGGTGGAATCGCATCCGAGCGAGCAGGACGCCGCCAAGTATGAGAAGCCGGATCATCCACTCGACACCATCGGCGACCTGTTCGCGGCGCTGCGCTCGTGCTGGGCGGCGCCCGATCCGGAGGTGGCGCGCGCCGGCATGGAAATGTCGATCCGATTCAGCATCAAGCGCGACGGCGACCTGGTCGGGCCGCCGCGGCTCACTTACACGACGCCGGCGGCCTCGAGCGACACCCGCGCGGTCTATCGCCGCGCCGTCGACGATGCGCTGGCGCGCTGCGTGCCGCTGCCGCTGAGCAAGGGCCTCGGCGGCGCGATCGCCGGCCGGCCGCTGATGGTGCGCTTCGTCGACAACCGCGACATCAAGCCAGGCGACGCCGTGCCTTCGCCACCGGATCACCCTTGAGGTTGCCGCCGACTGCAGCCAACTACTTCGCTGGCGTTGTCTCGAACGGTTCGAGGCCGCTTTTTCTGAGCGCCGGCGCAGCCCCCGGCGAGGCGAGGAAGGCGATCAGCGCCTTGGCCGCTTCCGGCTCGTTCGCGCCGGTGGCGACGGCGGCCGAGAACACCGTGATCTTCTGCACCGGCTCGGGCAGCGGGCCGACCAGATCGACGCCCGGCACCGGCAGCAATTCGCTGATCTGCTGGAAGCCCAGCTCGCTGTCGCCGCGCGCCACGCCCGCGGCCACCGGCTCGGCCGGAATCATTCTGGCCTTGCCCTTCATCTGGTCGGCGATGCCGAGCCTGGCGAATAGTTCGGTGCCGACATAAAGGCCGCTGGCGCTGTCGGAATAGGCCACCGATCTGGCGGCGAGCAGGGTCTGCTTCAGCGCCTCCGGCGTGCTGATGTCCGGTTTCGGCGCGCCGGCGCGCACCACCATGCCGATCGGCGAGCGCACCAGGTCGACGCGCGTGGTTCCAATCGCTTTGCCTTGAGCGACCATCGTGCCGAGCGCGTCGCCCACCATGATCAGCACGTCGGCGCGCTCGCCGCGCGCGAGCCGCACGGGAATCGCGTTTTCCGTGGCGCCCATGGAGGGGCCGTAGGCGGTGACCACGGTATGGCCGCTCGCCCGTTCGAACTGCGGCACCAGTTCCTTGTAGGCCGCCGAAAGCCCGCCGGAGACCATGACGCGGATTTCCGTAGCGGCGGCCGCCGCATGAAGCGCCAGCAGCGTAGCGACGCACAGGACGAGATGGACGGTGCGCTTGATCGCGGTCATGGCACGGTCTCGCATCGAAGCGTCGCGGTCGAGGCCGGACGCGTTCAGTTGATCCTGATGTCGGCGGCCTTGATGACGTCGGCCCACAGAGTCTTCTCGGTCTCCATGCGCGCGCGAACCTCGTCCGGGGTCGAGGGCGTCGGCTCGATCAATTGGGCGCGCAGCCGGTCGCGCACCGCGGGTGTGCGCAGCGTCTCGCCGACCTCGCGGTTGATCGCTTCGATGATGGCCGGCGCGGTGCCGGCCGGCGCGATCAGCGCGTTCCAGGCGTCGGATTCGACGTCGATCCCGCTTTCCTTGAGAGTCGGAATGTCGGGTAGGAATAGCGAGCGCCGCGGCGTCGTCACCGCGAGGATCCTGACGCTGCCGGAGGCGAGCTGCGGCGTCACGGCGATGGCGGGGAGGCAGGCCGCCTGGACGTCGCCGCGGATCACCGCGGTCACCACCTGCGGCGAGCCGCCGAAGGGCACGTGAACCATCTTGCCGCCGCCGGCCTTCAGCCCGATCGCCTCCATGCAGAGCTGGGACAGCGACCCGGCTCCGATCGAGCCGTAGCTGATCTGCCCGGCGTCCTTCTTCAGCAAAGCGACGAAGTCGGCGACGCTGGACACGCCGAGCGCGGCTGGAACCACCAGCACGCTCGGCAGCGCCGTGAGCATGGTGATCGGCGCAATATCCCTGGCTGGATTGTAGGGCAGCTTGGAAAACAACAGTGTGTTGATCGCCAGGGGGCCGCCCAGGCTGATGCCGAGCGTGGTGCCGTCCGGCGCCGCCTTGGCGACGAAATCGGTCCCGGTGTTGCCGGACGCGCCGGGCTTGTTCTCGACGATGAAGCTGATGCCCGGATGCCGCGCCTGCAGGTCGTCGGCGATGACGCGGCCGATCATGTCGGGCGTCGAGCCGGCGGCAAACGGCACCACCAGCTTGACCGGCCTGGTCGGCCAGATCTGCGGTGATGTCGGCTGCGAGGTCTGCGCGGCCAGCGGTGTCCCGGTCAGCGTTGCCGCCGCGACGGCCAGCGCGATGAGTTTCAGCATCAGTTCCGTCTTTCGTCGGGGGCGGAGCGCGGACAGTGGCCAAGGCGTCGCGGTTTGTCAAAGCACCGCGGACGCTGCGCCGCCGCCACGCGCCAAACTGCGGCATTGCGCGCCGGTCGCGAAAAATGTTACCCGGAACCGCCCGCCGCACCTTGTCGGGGACGAGGCAAAATAGCCGCACCAGCCGGGCCCGGCGCGATGTCGTGACGATGGCCGGCGTCGCGCAAGCGAAGGGGAGATCGACCATGGGGCTGACGGCGCTGATCGTGGGGCTGGTCCTGTTTCTCGGCGCGCACACGCTGACGTCGCGGCGCGACCTGCGCGCCAGGCTGATCGGCGCCATGGGCGAGGGGCCCTACAAGATTCTCTACTCGCTGGTGTCGCTCGCGGGCATCGCGCTGATCGCCTGGGGTTTTGGCGCGTATCGCTCCAGCGGCTGGATCGATCTGTGGTCGCCGCCCAAGTGGATGAAGCACGTCACCATCGCGCTGATGCTTCCCGCCGTCATTCTGGTGGTGGCGGCGTATCTGCGCGGCAGGATCTACCTCGCCGTGAAGCACCCGATGCTCGCGGCCGTGAAACTGTGGGCTTTCGCGCACCTGCTCGCCAATGGCGATCTCGGCTCGGTGATCCTGTTCGGCTCGTTCCTGGCGTGGGCGGTCTACGACCGCATCTCGCTCAAGCGCCGCACCGACGCCGGCGCGCCGCCGATCCCGGTCGGCGGCGTCCTCAACGACGTGCTGGCGGTCGTGGTCGGTATCGTCGTCTACCTGGCACTCGGGTTCGTCTTTCATCCGGTCGTGATCGGCGTGCCTGTCTTTGGAGCCTGACAATGTCCGTCCAGTCGGAATCGAAACGCCTCACCGCTGCCGATCTGCGCGCCCGCAAGGGTGGCGAGCCGATCGTCATGCTCACCTCCTATCACGCTCACACCGCGGCGTTGGCGGATCGCTATTGCGATTCCATCCTGGTCGGTGATTCACTCGGCAACGTCATGCATGGCTTCGAGACCACCGTCCCGGTGACGCTCGAGATGATGATCCTGCAGGGCCGCGCGGTGATGCGCGGCTCGAAGCGGGCGTTGGTCGTGGTCGACATGCCGTTCGGCTCCTACGAGGCGTCGAAGGAGCAGGCGTTCCATGCCGCGGCGCGCATCCTCAAGGAAACCCACTGCGGCGCGGTGAAGCTCGAGGGCGGCGAGCGGATGGCGGAGACCATCGCCTTCCTGTCCCAGCGGGGCGTGCCGGTCATGGCGCATATCGGGCTGACCCCGCAGGCGATCAACGTGCTGGGCTCGTTCCGCGCCCAGGGCCGCGACGAAGCCGACTGGCCGCGGCTCGAGGCCGACGCGCGCGCCGTCGCCGACGCCGGCGCCTTTTCGGTGGTGGTCGAGGCGGTTGCCGAGCCGCTGGCCCGGCGCATCACCGTGTCCATCGCGATTCCGACCATCGGCATCGGCGCCAGCGCGGCCTGCGACGGCCAGGTGCTGGTGATGGAGGATATGCTCGGGCTGTCGCCCAAGGCGCCGAAATTCGTCAAGCGCTACGGCAATCTGGGGCCGTCGATCGAGGCCGCGATCCAGGACTATGCGGCGGAGGTGCGGTCGCGGGCGTTTCCAGGACCGGAGCACGTCTACGGCATGAAGCCGAAGCCGAAGGCCTGAGCGCCGACGATCAGCCGGCTAACGCCTTGATGGCGTTTGCCTTGCTTTGCCTTGCCTCCGCCATATCGATAGGGTATCGCCGCCGCGACAAGGGGCTGGCGCGGCCGGGGGAAGGCCTTCGCCGAGGCTCGGGGCATCGATCTGTCGGGATATTTAAGTGTCTGAAATATTTGATGAAGTCGACGAGGAACTGCGTCGCGACCAACTCAGGAAGATTTGGGAGCGCTATTCCGTCTTCGTGGTCGGCGGCGCGATCCTGATCGTTGCCGCCGTCGCCGGCTGGCGCGGCTACCAGTATTGGCAGAACCAGCGCGCGACGCAGGCCGGTTCGGCCTTCGAGGCGGCAATCACGCTGTCCGAGCAGAACAAGCACGCCGAGGCCGAAGCGGCCTTCACCAAGCTCGCGGCGGATGCGCCCAGCGGCTACCGCGTGCTGGCGCGCCTGCGGGCCGCGGCCGAGGCCTCGGTGACCGATCCCCAGGCCGGGATCAAGCTCTACGACGCCATCGGCGCCGATCCCGCGGTCGGCCAGACCGAGCAGGATCTGGCCAAGACCCGCGCCGCGGCGCTTCTGGTCGATACCGCCCCCTACGACGAGATCCGGCAGCGGCTCGAGCCGTTGACGGGCGCGGGGCGGACGTTCCGCCACACGGCGCGCGACCTGCTGGCGTTCTCGGCCTGGCACGGCAAGGACGATGCGGCGGCCCGGCAGTGGATCGAACTCATCGCCAACGACGCGGAATCGCCGAGCAGCATCCGAAGCCGCGCCGAGACATTGCAGTCTCTGTTGCCGCCGGCCGCGAAAGGCTGACTGCCCTCGTGTGATCCCGGGGCGCGGCCGCCATGCCGACCGCGGCCCGCACCGAATTGAACGAAATCGAGTGACAACCCCATGCGACACGCCAACCGACTGATCGCCACCGGAATCCTGATTGCGCTGTGCGGCGCGCTCGGCGGGTGCGGCAGCAGCAGCAACGGCATGTCGAGCTTCGACCCGACCGACTGGCTCGACTTCCTGGATACCAAAAAGCCGGTCCCGGGCGAGCGCAAGCCGGTGTTTCCGGAAGGCGTTCCGGGTCTCGAGCAGGGCGTGCCCAAGGATCTCTACAAGGGTGCCGCCGAGGAGCGCGCCCGCGAGGAACAGGCGCGCCAGCAGCAGTTGGCGGCCGGGCCGGACCAGGCGGCGGCCGCGGCCAAGGAGAAGCCGAAGTCCAGGCGCAAGCCGAAGCCCAAGCCCGATGCGGGGACCGACCAGGGGGCAGCGCCCGAGGGCGAGGAGGCTGCGCCCCCGCCGAAGCCCGCCAAGCGCGCCCAGCGCCAGGCGCCGGCGCAGCAACAGCAGCAGGATCCGCAGCAGCAGGGCCAACCCCAGACAGCCGCTCCGGCGGGGTCGCAGTCTTCATTCCCCGCGCCGGTACCGAGCGGCAGCTTCTCGCGCTAGGTTGTGGCTGGCGCGTCTGACCGCGGCCGAATCTCGGCCGGCGGTTGACAGGCCCGGCGATCCGGGCGAACGGATCAGCCATGTCCTTCACCCTCGCCATCGTCGGTCGGCCCAATGTCGGCAAGTCGACCCTTTTCAACCGCCTGGTCGGTCAGAAGATCGCGCTGGTCGACGACCAGCCGGGGGTCACGCGCGACCGCCGCGAGGGCGCCGGCCGTCTCGGCGACCTCGACTTCACGATCATCGACACCGCCGGCCTCGACGATGGTCCGCGTGGCTCGCTCACCGCGCGCATGCGCGAGCAGACCGAAACCGCGATCGCCACGGCCGACGCGCTGCTGTTCATGATCGACGCCCGCGCCGGCCTCACCCCCGCGGACAAGGGATTTGCCGACCTGGCCCGACGTGCCGGCAAGCCGGTGGTGCTGATCGCCAACAAGAGCGAAGGCAAGCACGGCGAGATCGGCGCCATGGAGTCCTACGCGCTCGGCCTCGGCGAGCCGGTGGCGATCTCCGCGGAGCATGGCGAGGGCCTGAGCGAGCTCTACGATGCGCTGCTTGCGCTGATGCCCGACCAGCACAGAGACGAAGACGATGACGAGGAGCACGACGAGGAGGAGCGCGAGCCTGAGGCATCGCGGGCGATCCGGGTCGCCATCGTCGGCCGGCCCAATGCCGGCAAGTCCACCTTCATCAACCGCCTGCTCGGCGAGGAGCGCCTCCTGACCAGCGAGGAAGCCGGTACGACGCGGGATTCCATCGCCGTCGACGTCGACTGGAAGGGCCGGCACTTTCGCGTGTTCGACACCGCCGGCCTGCGGCGCCGCGCGCGCATCGAGGAGAAGCTCGAGAAGCTGTCGGTCGCCGATACGCTGCGGGCGGTCCGCTTCGCCGAAGTGGTCGTCCTGATGATGGATGCCAGCCATCGCTTCGAGGAGCAGGATCTGCGCATCGCCGACCTGATCGAGCGCGAGGGCCGGGCGCTGGTGATCGCGGTCAACAAGGCCGACCTGATCGGACGGCAGGCCAATCTGCTGTCGTCGCTGCGCCAGGATGTCGACCATCTGCTGCCGCAGGTCAGGGGCGTGCCGATCGTGCCGGTGTCCGGCCTGATGGGCGAGGGCATCGACGCGCTGATGCGCGCGGTCGAAGAGGCCTATCGGGTGTGGAATCGCCGCACGTCCACCAGTGCGCTCAATCGCTGGTTCGAACAGGCGACCTCGGCCAATCCGCCGCCCTCGGTCTCCGGCCGCAGGCTGCGGCTGAACTACATCACCCAGACCAAGGCGCGGCCGCCGAGCTTCGTGGTGTTCTGCACGCGCGCCGACGCGGTGCCGGAAAGCTACCTGCGCTATCTCGTCAACGGCATGCGCACGGCCCTCGAACTGCCGGGCACGCCGATCCGGATCACGCTGCGGGAAAAGGCCAATCCGTTCGCGCACAAGGCAAGGCGCAAGTCGTGAGCGGGATCGAGGCGCCGTCCGCCGGCGCCCCGGACGCTGCGCCGGCGCGCCGCCCCGCGGCGTTGATCTTCATCTTCGTCACCATCCTGCTCGACATGCTGGCGCTCGGTCTCGTCATGCCGGTGCTGCCGCGGCTGGTGGAGAGCTTCGTCGACAACGACACTGCGGTCGCGGCGCGCGTGTTCGGGCTGTTCGGCACCGCGTGGGCGGCCATGCAGTTCGTGGCATCGCCAGTGCTCGGCGCGCTGTCGGACCGGTTCGGGCGTCGGCCGGTGGTCCTGCTGTCGAATTTGGGCCTTGCGCTCGACTACGTGCTGATGGCGCTGGCGCCCTCGCTGAGCTGGCTGTTCGTCGGGCGCCTGATCTCAGGCGTCACGTCGGCCAGCATCTCGACCTCGTTCGCCTACATCGCCGACATCACCGAGCCGGAGCGGCGGCCGGCGATGTTCGGCCGTGTCGGCGCCGCGTTCGGCGGCGGCTTCGTGCTCGGCCCGGCGCTCGGCGGATTGCTCGGCGGGATGGATCCGCGACTGCCGTTCTGGGTGGCCGCCGGCCTCGGCTTTGCCAACACGATGTACGGCCTTTTCGTGCTGCCTGAATCGCTGCCGCAATCGCTGCGATCGCCGTTTCGCTGGCGTCGCGCCAACCCGGTCGGCGCGCTGCGCCTGCTCGGTTCCGACGTCAGACTGGCGTCGCTGTCGGTGGTACATTTCCTCGCCCAGATCGCGCATGTGGTGCTGCCGAGCATGTTCGTGCTCTACGCCACCTACCGCTACGGCTGGAGCGAACGCACGGTTGGCCTGACGCTGGCGATGGTGGGCGCCTGCTCGATCGTGGTCCAGGGCAGCGTGGTCGGCCCGGTGGTCAGGCGATGCGGCGAGCGGGTCGCGATGGCGATGGGGCTCGGATCGGGAGCGCTGGGCTTCGTGGTGTTCGCGCTGGCGCCGACCGGACCGCTGAGTTGGCTCGGCATCCCGGTGATGGCGCTGTGGGGGATCGCGAACCCGGCGCTGCAGGGACTGATGACGCGCCGCGTTGCGCCTGATCAACAGGGCCGGCTGCAGGGCGCCGCCAACAGCGTGCAGAGCATCGCCCAGCTGGTGGGGCCGTTCCTGTTCACGCTGACCTTCGCCTATTTCATCGGCCCGGCGGCGCCGTTGACGCTCCCCGGCGCGCCCTTCCTGCTGGCGGCAGTGCTGCTCGGCATCGCGATGCTGATCGCGCTGCGGGTGACCGTCGGACAGCACGCTCCCCGGGACTGAGGCGCCCCGCTCAGGAGGCGGCCGGAGGGCGAAAGCTCATCAGGGCGCGCGACGGGTAGTCGAAGAACCGGTCGGTCTCGGTGAATGACGGCAGACACAAGGGCACGATGAATTCGGCCGCCTGCTCCGGAGTATCGAGCGTCATGGGATCTTCGCCGGGCATCAGCGAGGCGCGCATGCGGGTGCGGATCGGGCCGGGATTGAACAGGTTGACGCGGATCGGCGTCGACGCCGTCTCGTGGGCCCAGACCCGCGCCAGGGCTTCCACCGCCGCCTTGGAGGCGGCATAGGGCCCGAGATAGGCGGACGCCTTGTTGGCCGCGCCCGACGTGATGAAGACGGCACGGCCGGCGTCGGAACGCTGCAGCAGCGGCTCCATGCAGCGCACCAGCTGGAAGTTGGCGGTGAGATTGGCGGCGATGACCTCGTTCCAGGCCTTGAGGTCGATATGGCCGAGCGGCGAGGACGGTCCGAGCACACCGGCGTTGCCGACCAGCACGTCGAGCCGGCCGTGGCGCTCGTTCAGCGCGGCGCCGAGCCGCGCAATGCCGTCGGAATCCGTGACGTTGAGCGGCACCAGCGTGGCGCTGCCGCCGGACTTGCGTTTCTCGTGGTGGTGTTCCTCCAGCCCGCCGACGGGGCGGGCGTCGGCGACGATGTGGGCGGCGGGGCGGGCGTGCGCGCAGGCGGTGGCGTGGCCGATGCCGCGCGAGGCACCGGTGACGAGGGCAATGCGGTTTTCAAGCGGTCTGGTCATGGCGGAGCGGCTGACGACCGGTTAGCTCGCTTCGGCCAGCAGCGAGAGCTGGCGCGGTGCAGGCTCGCTCTGGTTCTGGTCGGTCAGCGGCGTCGGGTAGTCGCCGGTGAAATAGTGGTCGGTGAACTTGGGATGGGCGGCATCGCGGCCCGGCTCGCCCATCGCGCGGTAGAGGCCGTCGACCGTGAGGAAAGCCAGCGTATCGGCCCCGATCAGCTCGCGCATCTCCTCGAGGCTGTGGGTCGCCGCCAGCAGGTTGGCGCGATCCGGCATGTCGATGCCGTAGTAGTCCGGATGGGTGATCGGCGGCGAGGCGATGCGGAAATGCACCTCGCGGGCGCCGGCCTCGCGCATCATCTTCACGATCTTCTTCGAGGTGGTGCCGCGCACCAGCGAGTCGTCGATCAGGATGATGCGCTTGCCCTCGACCGCGGTGCGGTTGGCGGAATGCTTCATCCGCACGCCGAGTTCGCGAATGCTCTGGGTCGGCTGGATGAAGGTGCGGCCGACATAGTGATTGCGGATGATGCCGAGCTCGAACGGCAGGCCGGAATGCTGGCTGTAGCCGATCGCGGCGGGAACGCCCGAATCGGGCACCGGAACGACGACGTCGGACTCGACGTGGCTCTCCCGCGCGAGCTCGGCGCCGATCGCCTTGCGGACGTCGTAGACCGAGCGCCCGCCGATGATCGAATCCGGGCGCGAGAAGTAGATGTATTCGAAGATGCAGGGCCGCGGCGCCTTGGGCGGAAACGGCTTGTGGCTCTGGGCGCCGCTGTCGTCGAAGACGATGACCTCGCCATTCTCGATGTCGCGGATGTACTTGGCGCCGATGATGTCCAGCGCGCAGGTCTCCGACGCCAGGATCGGGCAGCCGTCGAGCTCGCCGAGCACCAGGGGCCGGATGCCGAGCGGGTCGCGGGCGCCGACCAGCTTCTTGTTGGTGAGCGCCACCAGCGAATAGGCGCCCTCGATGGTGCGCAGCGCCTCGACGAAGCGATCGACGAAATTATTGCGCTGGGACTGCGCGACGAGATGCAGGATCACCTCGGTGTCGGTGGTCGACTGCATCATGGCGCCGGCGCGCACCAGGTTGCGGCGCAGCGTCAGCCCGTTGGTGAGGTTGCCGTTGTGGCCGACGGCGAAGCCACCGGCGTTCAGTTCGGCGAACAGCGGCTGCACGTTGCGCAGGATGGTCTCGCCGGTGGTGGAATAGCGGACGTGGCCGACGGCGGAGCTGCCGGGCAGCCGGTCGATGACTTCGCGGCGGGAGAAGGTGTCGCCGACCAGGCCGAGACGACGCTCGGAATGGAAACGCGTGCCGTCGAACGACACGATGCCGGCCGCTTCCTGTCCCCGGTGCTGCAGCGCGTGGAGGCCGAGCGCGGTGATCGCCGCCGCGTCCGGATGGCCGAAAATGCCGAACACCCCGCACTCCTCGCGCAGGGTGTCGCCGTCGTGGTTCTTGTCGATGAGGTCTTGATCGATGTCGAGGAGATCTGCCGGATCACGAGGGGCCCCGCCGCGGCCGCCAGCACAGGAGCTGCTGGAAGGGTCCTGTATCTCGTCCATTTCGCCTCTCTCTCGCCCGACTTAGGCTTGCGTCAGACCTAGTATCTCTCGCCGGGCTTAACGATCTCTCGCCAGACTCAACGACCCGCGGCCTTGCCGTCGATCAACTGCTTGAGCCCTTCCCGGGACGACTTGCTGTAGCCGCTGTCCGCGGGCCCGGGGGACGGAGCGGTATCGGCCTGCTCATCGTCCGTCTTCGGCTTCTTGAACTTCTTCAAGATGGTGTTTTCGGGGTCGTCCGGCAAGAGCGACTTCAGCCAATCCCCCGTGCCTTGCAGCACCACCCGCGACTTGGCGCTGCTGACCCAGTCCGGCTGCGACTTTTCGGGCACCAGCCAGATGAAGAACTGGAAGGCGACGACGATGATCAGCAGTCCGCGCGCCAGTCCGAACAGGAAGCCGAGGGTGCGGTCCAGCGCGCCGATTCGCGAGTCCAGCACCATGTCGGAGATCCGCACGGTGACGATGGAGACCACGATCAGCGTGCCGATGAAGACGCCGGCGATGACGGCCACGGTGGCGACCGTGTCGTTGTTGAAATAGGTCTTGGCCGTCGGCAGCAGCTTGGAGAAGGCATAGAGCGTGGTGAGGGCGGCGGCGCCCCAGGCTGCGATCGACAGGATTTCCCGCATGAAACCGCGGATCATGGCGAGCAGCCCCGACAGCAACATCACGGCGAGGACGATGATATCGAGAAGCGTGATGGGCATCGGCTGTTCAGGTCCGCGTTTGGTGGTCCGATTGAAATGGGGCGGCCGGGGCGAATCGGTTCCCTTGGGATTGTCCCAGCAGACGGTGAGCCGGCGCGAGTCGCAAGGGCGGGAACCGTGCGGGACCGGCATTCAGATCTGGCCGTAACGCCTGAACTTTAGCCAATCTCGACTTCACTCCACGAGCGCCCGGCTGCGCGCGAGTTGTATAGCGGCGCCATTCGCCAGCGTCATCCGCAGTCTAGCTGTCCGAACGGCGGAATTTGGCAGGTGTGGCATTTTTTCCTGCCCCGGGTCGGCCGCTGCCGCGGGCGGCGATATCGGCGACCAGGCTGGTGAGGGAACCCACCGGGTTGAGAATCAGCCCGGCGTCGTTGCCGGCTTCGCCGCGCCCCGCGTCCGGCACCACGGCACGGGAAAAGCCCAGTTTGGCCGCCTCCTTCAGCCGGGCGGAGGTCTGGGCCACCGGCCGGACCGCGCCCGACAGCGAGATTTCGCCGAAATGAACGGCATCGGTCGGCAGCGGCGCGTTGGCCAGCGACGACACCAGCGCCGCGGCCGCGGCGAGGTCGGCCGCCGGTTCCTGGATCCGCAGGCCGCCGGCCACGTTCAGGTAGACGTCGTGGCCGCCAAGCTTGACGCCACAATGGGCCTCGAGCACCGCAAGCACCATCGAGAGCCGGCTCTGATCCCAGCCGACCACCGCACGCCGCGGCGTGCCCAGCGAGGTCGGCGCCACCAGGGCTTGCAATTCCACCAGCACCGGCCGCGTGCCCTCGATTCCGGCGAAAACCGCGGTCCCCGGGCTGCCGAGATCCCGTTCCGACAGGAACAGTTCGGAGGGATTGGAGACCTCGCGCAGCCCCAGGCCGGTCATTTCGAACACGCCGATCTCGTCGGTGGGGCCGAACCGGTTCTTGACCGCGCGCAGGATGCGAAACTGCTGCGATCCTTCGCCTTCGAACGACAGCACCGCGTCGACCATGTGCTCGACCACCCGGGGGCCGGCGATCTGGCCGTCCTTGGTGACATGGCCGACCAGGATGAGGGTGGCGCCGGATTTCTTGGCGAAGCGAATCAGCGCCTGCGCCGAGGCGCGCACCTGGGTGACCGTGCCCGGCGCGGATTCCACGGTGTCCGTCCACATGGTCTGGATCGAGTCGATCACGACCAGCCGCGGGGTCGGGCCTTCCGACAGGGTGGCCACGATGTCTTCGACCGAGGTTTCGGCCGCCAGTTGCACGGGAGCGTCGGCGAGACCGAGCCGCCCGGCACGGAGCCGGACCTGCGCCACCGCCTCTTCGCCGGAAATATAGACCGAGCGATGGCCGGCACGGGCCATCAGGCTCGAGGTCTGGGTGAGCAGGGTCGACTTGCCGATGCCGGGATCGCCGCCCACCAGCAGCACCGAGCCGCGGACGAAGCCGCCGCCGGTGACGCGATCGAGTTCGCCGAGGCCTGAGGGCAGGCGCGGGGCGTCGTGGCTCTCGCCGGCCAGCGTCTCGAGCGCGAACGTGCGCCCCTTGCGGCGGGGCCGGATCGCGGCCGGCATGGTGGTGGCGCCCGTGGTGTCTTCCTCCGCCAGCGTATTCCACTCGCCGCAGGACTCGCACTTGCCCTGCCACCGCCCATAGGCGGCGCCGCAGTTCTGACAGACGAAGGAAAGCGCGTTCTTGGCCATCGGAAGAGGTCAGCCTGTCGGTCGGGGTTGGGATCGCGCACCCATAGCACGGAACGCCGCGCAGATGCGGGATCGGTGGATACGCGGCCGGCGTCGGCCCGGCCTCAGATCGATCCGCCGCGATAGACCCGGGCGAAGCGGTTGCCGATGCTGGTCAGCACCTCGTAGCCGATGGTGCCGAAGTGCCGGGCGAGTTCGTCGACGGTGATGCCGTCGCCGATCAGCGTCGCCATGTGGCCGCGGCGCACCGCATTGGCCGGCAGCTCGGTGACATCCACGGCCAGCAGGTCCATCGAGATCCGGCCGACCAGCGGACAGCGTCGGCCCGCCACCACCACCTCGGCGCCGGTCGCGGCGCGGAGGTAGCCGTCGGCATAGCCCGCGGCGATGACGGCGATGCGGCTCGCGCGGCGTGCGGTCCAGGTCGCGCCGTAGCCCACGGTCGCTCCCGCGTCGACATCGCGGACCTGGACGATGCGGGCCTTGAGGATGACCACCGGCTGCATCGGGTTGTCGGCCTCGGGCGTCGGATTGATGCCGTAGAGCGCAGCCCCTGGTCGCATCAAGTCGAATTGGAATTGCTGCCCGAGGAATACGCCGGAGGAATTCGACAGCGACGCCGGAATTCCCGCATAGGCCAGCGTGATGTCCTGGAAGGCCCTGACCTGTCTGGCGTTCATCGGGTGATTGAGCAACTCGGCGCAGGCGAGATGGCTCATCACCAGCGTGAAGCCGTGGTCGCCGCTCTGGATCCGCGGCAGCAGGGCCTGGGCTTCGGCGATGGAGAGGCCGAGCCGGTTCATGCCGGTGTCGATGTGGAGGGCGGCGCCGCCCGACCAGCCGGATTGCTTGCAGAAGGCGTCCCATTCCGCGAGTTCGGCGAGGTCGCCGATCACCGGCCGGGCGTTGGTCTCGGCAAAGGCGGGAGCGGCGCCGACGAAACATCCGTCGAGCACGTAGATCGTCGCCGCCTTGGCGGCGGCACGCGCGGCGCGGGCTTCGGCGAGCGTCGCGACGAAGAAGGTCTTGCAGCCCGCCGTGGCGAGCGCCGCGGTAACCGTCGGCAGGCCGCAGCCATAGGCGTCGGCCTTGACCACCGCGGCACACTCGGCGGGAACGGAGCGGCTTGCCAGCTTGCGCCAGTTGGCGATCAGGGCGTCGAGGTCAACGGCCAGAACACCCGTGGTCGCCACCAGCGCGGCGCCGTCGACGCTCTCCGGTATGGCGACGGCGTGCGGAGCGATGGATTTGGGGTCGGACACGGGGGTCATGACGGACGAAGCAGCCAACGGTCGGATTGTCCAGCGCGAGGTGGGCTGGCTCTGCAAAGCGGGCAGTCGCGACCATACGCGCGCGTCTCATCCGGTTCAACCGCGGGCGACGATCAGCGCTCCGGCAGATAGTTGTCGCGGGCGAGATCGCCGAAGCGGGTGATGTTGGCGTCGAAATGCAGGTCCACGGTGCCGGTGGGGCCGTGGCGCTGCTTGCCGATGATGACTTCGGCCTTGCCATGGACCAGAGCCATGTCGGTTTGCCACTTTTCGTGTTCGGGGGTGCCCGGACGCGGCTCCTTGTTCTGCAGATAATATTCCTCGCGATAGACGAACATGACCACGTCGGCGTCCTGTTCGATCGAGCCGGATTCGCGAAGGTCGGAGAGCTGCGGACGCTTGTCGTCGCGGTTTTCCACCTGGCGCGAGAGCTGAGACAGGGCGACGATGGGGACGTTCAATTCCTTGGCGAGCGCCTTCAGGCTGGTGGTGATCTCGGTCACTTCCTGGACGCGATTGTCGGAGCGTTTGCCGCTGCCCTGGAGCAGCTGGATGTAGTCCACCACCAGGACGTCGAGACCCTTCTGGCGTTTCAGGCGGCGCGCGCGCGCGGTGAGCTGTGCGATTGACAGGCCGCCGGTCTCGTCGACGTAGAACGGCAGCGATTGCAGCTCGATGGCGTGATCACGGATCTTGTCGAAATCGGCCTCGGAGATGCCGCCGCGGCGGATGCTGCTGGAAGGGATGCCGGTGCGCTCGGCGATGATACGGGTGGCGAGCTGTTCGGCCGACATTTCGCACGAGAAGAAGCCAACGACGCCGCCGTTGGTGGTCTTGTGGGTACCGTCCGGGGCCAGTTCGTAGCTGTAGGCCTGGGCGATATTGAAGGCGATGTTGGTGGCGAGCGCGGTCTTGCCCATGCCGGGGCGTCCGGCCAGGATCACGAGGTCGGAGCGCTGCAGCCCGCCCATCTTGGCGTCGAGGTCGCGCAGCCCGGTGGCGATGCCGGAGAGTTTGCCGTCGCGGTTGTAGGCGGCGGCCGCCATGTCGACGGCGATCGTGAGCGCCTGCGAGAAGCGCTGGAAGCCGCCGTCGTAGCGGCCCGACTCCGCGATCTCGTAGAGCCGCCGCTCGGCGTCCTCGATCTGCGCGCGGGGCGCGAAATCGACCGGCGCGTCGTAGGCGACGTTGACCATGTCCTCACCGATGCGGATCAGGTCGCGGCGGATCGCGAGTTCGTAGATCGTGCGGCCGTAGTCCTGCGCGTTGATGATGGTGGTCGCTTCGGCTGCGAGGCGGGCCAGGTATTGCCCGACCGTCATGCCGCCGAGGTCGGTATCGGCCGGGACGAAGGTCTTGAGGGTCACCGGCGTCGCGACCTTGCCCGCCCGGATCAGGCTGCTGACGGTCTCGTAGATCAGCTGATGGATCGGCTCGAACAGGTGGCGCGGCTCGAGGAAGTCCGAGACCCGGTAGAAGGCGTCATTGTTGACCAGGATGGCGCCGAGAAGGCTTTGTTCGGCCTCGATATTATGCGGCGCGGCGCGATAGGCCGGGGTTCCGGCATCAGGCGCCAGCTTGAGGACGTTCGAATCGGTTGCGGGCATGGCCGGAGAATAGTCGGATTTCTGGTCAAATGGGTGGCCATGAAGCACCTCGCGCGGTGGCGGCGAAAGCATCCATTCCGGCCGCGCAAGCGATGCCTGTGACTGCCGCAAAATGGCGGGCACAAGTCCGCCACCGCGTCACGCCGCGCTTGACCGTGTCGGCGGCGCCCGTCAGCTCTATTCGCCGGCGAGCTGCAGCTTCGGTCCCTTGACCCCCTCGATCCCGCGCAGGCGGGCCTCTTCCCGCGGGATATAGTCGCGCGTCATCGGCACGACGTTCTGGCGCTTGGTGATCTGGAGCTGGAACACCATCACGTTCTGCTTGCGGAACGACATCTCGGACGAGGCGAGATAGAATTCCCACATCCGGACGAACCGGGCGTCATAGAGCTGCTCAGCCTCCTCGCGGCGCGCCAGGAACCGCTCGCGCCAGGCCTTCAGCGTTTCGGCGTAATGCAGCCTCAGGATCTCGACGTCGGTCAGGAGCAGGCCGGCCTTCTCGATCGACGGCAGGACCTCCGACAGCGCCGGAATGTAGCCGCCCGGGAAGATGTATTTCGCGATCCACGGATTGGTGATGCCGGGACCTTCCGAGCGTCCGATCGAATGCAGCAGCATCACGCCGTCGTCGGCGAGGAGCTCGGCGCAGCGCGCGAAGAAGCGGTCGTAGAAGGTGACGCCCACGTGCTCGAACATGCCGACCGAGACGATGCGGTCGAACGACCCGGGAATGTCGCGGTAGTCCTTCAGCATGAAGCGCGCCGACTCCGACAGCCCCTTCTCGGCGGCGCGGCCGTTGGACACGCTGTGCTGCTCCTCCGACAGGGTGACGCCGGTGACGTCGGCCCCGGTCATCTCGGCGAGATAGAGACCAAGGCCGCCCCAGCCCGAACCGATGTCGAGAACGCGCTGGCCGCGCTCGATCAGGAGCTTGGCGGCGATGTGGCGCTTCTTGGCCAGCTGGGCGTCGTCGAGGCTGAAGTCGGGCCGTTCGTAATAGGCGCAGCTGTACTGCTTGTCGGCGTCGAGAAAGAGGGAATAGAGCCGCCCGTCCAGATCGTAGTGGCTCGCGACGTTGCGCTTGGCGCGGCTGCGCAGGTTGAGCTGGTGGGCGTGCCGCATCAGGTAGCGCAGGGTCCATCGCAGCTTGCCCCAGCGCGGCAGCATGTCGGGTTGGTCGAGCACGATGGCGAGCACGTCGGCGATCGAACCGTGGTCAAGGACCAGCGCGCCGTCCATGTAGATCTCGCCGAAGGCCAGTTCCGGATCCAGGACCAGCCTGCGCGCGGCCTCGGCGGTGGTCAGGCGGATGGCGGCCGGGGTGCCGGTTCCGTCTCCGCAGATGAAATGGTCGCCGTTGGCCAAGGTGACGGCAAGGGAGCCCCGCCGGATGAAACTCTGCAGGAAGAACTTCAATACGCTGTTCATTGTCCGCCACCCAATGATTTTACAAGCGCAAACGGTTGACCACGGTTCGCGGTTTGCGCGATCTTTGCCCTCTTTGTTTGAGTATCCCGGAAACTCAACGGTATATTTAAGCATGACATTGGCCAATCACCAAGATCTCTCGGAACCTGGTTCGCGCATGGCCCGATTGCGCCACGTCGGGGTGCTTCCATTCGCCGGATAATCGGCTAAACCTTCGCCCGTCACGATCTCACGCGCCTGGAGGGATGGAATGATGAGCCGAGCGCTCAGTTTGGCGGCGGCAAGTCTGCTCGGTTGTCTGATTGCAAGTCCCGGCCAGGCCCAACAGAACCTCGACGCGGGCAAGAGCCCCGGCCAGATCTTCAACGGCAATTGCGGTGTGTGCCATCGCAGCGCCAAGGGGCTCCTGAAGACCGTATCGCCATCCTCGCTGCCCGATTTCCTGCGCCAGCACTACACGACCGGCGGCGACATGGCGCAGATGCTGAGCGGGTATCTGACGTCGAACCGGGCGGGTGCCGCGGAGCCGGAGGTTCCTCCGGCAGGCAAGCGCGGCGCCAAGCCGCCGACGGGGGCGAGCATTCGTCCCGATGCGCCGATCGGCGCTGCCGGTGCGGGCGAGGGCGGCGCGGCCGACCAGGCGAAGCCCGACAAGAAGCCGGCGCAGGCCGCGACGGCAAGGCCTGAGGGCGAGGGTTCTGAACCCGCGGCTCCGGCCACCGGCAAGCGGCACGGCCGCCACGATCCGACAGCTCAGCCCCCCGGATCGCCGCCGGAAGGGGCGGCCGCCAGTCCGCCTGGCGGACCGGGCCCGAAGTCCAAGCTCGCAAAGCGCGGCAAGGGGGCAGCGCCGGTGACCTCCACACCACCAGCGCCCGACGCCGCCGCGAAACCGGATGCCGCCCCGCCGAAGGATGCTCAGGCCAAGGATGTCCAGACCAAGGGCTCGGACCGAGCGGTGGACGCGGCCGTTCCCGTGCCGGAACCGGTGACGCTGCCGCCTCCAACCGCGGCCGACATCAAGCCACCGGAGACCAAGCCATCCGAGACCAAGTCGTCGGAGACCAAGTCATCAGAAACCAAGTCATCAGAAACCAAGTCATCATCCGAGACCAAGTCCGAGCCGTCCGCACCCGCAACGGCTGACAAGCCGGCAGTCGACAAGCCTGTAGCGGCACCGCAGGCCGCCGCACCGCCGGCCGAAGCCGCCGTCGCGCCGGGTGGTCCGCCGGCGCCCCCGATCTCGCAATAGGCCCGGCGTCGTTTGGAATGGCGTCCGGATCGGCCGTCCGCAACCACCGAGTTCAGGCGACACGCAAACAGCAAAAACCCGGCCGGGTGATCCCGGCCGGGTTTGCGTGGTGTGCGGGCGATGGGTCGCTTACCGGTCGGCGGTATCCTGCGGGGCCTCGGCGGCCTCCTCGAGCTGCGCTTCCGGGTCGAAGAATTCGCCGGCGGCGGCGAGAGCCTCGGCGGCGGCGTCCTGGTCTTCCTTGCGGGAGTTGACGTCCTCGCCGCGGTTGATGCGCTCGGCTTCATCGGCGCTGCGGGCGACCGTCACGGTCACGCCGACCTCGACCTCGGGATGGACGGCAATGCCGACCTTGTGTTGGCCGATCACCTTGATCGGGGCGTCGAGCAGGACCTGGGAGCGGCTGACCTTGACGCCGTCGCTCTCCAGCGCCGCCATGATGTCGCGCACCGACACCGAGCCGAACAGCTGTCCGGTTTCCGAGGCCTGGCGCAGCACGATGACGTTCTTGCCGTCGATCTTTTCCGCCACCTTGGAGGCTTCGCCCTTGGCCTGCAGGTTGCGGACCTCGAGGTCGGCCTTCATGGAGTCGAACTTCTCGCGGTTGTCCTTGGTGGCGCGCAGCGCCTTGCCTCGCGGCAGCAGAAAGTTGCGGGCAAACCCGTCCTTGACGCGCACCACTTCGCCCATGTGGCCGAGCTTGGCGACGCGCTCCAAAAGAATGACTTCCATGATGTGTGCTCCTTCTTGATGTGTGGTGATTGTCAGAACGACGGCGTGGGAGGGGTTAATCGTCTGCGCCGGCGAAAGCCGAACACGGCGTCGGCGATCCCGAGCAGGGCAACGACAACCAGCGGCCAGCCGAACACGACGACGAGGGCGTAGGTGCCGGCGAGCCAGAAGCCGCGCGTCGCCATGGATTGCGTCAGGCTGTGAAGCACCGCGAAGCCGGCGATGGCATAGGCGAGCACCAGCGCGGTCGACACCACCTGGGCGCACAGCGCGAGCAGGCCGCCAGCGAGGCTCAGCAGGATCGCGACCGCCAGCACCGCGAGCGTCAGCGTCGGAAACTCGATCAGGTTCAGCGCCGGCCACGGCCGCGTCAGCCGGCCGGAGGTCTGCGCGATCCTGGCGCCGAGCCAGAGATTGAGCGCGAGCGCCGCCATCGTGACCATGGTGGCGGCGGCCGGCGCGATGGTCACCAGGACGGTGACGAGAACGTCGGTGTCGGCGGCGTCCGTGCCCTCGGTCGCGCCGAAGATGCGGGCCAAGCCGTGCTTGAGGGTGTCGGTGACGGTGGCGGCGTCGCTGCCGAGCGACAGCAGGGCGGCGATGGTGGTCAGCGACGCGAAGGCGGCGGTCCACAGCACGAGGCGGCCGGGCGGATACCAGTGAAGGACGGAGGTGCCGTCGGGCCCCGGCGCGGAGCGGGCCAGCATCGTCAGGCGGCCGAGCCACCACGCCGGCAGCGCCACGGTGAGCGCGAACACGGTCATGTAGGGGAGCCCGAGGATCAGGCCGATGGCGGCACAGGTCACGAGCCCGCCCGCGAGCGCGGTCGTCGATCCCCAGCCCAGCGCCGCGACCAGCAACGGCAGGGGCGCGAGATAGAACAGGACGAGCGAGATCAGCGCGCCCGATACGACGGACACGAACATCAGCGCCGAGGCGCAGCCGGCGGCAAGGGCGACGACGAGTTGCATGATCATCAGCTGTCCCGCTCCTTTCGAGCGGTTAGAGGTCCTCTCGACCCCAACCTTCGGCGCGGGCTTTCCGACCCGGGCCTTATGAACAATGAGATGGCGCCGGCGGTTCTCCGCCGGCGCCGGATGTCATCAGCGGATCACGTAGGGAAGCAGACCGAGGAAGCGCGCGCGCTTGATGGCGCGGGCTAGCTCGCGTTGCTTCTTGGCGGACACGGCCGTGATGCGGCTCGGCACGATCTTGCCGCGCTCCGACACGTACCGCATCAGCAGCTTGGAATCCTTGTAGTCGATCTTCGGCGCGTTATCGCCCGTGAACGGGCAGGACTTGCGGCGGCGGAAGAACGGGCGGCGGGCACCAGCGTCAGCCATCTTGATTACTCCTCGGTCTCGGCCACGACTTCTTCACGGGGGCGGCGCGGGCCGCGATCACCCCGGAAGCCGCCGCCTTCGCGGTCGCCACGGAAGCCGCCACCTTCGCGCTCGCCGCGGAAGCCGCCGCCGCGGTCGTCGCGATCGCGGTCACGATCGGCCTTCCGCATCATCGCGGAGGGGCCTTCCTCGAGTTCGTCGACCCGCACCGTGAGGTAGCGGATGACGTCTTCGTTGATGCGCTCCTGACGCTCGATCTCGGAGACGACGGCGGCCGGTCCGTCGATGTTGAACATCACGAAATGGGCCTTGCGGTTCTTGTTCATGCGGTAGGTGAGCGAGCGAAGGCCCCACGACTCGGTCTTGGTGACCTTGCCGCCGAGGTTCTGGATCACGCCGGTCAGCTGCGTGGTGAGCTCTTCGACCTGCTGGGTGCTCGCATCCTGGCGCGCGAGAAATACATGCTCGTAAAGAGGCATGGCCGTCCTTTCCTGGTTGACGTGCGGCGCCGGCGGCAAGCCCTTCGAGCCCTTCGGGAAAGGCTCGACTGCTCAGAAGGCGGGAACACGGGACGCCGGGCCCGGAGGCCCTGCCGCAAGAATGCGGCCGTCCGTTCAGCTCCCGGCCGGAAGCCCACGAATGGCCGCGCTTATACGGGATCCTCGCGGGAATTCAAGCTCTCCCGACCATCCCGACGGTCATTAGCCCCGTCACGCTCGTGGTCGGCCGTTGGCCGACGGAGGATCCCCGGCGGCGTCCGCGCTTGATCCGGTTATTTGTCTGATGTACAAACAATTATCCAGGGAGACAACGACCATGACGTCTGGGCCGGCCCCCCGCGCGCCCCGGCATTCCGCCCGCGCCACCCGCAGCGCGGGGCAGCGGATGCGCAGCGCGCTGCTCGACCACGCCAGCGTGCTGTTCAGGGCGCGCGGCCTGAGCGATGTCGCGGTGGCCGACATCGCCGCGGCGGCGGACGCCTTTCCGAGCCAGGTCACCTATTATTTCGGCACCAAGGAGGCGCTGTTCGTCGAGGCCGCCTGCCGCGACCTGCTGCATGCGGCGCGCGCGGCGGAGGAGGCGGCCCACGCCGCCCGGGACCGCCACGACTATTTCCGGGCCCTGGTCGAGAGCGTGATGCAGACCGACGCGCTCGGCGTCTTCGTCGAGGCGATGACCCTGGCGCGGCGGCGGGGCGATCTCCAGCCGCTGATCGCCCGCACCGTGGAGCGCCTGCAGGACGAGGGGCTGCGGGCCTATGCCGGCGAGATGAAAGCGCGCGGATGGAAATCGCGCCAGGACCCTGCGCTGGTCGCGCGGCGGTTCTGGACCGTCGCCATCGGCGTCACGATCGAGGGACATGCCACCGGCCGGCCGGCCGGGCTCTTGATTGCCGACATGATGGCGCTGCTGGAAAACCCGCCATCGACCGGCGCCGCTCCGGTGCCGTTGCGCGCGGTCACCGGCGGCGGCGAGCCGGATGACCAGGCTTCCGACCCTGCATCGTCCGACCCAGCATCGAAGGATCAGCCATGACAGCGCCACGGATACGGGCCCGCGACTTCATGACCGACGCCGAACTGATCGAGGTGCGCACCCGATCGTCCTGGAAGGGAGCCGCCCTGATCGCCCACGCCTGGGTCGTGATTGCCGCCGCCATCGCCATGGTGGTGGTCTGGCCCAACCCGCTGACCTTTCTGTTGGCGGTGGCCGTCATCGGATCGCGCCAGCTTGGTCTGGCGATCCTGATGCATGACGGCGCGCACGGCTGTCTCGCCGCCGACGAGGCGCTCAACATGCGGCTGAGCCAGTGGCTGTGTGCCTATCCGATTTTCGCGGAGACGCGGGCCTATCGCCGCTACCACCTGCAGCACCACGCGCGGACCCAGCAGGACGACGACCCCGATCTGGTGCTGTCGGCGCCGTTTCCGATCACCTCGGCGAGCTACCGGCGCAAGTTCATCCGCGATATCACCGGCCAGACCGGCTATCAGCAGCGCAAGGCCCAGCTGCTCAACGCGCTCGGCGACAGCGCGTGGCCGTTGTCACGCCGGCTGTCGCAGTTCCGGGACAAGCTCGGTCCGCAATGCCTCACCAACGCGGTGCTGTTCGCCGTGCTGGCGCTGGCCGGCGCGTGGTGGGCCTATCCGCTCTTATGGCTGTTGCCGCTGATGACCTGGATGATGGTGATCACCCGCATCCGCAACATCGCCGAGCATGCCGTGGTGCCGGACAGCGCCGATCCGCTGCGCAACACCCGGACCACCCGTGCCGGGTGGCTCGAGCGGGCGTTCATCGCGCCCTACTACGTCAACTACCACCTCGAACATCACCTGCTGTTCTACGTGCCCTGCTACAACCTGCCGCGCGTGCACGAGATCCTCGGCCGCGGCCCGTTCGCCGGGCGGATGGAGCTGCAGCCGGGCTACGCCGCCGTGCTGCGGCTCGCCACCGCGCGGCCCGCCGACCAGGACCGTCCCGGCGGACTGGTCAGCAACGTGCGGCGGTCGCGGAGCGGCGCCGCGGTGAGCAGTGACCAGGCCGCTTCCGGGTTTTAGCGGCCGGTGAACGCGGGCGGCCGGCGCCCGATCCAGGCCGCCAGGCCTTCACGCAGGTCAGTCGTCGGCACCAGCCTGGCGAACTGATCGCTCTCGATCCGCAGTCCCTCGGTGATCGGCACGTTGAGCCCGCGGGCCACCGCGCCCAGCACGGCCGCGACCGAAGCCGACGAATGCCGAATGACGCGGTCGGCGAGGGCGCGCGCCTGGTCGAGCAGGTCGTGATGGGGGACCACCGCGTTGACGAGGCCGATCTCGAGCGCCCGCGTGGCCGGAAACGGATCGCCCGTGAGCAGCAGCTCCAGGCCGCGCTTGCGGCCCACCAGCCGCGGCAGGCGCTGGGTGCCGCCGAAGGTCGGAGGCATGCCGAGCCTGATCTCCGGCTTGGCGAAGCTGGCGCGGTCGCTGGCGACCGCGAGGTGCACGGCCTCGGTGATCTCGCAGCCGCCGCCGAAGGCGAGGCCGTTGATCGCGCCTATCACCGGCTTGGGAAAGGCCTCGAGCCGCGCGGTCATGGCCTGGCCGCGGCGGACGAAGTCGCGGACCGCGACGTCGGCGCCGCCGGCGATCCGGGTCGCGAACTCGTGGATGTCGGCGCCGGCCGAAAACGCCCGGTCGCCGGCGCCGGTCAGGATGACGGCGCGCACGCCGGGGTCGGCTTCGAGGATCTCGAGCATCGCGGTCAGGCGGTCGATCAGGTCGAAATTGAGCGCGTTCAGCCGGTCCGGCCGGTTGAGGGTGACGAGCGCGATCGTATCGCGGACATCGAGGATGACGGAGGCGGTCATGGTCGGATTTCCCTGGAGCGGTGGACTCCCTGGACGCTAGCCCCGCGGCCGCGTTGAGTATACTCACTGAGTAGTATACATACGGACCATGCCCAGATCCGGCCAGGCGACCCGCGCGCGCATCGTCGCGGCGGCTTCCACACTGTTCTACCGCGACGGCATTCGCGCCGTGAGCGTCGACGCCGTGGCCGACAAGGCCGGCGTCACCAAGCGCACGCTGTACTATCATTTCGCAAGCAAGGACGACCTGATTGCCGCCTATCTCGACGCGCGCGATCAGCCCAATCTCGCGCTGTTCAGGCGCTGGTTCGAGGAGACCGGCGGCGGCGTCGCGGCCAAAGTGCGCGGCATCTTCCGCAGTCTCGCGGCCTCGGCGCGGCACCCGAAATGGCGTGGCTGTGGATTCCTGCGGACCTCCGCCGAACTCGCCAACATGCCGGGCCATCCCGCCATCAGGATCGGCGCCGCCCACAAGAAGAAGTTCGAGCACTGGATGGGCGCGGTGTTCGCGGCGGAAGGGATCGCCGCGCCGGCGCTGCTGGCGCGCCAGATCGTGCTGCTGCTCGACGGCTCGTTCGCCGCCGTCCTGCTGCACCGCGACGCGGCCTACATGGAGGCCGCCGGCGACGCGGCCTTCGTGCTGATCACCAGCGCGCTCGCCGGCCGGGTCGGGCAGCGACGGCGCGGCAGGCGGCTTGACACGACCGCCTCGAATGGTGTCGAGGTTCGCGGCATCAGGTGAGGGCGTGATCGGCGCGGCAGGTCGCCCGCCGCCGTCGCCCGACATCGGGTGTCCTTCGGCTCGGCCATTGACGGCCGCGCCCCGCGGGGGACCGCGGTTCGCAGCCGGCGCCGGGCGCGACGGGACGCCATTTCAGTTCGTTTCAAGGGACAATCAGCATGGCAACAGCGTTCACTTTTCCAGGGCAGGGGTCGCAGGCGGTCGGCATGGGCAAGGCGCTCGCCGAGGCGTTTCCGGCGGCGCGCGCGGTGTTCGACGAGGTCGACGCGGCGCTTGGCGAGAGGCTGACGGTAACGATGTGGGACGGCCCGGCGGAAACCCTGCAACTCACGGAGAATGCGCAACCGGCACTGATGGCGGTCTCGCTGGCGGCGCTGCGCGTGCTGGAGACCGAGGGGGGCGTCTCGGTGGTGCGCGACGCCGCCTTCGTGGCCGGGCACTCGCTGGGCGAATACTCGGCGCTTGCCGCGGCTGGCGCGATCTCGATCAGCGACACCGCGCGCCTGCTGCGGGTTCGCGGCCGAGCCATGCAGAAGGCCGTTCCCGTCGGCGTTGGTGCGATGGCGGCGCTGCTCGGCCTCGACTACGACGCGGCGGTCGCGGTGGCGTCCGAGGCGGCGCAGGGCCAGATCTGCGACGCCGCCAATGACAATGGCGGCGGCCAGGTGGTGGTTTCGGGCCACCGCGAAGCGGTCGACCGCGCGGTCGAGATCGCCAAGGGCCGCGGCGCCAAGCGCGCCATGCTGCTGCCGGTGTCGGCGCCGTTCCATTGCCGCCTGATGCAGCCGGCAGCCGACGCCATGGCCGCGGCGCTCGCCGGCGTCGAGATCAAGCCGCCGGTCGTTCCGGTGGTGGCCAACGTGCTGGCGGCGCCCGTCACCGCGCCCGACGAGATTCGCCGTCGCCTGGTCGAGCAGGTGACGGGGACGGTGCGCTGGCGCGAGTCGGTCGCCTACATGGCCGCCAACGGCGTTCGCCTGTTCGTCGAAATCGGTGCCGGCAAGGTGCTCTCGGGTCTCGTCAAGCGGATCGCCGCCGGCGCCGTCGGCATCGCGGTCGGGGAGATAGGAATAGCGTCGTGTTGGGTAACAATTTATATATGGGTGGTGGCCCCTTCATTAAAAAAACGGGG
>JARLJA010000017.1 GCA_031291445.1 Xanthobacteraceae bacterium | reverse complement strand
CTTGTGCGGGCAGAGCACCGAATAGGCGACCACGTCGCCGTCGGGCCCGACGCCGCCGTCAACCTTGACGCCGAGCTTCAAGAGAATGCCGGGGGAGTCATTGTCGGGGTAGGCGATATTGACGGGGTCGTTGACCTTCAGGTCCTTGAGGTTGGCAAGCCGGTTGGACGGGTAGGCCACCCGCGCCGTCGCAGTCGCCGCCTTCGCCGGTGTCGGCATCACCGTCGCCGCCGCCACGCCGGCGACCGAAAACCCGGCGCTGCGCAGGAATTGCCGCCGGCCCGCTTCCACGAGCCCATCACATTTCGTCATCGGGGTCCCCCCAAGTCTTGTTGGTCTGGCGGGAAACCCATGGCAAGCTGTATGCCAGGAATTTACGTACGTTAAATCACTGAATTAAATGGCGATATTCCGTTGCTCCTCGTCGCGATGTTCGGAAATCCTGACGTCGCGGCAAGCCATGTTCGGCTATCCGAACAGCTCGCCAACGCGGCCGGGCATCAGGAAGACCGGAGCGAAGCCGCCGCCGTCAGTACGGAAATTGGTCGTCTGGCCATCGTAGAGCCGAGCGGCGAAGAGCTGGACCTTGCCGGCGTAGGAATAGGCGCGCAGGTCGAATTTCAGGTGCGGCGCGCCGGCCTCCCGGCGCACGAAACGTTCAGGGGGACGCACGATCTCCTGCGCCACGTAGTCATGAGCGAGGATGTCCTGCCAGACCCGCGACGTGATCTTGTCGCCGCGATAGGCCGCTCTGCTGCCGAAGCCATTCACCGGCTTGAAGAACAAGTGCTTGCGCTCGGCCCACAGGCTGCCCGCCGTTTCTGACGTCACCAGCTGCGTGCGGGGGATCGAGCGCAGTAGCACCTCGGCGTCGTCGGCACTGACGCCAAGGCGCTTGAGTATCGCTCTATCGCTGAGGATCGCCAGATTGGCCTTGTTGGCGAAAAGCGCATGGGCGCGCGGATGCGGCGTGACGACGACTTTGCCCGATAGGTAGGCTGCCTTCAGCGCTTCATGTTCCGGCCGCTCGAAATAGAAATCGGTCAGGCGATTGTAGACGAGGTCGACCGGTGCGCCTTCTGCCAGTAGGGCCTCTCCCGTCCACGTCAAACCCGATGGATCGACGATGGACACTCTGACCCCAGCCGTCGTTTCCATCGCCTGCGCGATCAGGAACTCCGGATAGAGGTATTGGCCTACCGGCTGCTCGTCGACGATGGCGATATGGACGGGATCCCGACCCAACTCGGCCCGGAACATCTCGTGCCATGTCGCCAGCAGGTGAGCGTTCGGCAAGGGCTCGCCCATCAGCAATAGCGCTTCGTCACAGCAGGCCTTCTGCGCCTCCAGGAGCGCCCAGTTGAGGTAGGCGCCACCGGCATTGGTGTTGATTTCGATGAGCCTCGGCCCATCGTCCGACAGGTGGAAGTCGTAGCCGAAGAAGACGCCCTTGGCCGCCGGTTCGAACCCGGCGATCGCCGGCGCACCTGCAAGAACATGATCGCGATAGGCCGCTGAGGTCGCAACCGATTCGATCGTTGCGACAAGCGCCTCGATCGCCGCAACGTCGTCCCGCGAGATGAACACCGGCGAGGACGAGAAGAGGTGCGGATGGGTAGCTGACAGTGCCTCCGCCGCTGCCTTCAACGGTTTGGTCAGCGCAATCCGCTCGACCAGCGTCTGCACGTCGAGAAAGCTGCACTCGACGTGCCGGTTGAGGCTCCGCGTCAACATGCGTTCGTCTTTGGCGTGAATGGTCATGCCGCTTCACCTTCTGAGCCCGACGAACCGCACAACGAGTTCGCACAGCAGTCTTCCATCAGGAAGCGCATGAGCCCGCGAATGCCGTCGAAATCGGCGCAATAGCGGATATTGCGACCCTCGCGCTGACCGCGGATCAGTCCGGCACGGCTCAGAACCGCCAAATTGGCGGACATCGTGTTCTGCCGCACATTGAGCTTTTCGCCGATATCCCCGGCCAACAGCCCGTCCGGTCCAGCGACGATCAGCAGCCGGAAGACGTCCAGTCGGGTTTCCTGACTGAGGGCAGCGAAGGCGACAAGCGATTGCGTCTTATCCATACATCATGATGTATTGATGGATTTGTCTCAATGCAAGGCCAGTCGGGTTTGTCCTCATTCGCCTGCGGCCGAAATGCCGTAGCGGCGCATCTTCTCCCACAGAGTGGTGCGGGAGACGTCGAGTAGGCGGGCGGCAGGCTGGATGGCGCCTTTGGTGCGGTGAAGCGCCTTCAGGATGTGCCGACGTTCCGCGTCATCGCGTGCCGCGTCAAGCGGCTGCAGGCCGTGATCGCCCGTTTCGCCAAAGCCTGCCGGCGGATAGCGTTCCGGGAACAGGTCGCCCGGCATGATCCAGGGACCAAGCGACAGCGCGACGGCCCGCTCGATGCGATTGCGCAATTCACGTGCATTGCCCGGCCAGGGATGGCTGTGAATGGCGTCGATGGCGCGCTGCGACAGTCCCGCCAACTCGCTGCCCTGCAAGACGGAGAACTCGGCGAAGAACCGGTCGGCGAGCCAGACGAGGTCTTCGAGGCGCTCACGCAGGGGCGGCACGACGACCCCAACCACATCGATACGGTAGAGCAGATCCTGCCGGAAGGTGCCAAGGCGGACGGCCTTGTCGAGATCGGCGTTGGTCGCCGACACCAGTCGTGCGCGGAACGGAATTGCCTGTTCGCCACCGACGCGGGTGAAACTGCGGTCCTCGATCAGCCGGAGCAGCTTGGATTGCAGCCGGGGTGTCAATTCGCCGATCTCGTCGAGGAACAGGGTGCCGCCCGCAGCCCGCTCCGCATAGCCGAGATGGCGCGAGCCCGCCCCGGTGAAGGCGCCCTTCTCGTGGCCGAACAGCTCGCTTTCCATCAGGTCCTGCGGAATCGCGGCGCAGTTGACGGCGATGAACGGACCGGATGCGTGGCTAGACCGACTATGGAGAAACCGCGCCGACACCTCTTTGCCGGCACCCGTCTCGCCGGTGATCAGCACGTTGGACGACACCCGCGCCAGCCGCACTAGCATCCGCTCGAGTTGCCGCGTCGCCTCGGAGACCCCGAGCACGGTCGATTCGCTGAACAGCGCCGCGCCCATCAACAGGTCGATGCGTTTCAGGAAATCGCCCATGTCGAACGGTTTGGTGAGATAGTCGCCAGCGCCGGCCCTGAGCAGCCGGACCGCCTGGTCGATGTCGCCGAAGCCGGTCATGAACAGGAACGGCGGTGGCGCGTCTTGATCCGCCACCTGATGGAATACCGTCTCGCCGGAGGCATCCGGCAGGCGAATATCGCAAACGACGACGTCGGGCCGCTTGCGCGACATCGCGTGAATTGCCGCGCCCGCGGTCTGCCACCACTGCACGTCGGCGCCTTGCAGCGATAGTCCCTGCAGGAGGGATTCACCCATGATCGGATCGTCCTCGACGAGCCCCACGGTGCGGTTTTCAAGCGACATCTGGGAGCGCTCCTGTGTGGGCGAGCGGAATTGTGACCGTAATGCTGGCACCGCCAAGTCGGCTGCTCGCAACGGCTATCCTCCCCGACAGGTCGGCGACCAACCGGGCAGTCATCCACAGGCCGAGGCCGGAGCCGGGACCGACATGCGGCACGGCAGCCGGCGCCGTCAGGATACGGGCGGCATCCTCCGGCAGTCCCGGGCCGGAATCATCCACCCTGATGTGCAGCGCGCTTCGGGCGATATCGACGGTCACCTCGACGGCGCCGCCTGCCGGCGCGGCCTGGCAGGCATTGAGTAATAGATTGAGGGCGATCTGACGCACATGCGATGCCGGCAGATCGAGGCGTCCGTCGCAGCCATTGCGCCAAGACAGCGTCAGTCCGTGCCGGCGCAATTCGGGCCCGGCCAGCACCTTGAGATCGTCGAGATCGCGGCCGTCGAGCAGGCGTCCGTCGCGATCGGCCCGATAGGTCACCAACGCGGAACGGACAATGTCGCGAATGCCGCACAGCCCTCTGTCGATGAGACTGAGCGCGTCGGCGCGGACGAACGGGCGGTCGCCATGACGCTTCAGCGTATCGAGCGCGTTGAACAGCCCGCCGAGAGGATTGTTGATCTCATGCGCCATGCCCGACGCCAGCCGCCCGAGGCTCGCCAGCTTTTCCTCCTCGGCAAGCCTGCGGATCAGGTCTTCGCGCTCGCGATGGGCACAGGCAATGGTGTTGAAGGCGAGGAACAGGCGGCGGAATTCGGCGCCGGCGCGGTTGACGAGGGTTTCCGGGATCGTTCCGACCGGACCCGCCACGCCGTCTTCCAGATGGGCGGCGAGGATCTGCACGGGTCGCAGCATCCGCCTGACCGTGATCCAGGCGGCGATGACGACCAGGATGGTCAGCCCGACGTTGGTCCAGACGAGAGCGTCGAGGACGCGCTGGCGTTCGGTCAACAGCGGCGCGATGTCGAGCCTGGCGTAGATGGCACCAACCGGCAGACCGTTGTAGACGATGGCCCGGTGGGCGAAGGCACGCGCCTCGCTGACCCGGATCCTGAGGTCGTCGGTCTCGGATGCCTGGTATTCCGCAGGCAGTGCAACACCGGACGGAACACGACGTGGATCGGTCGCGGCGATCACCTTGCCGTCCTGTGTCGTCACGATGGTTTCAGTGGCGGTTAGGTCGGGACTGCCTTGGCGGGTGCGGTCGAGAACATTGAAGACTTCCCACACGTCCTCGCGCAGCACCGCATCGACCAGCGCGGTGGCCAAGCCATCCAGATGCACGCGGGCCAGCGTCTCCAGATGCCGGGTCTGGATCTCCTCCAAACGCGTGAGGACCTGCTCGGAGGTGAACAGCGAGACCGCGACCAAAAACGCCGCGACGACGACTGGCACCTTGACGGCGAGTGGTGCCCGCGTTTTCATCCAGCCGCTCCCTTCACCTTGTGCATCAGGGCGGCGATCGGATCGAACAGGCTCGACTCCTCGATATTGAATCCGTCGAGCTGCAGCATCGCCAGCACGGTCCGTCCGTCCGCGTCGTCGCCCATTTCGGCAAGGGCTCGCCGCAGCCGCTCGGTTTGGGGCGCCTTGGCGAGCGCGACCGAACAGGCGACCGGCGGGAATCCGAGCCAGTCGGAGGCCCGGACGATACGGGTAGCGGCCGTCAGGTCAACCTCGGTTTCTCGCATCACCTCATAGACATAGCCATCGACGCTGCCCGACATGGCGAGCCCGGCGCCGACGGCGCGGATGACGTTGCGATGACCGTAGGTGAAGAAGCTTTGACGGAAGAAACGCCCGGGATCCGTCCCCATGTCGGCGAGTTCGGCCGCAGTCACCAGCCAGCCGGAGTTGGAATCCGGATCGGAAAAGGCGTGCGCGTCGCCGTGCAGATCGGCAAGCCGCGAGGCCGGACGATCGGCGGCGGCAATCAGGTAGGACTGGTAGAGCGGGCGTCCCTTCCACACCGGAACCGCGACCAACGCCAATTCCGGACGATAGGCGACGAAGGGGTAGCCACAGATCCAAGCGGCATCCAACTGCCCGGTCAACAACAGCGTAGTGATTTCCTGATAGGTCCGTCGCGTCACCAGTCGCACCGGACGTTCGGTCGCGCGCTCCAGATAGGCCTTCAGGCGCGCGAGCAGTTCGAGGTCTGAGGTGAGGAACACCGGCGTCAGGCCGAACCGCAGCTCCGTATCCGCCGCTTGCCCGACATCGGGCAGCACCGCGGCACCTGCAGCTGCAAGACCGGCACGCAAGATCGCGCGCCGGCTCGGGAGCCGGAGCAGGGCCATGTCTTCCTCCATCCTCGCCCGGCTGTTGCGATGCCGCCGTTCACGAGTTTAAAGTGAATGCTACGCCGGCTGGCGATGGATTGGCAATCGAGATGCCGTAAATTCCCGTATCGAAATGGTCGTCAATCGGGCTCCGCGACTGGGCGCGCAGGATGACGTCGGCGATAACGCCGGAACCGAACTCGGCGCTGGACAAAATCGGGGCAGCATCAGTCTGTAGGCGATCGCCGACGCGTGACACTCTGGTCCTGGTCGGTGCGAGTGCGCCTGCCCGTCGGGCGCTG
>JARLJA010000136.1 GCA_031291445.1 Xanthobacteraceae bacterium | reverse complement strand
GGACCGGATCACGAAGTTGGCCAACGACTGGCTTCCACGACCACGCATCCTGCACCCCTGGCCCCACGTCCGCTTCGCCGTCACACACCCGAGGTGGGAGCCGTATGCCCGAATTGGGCCCGTACGGATCTGTGCGGGGGGGCGTCCAGTAATGGACGTCCCTACCGCGACCGCGCGCGTTGCGCGCGCCCCGGAACGACGCGGAGAAGGTGGCAAGCGCGATTGCCCCCACGTCCGCCCACCACAAAATACCGCCGCCGACTGTCGCAAGACTGCGACATCCCGCACCGCAAACCGGGCGTTCCAACATTGCCCGGCGCCATCGCCGTGATCAGGGTGCGTCCAACGCCACGTCCGTGGGCGTGCACACATGTAACAAGACTCGAAACAAGACTTGAAACAAGACTCGGGAGGATCCGATGAACAAGGTCGATACCACCATCGTCGCGCAGGCGCCGTTCGCCAAGCGCTATGACAACTATATCGGCGGCGAATGGCGCGCGCCGTCGAGCGGAAAATACTTCGACAACATCTCGCCGATCACCGGCCGGGCGGTCTGCGCGATCGCGCGCTCGGACGCCTCCGACATCGAGGCCGCGCTCGACGCCGCGCACGCGGCCAAGGACGCCTGGGGCCGCACCAGCGTCGCCGAGCGCTCCCTGATCCTCAACAAGATCGCCGACCGCATGGAAGAAAATCTCGGCAGGCTGGCGCTGGCCGAGACCTGGGACAACGGCAAGCCGATCCGCGAGACCACCGCGGCCGACATTCCGCTGGCGATCGACCACTTCCGCTATTTCGCCGGCGCGATCCGCGGCCAGGAGGGCGCGCTCAGCGAGATCGACCACGACACCGTCGCCTATCACTTCCACGAGCCGCTCGGCGTCGTCGGCCAGATCATTCCCTGGAATTTCCCGATCCTGATGGCGTGCTGGAAGCTCGCGCCGGCGCTGGCCGCCGGCAATTGCGTGGTGCTCAAGCCGGCCGAGCAGACCCCGGCCTCGATCATGGTGTGGATCGACTTGATCGGCGACCTGCTGCCGAAGGGCGTGCTCAACATCGTCAACGGCTTCGGGCTCGAGGCCGGCAAGCCGCTCGCCTCCAGCAACCGGATCGCCAAGATCGCCTTCACCGGCGAGACCACGACGGGCCGGCTGATCATGCAGTACGCCTCGCAGAACCTGATCCCGGTGACGCTGGAGCTCGGCGGCAAGTCGCCCAACATCTTCTTCAACGACGTCGGCGCCGAGGATGACGACTTCCTCGACAAGGCGATCGAGGGCTTCGTGATGTTCGCGCTCAACCAGGGCGAGGTCTGCACCTGCCCGAGCCGGGCGCTGATTCACGAATCGCTCTATGATCGCTTCATGGAGCGCGCGCTCAAGCGCGTCGCCGCGATCACCCAGGGCAACCCGCTCGATCCCACCACCATGCTCGGCGCCCAGGCCTCCTCCGAACAGCTCGAGAAGATCCTGAGCTACATCGACATCGGCAAGCAGGAGGGCGCCAAGGTCCTGATCGGCGGCGAGCGCAACCAGCTCGGCGGCGATCTCGCCGGCGGCTACTACGTCAAGCCGACGGTGTTCAAGGGCCACAACAAGATGCGCGTGTTCCAGGAGGAGATCTTCGGGCCGGTGGTGTCGGTGACCACCTTCAAGACCGATGAGGAAGCGCTCTCGATCGCCAACGACACCCTCTACGGCCTCGGCGCCGGGGTCTGGAGCCGCGACGCCAACCGCTGCTACCGCTTCGGCCGCGCCATCCAGGCCGGCCGGGTGTGGACCAACTGCTACCACGCCTATCCGGCGCACGCGGCGTTCGGCGGCTACAAGCAGTCCGGCATCGGCCGCGAGACCCACAAGATGATGCTCGACCATTACCAGCAGACCAAGAACATGCTGGTGAGCTACAGCCCGAAGAAGCTCGGATTCTTCTGAGCTGGGAAAGCCAGGCCCGGGCCGGGACCTTCACCACGTCATTCTTGGAGGAGCAGGCGACGCCTGCTCCTCTGAGCCTGACTCAAGGTGCAAGCGATTGAATTAGGCTGCTGTTGAAGGATTCGTCATGCCCGGCCTTGTGCCGGGCATCCACGACTTCACGCCGCTTCAACAAGCAAGACGTGGATGGCCGGGACAAGCCCGGCCATGACGACGAGAAAGCACAGTCCGCGACACCGGTGCGCGACGGACACGCGCGCACCGGAAACTGGCGGCGCGTTCCCCCGCGCCGCCACCTTTTTTCAGGCGCATGCGGGAGCAGGGTCATGCACGACAAGGTCACCGCGACGCCGGCAGCGCTGCGACTGCTCGCCGCCATCGTCGCCGACCACGGCCCGGTGCTGTTTCACCAGTCCGGCGGCTGCTGCGACGGCTCGTCGCCGATGTGCTACCCGGTGGGGGACTTCATCATCGGCGACAACGACGTCAAGCTCGGCGAGATCGGCGGCGCGCCGTTCTACATCAGTGGCTCGCAATACGAGGTCTGGAAGCATACCGACCTGATCATCGACGTGGTGCCGGGCCGCGGCGGCATGTTCTCCCTCGACAATGGCCGCGAGCAGCGCTTCCTCACCCGCTCGACGGTCTGCGCCGTGCCGCCGAAGTGACGCCTCCGTCCTTCCGGGGCGTGCGCCGTCAATCCGGGCGACGACGGCCGTTATGCGGCAGCGCGCATCACCGATCTCAGTGTCATCGTCCGGCTTGACCGGACGATCCGGTACGCCGAGAGGGTTGCCGGTGAAGCAATCGTCCTTCGATCATTCGCCTGGAGGCAAGGCCGACTTCGCCGCCGCGCCGTCCGGCGGCATCAGCCAGCGATAGAGATAGGCGACGCCGATCAGGCTGGCGCCGAGCCCGATGAAGGAGGCCGCGCGCGCAAGTCCCTCGAGGCCGGCGAGATCGAGCAGGAACACCTTGAACACGGCCAGCGCGATCACGCCGAGCGCCGCCAGCCGCAGGTCGCGCTGGCTGAAGTACAGTCCCGCCACCAGCAGCGCGACGCCGTAAGCCAGGATGCCGAGCGAATAGCCGTAGAAGCGTGTCGCGTTGGGATCGGCGATCCAGTCGTTCAGCAGGTCTGTGGGCGGAAACAACAGGCGTACCTGCAACAGGACGTAGATCAGCCCGCCCACGACGGCGGCGGCGCCATAGGCGCGTTGCACGGAACGCTCGAAATTCCGAGCCTGCGTCCGCCACGAAAACAGCCCGGCGAGCGCCGCTGGCATCAGCACGCCCACTGTTGCGTTGTTGATCAGCGGCCAGCCGACCAGCGGAGCATGGCCGATCGCGGCAACCGCGAGCACCGCCGCGGTCGCTGCGACCGCGGCGATGCTCAAGGCCAGCGGCGAGGGACCGGCGCTGTCCGGCCGACCGAGGTCCGGCTTGAGCAACACGGCACCGAACGCGGCGGACAACGCGACCGCGCCATAGATGCCGGCCTCGGCAAGGGTGATCGGCCAGGCCGAATACAGGGTCGGGCCATGAAAGCCGTGGCGCAGCAGCAGGAACGCCATCACGCCCGCGGTCGCGATACCCAGCCCGCGCATGGCGCGCGCGAGATCCGCCGCGCCGATGATGCGGGCGACGACGAGGCAGCCGATGGAGACCGGGGCGTAGCCCCATAGAATCCGGTTGAACAGGATCGGGCCGGCGACCCCCGAATGATCGAACAACGGGTTGTGCAGGATGCCGAGCGATACCACGGTGCCCGCGCCGGCGAAGGCGCAGAGCGCGCCGAGCCCCCAGCCGAGCACATCGCTGGGGCGGCGGCGCCGCCACAGCGCGGTCGCCGCGGCAAGCGTCAGCCACAGCAGGATCATCGAGACCGATTCGAAATAGGCGGCGGTGATCGACGTCCAATCGGTGAGATAGGGCCCGGAAAACACGTGACGCAGCATCAGGGTTGCGCCGAGCGCGACCAGCAGGATCGCAAGCCCCTCGAGGATCGGGCGAAGCAGACCGTCGGCCTCGGGGTTCGGAAACAGGGCGCGCGACAGCAGGCCGAACACCAGGCCGGTGCCGACATGGCCGAACAGCAGGCGGTTGACGAGCGGCGGCTCGTCCACCGGCATGCCGCTGAGCAGCGGATTGGCGAGGATGCCGAGGCCGATCACCGTGATCGGAACCAGCGCCACGGCGAGGATGGTTTCCGCCGTGCCGAACACCGGACTCGCGGTCGACCGGCGCAGCCGCATGAACAGCGCCGAGAGCAGGGTGCAGGCGATGCTCCCGAGCGCGATCAGGCCGGTGGCGCGATCCTGCGTCAGCGCCGAGGGATCGGTTCTCAGGTCACGCGCGACCAGATCGACGGCGACGCCGAGGTCGGCGCCGACGAAAGCCTGAGCGATTTCGAACAGCACCAGCGCGGTGAGGAAGAATGCGGCGAGGCCCTCGGCGATCGCCAGAGCGCGGTCGCGGCGCGCGCGGAGCGCAAACGCGGCGACCGCGAAGGACAGCGCCGGCAGGCCGTAGGCCGGCAGCAGCCAGTTCGCGAGCGGCAGCGTGCCGAGGTCGCTGACGATCGGCCGCCATGCGAGGCGCACCATCGCGGCGGACGCCAGCGTCGCCGCGATGCTGCGCAGCAGCGGAATCGGCCGCACCCGCGCCACCAGCGCGACGCCGGCGCTGGCGACCGCGAAGCCGACCACGAGCCAGGTCTCGCGCAGAGCGAAGGCGATGGCGAGGCCCAGCGCGACGGCCGCCCCCGTCGCATGTGCGGCGGAGGCGATATAGGCCAGCGGGTTGTCCCGCGGTGGGCCGCCGCCGCGTTCGGTGCGGAACAGCAACTCCGACAGCGCGGCAAGGGCAATCGCGAGCAGCGCGGCGACCAGCGCGAAGGCAGGCGTCCGCTCGAAGCCGTTGATCCGCAGCGAGGCGGCGAGCGCGATCGCGACCGGCGCGAGCGCCGCGGCGAACCCGAGGCAGCCGCGGCTGACCGGATCGGCGCCGCCATTGCGATAGCGCGTCAGCAGAGCGATCACGGGCGGTGCGGCGACGAGAGCGGCGAACAGCGCCGCGGCGACATGGAGGCCTGGCGCAAAAGTGGGCGCGATCTCGAGCTGCAGCATGTCCAGCAGCAGCTGCGGTGCGACGCCGACCGCGCCGCCGCCGCTCGGCCACAGCAGGATGAAACCGGTCGCGGCGGCGGCGGCGATCGGAGCCGTGAACGCGAGGCCGCGGATGCGGATCGCGGCGGCGAGATTGGCGGCCACCAGGACGGCCAGCGCCAGGCGGACCACGAGGTCGCCACCCTGGTGCACCCAGAGCACGCCACCAAGCACCAGAGGGGCGAGCAGGGCTGCAGCGTCGACCTGCCGGCCACGCGCGTTCGATGTTGCAAGGCCCGCGAGTTCGAGGCGCAGGGAGGCGGCGGCTGCGGCGACGATCAACAGCAGCGGTCCCCAAATTGCCTGCGGATCGCTTAGCGCAATCAGCGCGGTCCAGGCGGTGTGGCCGGACACCGCGCCGGCCAGCAGCGTGGGCGAGGGCCGCCGCAGTTCGACCAGCACCGCGACCGTCGTCACCACGGCGACGAAGACCGAGAGTGCCATGATGTTCGGCGCGGCACTGCTGACCAGAACCGGCGTGACGTACGAGCCGAGCAACCCGAGCAGCCCCAGCGCGCGCCCGTACACCAGCGATACCGCGAGGGCGGCGATGCCGATCGCACCCATCAGGCCGAAGGCGAGCGCCGGGCCGATGAAGTGGTAGACCGCGTGGGCGGCGAACACGACGCCGAAGCCGCTGATCACGCTGGCGCCGGCGAGCACCGACGGAACGTCCTCGGCGCGGAACTGGCCGACCTGAATCCGGAGCTCACGGCGGCGAATGACCTCGGCGGCGACCGCGAGCGCCAGCGCGAAGGCGGCGCCGAGCCCAAGGCGCACCTTGGGTCCGAAGAATCCAGCCTCGATGGTGAAGCGCACGATCAGCAGGCCGCCCATGGCGAGCGCGATGCCACCGATCCAGATCGCCCATCGGGTTGCGAACGCCCGCTCCACGCCCTGGACGTCCGACGGCGGAGCCGGGACGGTGTCGTCGACAAGAGGTTGGCCCGGGATCGTGGCCGCAGCGATGTTATCGGGCGGGGGCGTGTCCAGGCTCGACGGCTCGGCTGCGTCCGCGACGAGGGGCGATGGCGAGATCGGCGCATCCGCCGCGCTGCTCTCGGCCTGCTCCGGCGCAAGCGGCGCGGCGACGACCTCGGGATGCCCGTCCGCATCCGGCGCCAGGGACCGGCTTTCCACGGTGTCGCGGATCGCCTCTTCCATGGAGTCCACGATGTCCCCGGGCACCTCGGCCGCGCGGCTCGCGGCATCGGCGGTGACGTGGTCTCCTTGCGGCAGCGGCGCGGCCCGCGCCGCGATCTCGGGCGACGGGCGCTGGCGGCCCATCTCCTCGATCTCGCGCCGCAGCTGGCCGACCTGCTGGCCGAGGCCGATGATCTGCCGCTGAACTTCGGACGCCTTCAGCAGGGCGGCAATGGCCACCACGGGCGCTGCGAGAAAGGCGAGGCCGGCAATCCACAACAATCCAACCATCGCACCGCCGTACGTCAATTCCAGGACAAAACGCCGGAAGCATGCCGTCGTTGGACACGCGAGGCAAGATCCGGCTCGTGCGGCGCTCAACTTGATGTAGCATTATCGCGAGATTGTCGTCTTTTGGTGACAGTGATCGGCCCTCTGCGCCAGCCCCAGGGGGCGCGACGGCCGATGAAGATGGGCACGATTGCTTCGCCGTGGCGCCATGATGCCGTGTCCAATTCTCCGCCGCCGGAAGCCAGATCTAGCCCGCCTCCGTCGATGGTTCTACGAGAGCTTACTCCGATCGTAGATCGTCGGAAGGATCTCGCGCGCCGTGGCGCACCGCGTGAATGATGATTTCGGCGTCGGTGGCCTCGTAGAAGATGAGATACCGATATGGCGTCGTCGTCATGCGCCGAATGGTGGGGTCATCGGTCACTGCGCCAGCCAGCGGATACCGCAGCAGCAGATCGGTGACGGCGCGAATTCGAGTATGGATGTGTGCGGCTCCCTGCGGGGAGCGATCAGCGATGTAATCCAGAATCGATGCAAGGTCGGCGAGGGCCGGAAGCGTATAGCGCAGCCTCATAGGCCGTGCTTGGCCCAGACAGCCCGAACCTGTTCCTCGGTTGCGAATTCACCGCGGTCAGCGGCGGCCTTGGAGTGGGCAATCGCCTCTCGCTCTTCGGGCGAAAGGACAACCGGTGCAGGAAGATCGGAGCCCGCCAGCTGCATGATAGCGCGCGCGATGTCGTCCTGATCGTCTGACGGCAGACGACGGACGGCCTCCACTGCTTCATCAAGGAGCCTTGTCATTGCTACAATATAAGGCGGGGAGGCGTCGAAGTCGAGGAGCCGGCTGCGGCGTTACAGCCAGCCGTAAGCCGGCCGGCTGCCAAAACGACGGGCTCCGACACTTCGCGGGGCGGCGCCTTTTCAAGCGCAAAAACGGCGGGTTTTGGCGTGCGCGGTTCCGTACCGAAATGGTGCGCGACCTCGCTGCGTCGCGTCACCCCTTGATCAATTCGTCCAGCACCTCGTCGGGCCGTTCCACCATCATGGTGTGGCCGGCGCCGGCGAGCGTCACCGTGCGCGAGCCCTTGATCAGCGCGGCGAGGGCGCGGCCGCCGCGCGGCGGCGTCATCAGGTCGGGCTCGCCGATGATGAGCGTGGTGGGCACCGCGATCCTGGCCGCGGCCGCGGCGCCGTCCTGGTAGGCGTTGCAGGCGGCGAGATCGGTGTACAGCACGCCGGGGCGGTTGGCCTCGAGCACGCGCTCCGCGCCGCCGTGCATCCACAGGCCCGGCGCGCGGTTGCCGCCGAGCTCGGCGGCGAAGCCGAGCCCCCAGATCGTCACCATGTCGACGGCGTCGTGGTCATTCGCCTCCGCCGCCTTGAGCAGGTCCGGCCCCACCGGCACCGCCGCCGCGGTGCCGATCAGCGCCAGCGACGTCACATTGTCCGGATGCCGCGCCGCCAGTTCGAGCGCGACCAGCGAGCCCATGGAATGGCCGACCACGCGGGCGCGGGCGACGCCGGCCGCGCCCAACAGCGCGGCGCTCCAGTCGGCCAGCGCCGCGATGGTCGCGAGCGGCGCGCCCGCCGAGCGGCCGTGGCCGGGCAGGTCGGGCGCCAACACGCCGTAACCGTGATGGGCGAACCAGCGGCTCTGCAGCGCCCACACCGAATGATCGAAGCCGGCGCCGTGCAGAAACAGGATCGCGGGCAGGCTCGCGTCGAGGGGCTTGCCGCCGGTGGCGACGAAGGCGTCAGCGCCGTTGATGGTCAGATTCAAGATCCTAATCCTTCTGCGAAAAGCGCAGCGCCTGCGCCAGGTCGTCGATGATGTCCTGGGCGGTCTCGATGCCGACCGAAAGCCGCACCAGTTCCTCGCCGACACCGGCGGCGGCGAGCTGGGCCGCGTCCATCTGCTGGTGGGTGGTGCTGGCGGGGTGGATCACCAGGGTCTTGGCGTCGCCGACATTGGCGAGGTGGCTGACCAGCTTCAGCGCCTCGATGAACTTGCGGCCGGCGGGGCGGCCGCCCTTGATGCCGAACGAGACGATCGACCCGGCGCCGCGCGGCAGCAGTTTCTTCGCCAGCGCGTGGTCGGGATGGTTCTCCAGGGTGGGATGCAGCACCCAGTCCACGGCTTTGTTGGACGTGAGGAAGCCGAGCACCGCGGCGGTGTTGGCGACGTGGCGGTCCATCCGCACGCCCAGCGTCTCGACGCCCTGCAGCAGCTGGAACGCATTGGTCGGCGACAGGCAGGCGCCGAAGTCGCGCAGGCCTTCCGTGCGGGCGCGCATGACGAAGGCCGCGGGGCCGAACTGCTCGTCGAAGACGATGCCGTGATAGCCGGCATAGGGCTCGGTGAGGCCGGCGAACTTGCCCGAGCCGCGCCAGTCGAACTTGCCGCCGTCGACCACGACGCCGCCGATGGCGATGCCGTGGCCGCCGATCCACTTGGTGGCGGAATGCATCACGATGTCGGCGCCGAGCGCGATCGGCTGGCTGAGATAGGGGGTGGCGAAGGTGTTGTCGATCAGCAGCGGGATTTTCGCGTCGTGGGCGATGGCGGCGACCGCGGGGATGTCGAGCACCTCGAGGCCGGGATTGCCGATGGTTTCGCCGATCACCAGCCGGGTGTTCGGTTTGATCGCGGCGCGGATGCCGGCGAGGTCGCGCGGCTTGACGAAGGTGGTGGTGATGCCGAAGCGCGGCAGCGTGTGGGTGAGCAGGTTGATGGTGCCGCCATAGAGCGAGGCCGAGGCGATGATGTGATCGCCGGCGTTGAGCAGCGTCGCGATGGCCAGATGCATCGCCGCCATGCCGCTCGCGGTCGCCACCGCGCCGACGCCGCCCTCCAGCGCCGCCAGCCGCTCCTCGAGCACCGCCGTGGTCGGGTTGGAGATCCGCGTGTAGAGATGGCCAGCGCGTTCGAGGTTGAACAGCGCGGCGGCGTGGTCGGCGCTCTCGAACACGTAGGACGTGGTCTGGTAGATCGGCACCGCGCGGGCGCCGGTCTCGCGGTCCGGATGCTGTCCGGCGTGCAGGCTGAGAGTCTCGAATGACGGGGGTTTTGGCGCGGGCATCGTGAACCTGGGCTGACGGGAAGGGATCCGACCGGCGATCGGGCCGGGCCACATTAGTTCATGGGTCGCGGCGTGTGAAAGGGGAAATCGGGATCCGGCATCTCGTCGCGATGGCGGATTCCTTCCACTTTCGTCGGATATGGAGAACGCGTGTTCCAAGGCGGCGCCGCGACGCGAAATATTGGTGTCGGATTTTCCCGAAATACAAAATTGTCTCCAGGGGGCACCCGCGACTAGTGTCCCGGCCGGTCGCGCAAGCGCATTTCGTCCGTCGTTGCAAGGAATTCCGAACATGCTCCGCAAGCTTCTGCCGTTCGCCATCGCCCTCGGATTCGTCGCCAGCGCGGGTGCGGAGCCGGCCAAGGTCATCCGCATCGGCACCACCGCCGGTCCCTACGCGGAAATCCTGCGCTACGCCGGCGATCTCGCGGCCAAGGAGGGCATCGAGCTCAAGATCACCGAGTTCACCGACTACACGGTGCCGAACGCGGCGCTGGCCCAGGACGATCTCGACATCAACAACTTCCAGCACCAGCCTTATCTCGACAACCAGGTGGCGCAGCGCGGCTACGACATCGTCTCCATCGCCAAGAGCATCATCGTTCCGATCGGGCTCTATTCCACCAAGGTGAAGAGCCTCGACCAGGTCAGGGACGGCGCCAGCGCCGGCATCCCGAACGATCCGTCGAACGGCGCGCGGGCCCTGCAGCTGTTCGAGAAGGGCGGCCTGATCAAGCTGCGGCCGGGGGTCGGCATCAAGGCGACCATCGCCGACATCGCCGAGAACCCGAAGCACCTCAAGATCGTCGAGCTCGACGCCGCGCAACTGCCGCGCTCGCTGGACGACCTCGATTTCTCGGCGGTCAACCTCAACTACGCGCTCAACGCCGGCCTCGATCCGAGCAAGGCGCTGCTGCTCGAGGGCGCCGACACCAACTGGAACCTGGTGTTCGCGGTCCGCGCCAAGAACAAGGACAATCCGACGCTGAAGCGCTTCGTCGAGATCTACCGCTCGCCGGAGGTGAAGGAGTTCACCGAGAAGCGTTTCCACGGCACCATCCTGACGACGTGGTGAGCGCAGATGGCTTCCCTGGTCTTTGCGGACGGCCGCGAGGCCACGGATACCGAGATCGCGGCGCTGGCCGATCAGCTGGGCCTCGTCGTCCAGCACCAGCCGGTGCCGGACGACCTCGCGCCGCATCTGGAGCAGGCGCTGCCTGACGCCGCGGCAAGCGCGGACATTCTCGACCGCTTTCCGCCGCGGCCGCCTTACCGCTCGCGCGACCTGATCGCCCTGCATCCGCAGCGCCCCGACAACGACGAACTGGCGCGGAAGTTCGAGCGCTGGCACCGCCACGACGGCGACGAGGTGCGCTACATTCTCGATGGCGCCGGGATTTTCCGGATCCTGGTCGCGGGTGGGCCCGCCGACCTGCACGTCGGGCCGGGAGACTTCATCAACGTGCCCTCCGGCCTCGAACACAGCTTCCGGCTCACCGAAATCCAGCGTATCAAGGCGATCCGCTATTTCAGCGATCCATCGGGTTGGGCCGCCGAGTTCACCGGGCGCGACTGACCCCGGATCGTGACCAGGAAGACCAGATCCCGATGACGACCTCATCCGCCGCCGACGACCGACCCTATTGGGATGCCAAACTCGAGACCCAGAGCCGGCAGGACTGGGACGCGCTCAAGCTCTCCCTGCTGCAGCGCCATCTCGCCCACGCCCATGCCGGCTCGCCGGCCTACCGCGCCGCATTCGACGCGGCCAAGGTCTCGCCCGACCAGGTTCGCAGCCTCGACGACATCCGGCGCTTCCCGTTCATCGACAAGCGCGTGCTGCGCGACCGCCAGCTCGCGGTGCCGCCGTTCGGCGACCTGGTCGCGGTGCCGGAGCGCGACATCATCTATATCTCGGCGTCATCCGGCTCGACCGGGGTGCCAACCGCCTCGCCCTTCACGGCGCAGGACTTCGACGACTGGATGGACTACGAGGCGCGCCAGTTCTGGTCGTCGGGCATGCGGCCGACCGACCGCTACGTCCACTCGCTGAATTTCTCGCTGTTCATCGGCGGGCCCTGCGTGCTCGGCGCCCAGAAGCTCGGGGCGCTCACCATCCATGCCGGCACCATTCCGTCGGAGCGCTTGCTGCAGATCCTGCGCCAGTTCCAGGCCACCGTGATCTGGACCACGCCGTCCTACGCCTGGTACCTCGGCGAGACCGCGATCAAGGAAGGCTACGACCTGCGCAAGGATCTCGCGGTCAAGCGCATCTTCGTCGCCGGCGAGCCGGGCGGCTCGATCCCCGAGACCCGAAACCGCATCGAGCAGCTGTGGGGCGCCTCGGTCTACGACTACTACGGCCTGTCCGACATCTTCGGATCCTGCGCCGGCATGTGCGAGCAGAAGAACGGGTTGCACTGGGCCGAGGATCACATCCTGGTCGAGGTGATCGATCCCGACAGCGGCGCGCCGGTGAAGCCGGGCGACCGCGGCGAGATGGTGCTGACGACGCTGAAGAAGCGGGCGCGGCCGATGGTGCGCTTTCGCACCGGCGACATCGTCAGCTTCAATCCCGAGCCGTGCCGCTGCGGGCGCACCGCGATCCGCCTCAACGGCGTCCACGGCCGCCGCGACGACATGCTGATCATCAAGGGCGTCAACCTGTTTCCCAGCGACGTCGAGGCGGTGGCGCGCCAGAACCACGAACTCACCGGCGAGTATCGCCTGGTGGTCGAGCGCATCAACCACCTTGACCGCCTGACCGTCGAGATCGAGCACGTCCGCGGCTACAACGGCCTGCCCGAGGATCTCGCCGACGCCTTCGCGCGCCGGCTGCGCGCGGTGACCGGCGTGTCGGCCGAGGTCAGCGTGCTGCCGCCGGATTCGCTGCCGCGCGCCACCCACAAGGCCAAGCGGGTCGAGGACCGCCGCTCCGGGGTGTGGACGTGAGCGCTGCTGGCTGACGTTGCTTTTTGTCGTCATGGCCGGGCAGCGCGATCCGTCTTCGACGGATCGCTAGGACTAAGGTCTCCCGGCCACCCACGTCTTTCCTGTTGTTAAGACCGTGAAGACGTGGATGCCCGGGACAAGCCCGGGCATGACGAGTTCTTCAATAATGGCCAGAATTTATTGGCCGTGATTTTGAACCAAGCCCGCCTGGACAGACCTCTTCGAAATACAATCTCTGGCTGTAGTGTTCGGTAGAAACCAATCCGGTACGCGCGATCGTTTTGCAGCTGACCCATGCGCGCCGCAGCGTCGCGGTTTCTGCGTCTCATTTGCAGCAGTGACGTCGTGGCGCCATGCTACGTGGGCGCGATCGGAAGACATGGAATTCTCGCGCGAGGGTGCACGGCAGTGTCGTTATTCCAAACGCGACGAGCGACATCGCTGGTTGTGTCATGCCGTTCCGCGCTCATGCTATCGACGGGGCCAAGGCAACACGCCATGACGAGATGAGGAGCGGCACATGACTGCATGGTTCAAGGACAACGCGCAATCGATCGGACGGACGCCGCTGGTGCGCCTCAACCGGATCACCGAGGGCGCGCCGGCCACGGTGCTGGCCAAGATCGAGGGGCGCAATCCCGCCTATTCGGTGAAATGCCGCATCGGCGCGGCGATGGTGCGCGACGCCGAACAGCGCGGACTGCTCGGCCCCGGCAAGGAGATCGTCGAGCCGACCAGCGGCAATACCGGCATCGCGCTTGCCTTCGTCGCTGCCGCGCGCGGCATTCCGTTGACGCTGACGATGCCGGAGACGATGAGCATCGAGCGGCGCAAGCTGCTGATCGCCTTCGGCGCCAAGCTCGTGCTCACGGAAGGCGCCAAGGGCATGAGCGGCGCGGTCGCCAGGGCCGAGGAAATCGCCGCCGCCGCCCCCGATCGCTACCTCCTGCTTCAGCAATTCAAGAATCCGGCCAATCCGGCGATTCACGAACAGACCACCGGCCCCGAAATCTGGAACGACACCGACGGTGCGGTCGATATCTTCGTTTCGGGGGTCGGCACCGGCGGGACCATCACCGGGGTTTCGCGCTACATCAAGAACACCCGCGGCAAGACCATCCAGTCGGTGGCGGTCGAGCCGTCCGCGAGCCCGGTGCTCACGCAGAAGCGCGCGGGCGAGCCGCTGAAACCGGGCCCGCACAAGATCCAGGGCATCGGCGCCGGCTTCATTCCCGACGTGCTCGATCTGTCGCTGGTCGACGCGGTCGAACAGACCACCAACGAGGAAGCCGTGCTGTTCGCGCGCCGCCTCGCCAGCGAGGAGGGCATCCTGTCGGGCATCTCCAGCGGCGCGGCGACGGCCGTCGCGGTCCGGCTGGCCAACCGGCCCGAAAACGCCGGCAAGACCATCGTGGTGGTGCTGCCCGATTCCGGCGAGCGCTATCTGAGCTCGGTGCTGTTCGAGGGCCTGTTCGACGCCAGCGGGATCGCGGCATGAGCGGGCGGCGCGAACCTCGCGTCGCCGCCAACAAGTCGTGGGATCTCGACAGCATCGTCGCGGAACTGGCGGATCTCCGCGCGGTCTCGCAAAAGCGCCGCTATGGGGGCCGTTCGATCCCCGATTTGCCGTCGCGGGAGGCGGTCGTCGCGATCGTCGACGGTCTGGTTGCCGCGCTGTTTCCGCGCCATTTCGGGTCCCCCGGACTGTCCGACGACGGTATCGATTTCTACGTCGCCGACACGCTCGACCGGGCGTTGCGCGCCTTGCGCCAGCAGGTTCGGCGCGAGCTTCATCACTTCGATACCGAGGGCCTCCGCAGCGCCGGCGAGCTGGAACAGGCTTCGCTCGATATCGTGGCTGAATTTGCCCGGGAACTGCCCCGGATTCGCGCGCTGCTGGACAGCGATATCCAAGCCGCGTTCGCGGGCGATCCGGCGGCCAGGAGCCTCGATGAGGTGGTGTTCTGCTATCCGGGGATCGGCGCGGTCATCCGGCACCGCATCGCCCATCTGCTGTACCGCCTCGGGGTGCCGATGCTGGCCCGGATCATCGCCGAGCTCGCCCACGCCCAGACCGGCATCGACATTCATCCGGGCGCGGAGATCGGCGAGAGTTTCTTCATCGACCACGGCACCGGCGTCGTGATCGGCGAGACCGCGCGGATCGGTCGCCGGGTGCGGCTCTATCAGGCGGTCACGCTCGGCGCCAAGCGCTTCGAGCTCGACAAGAATGGCGCCATCGTCAAGGGCGGAGAACGTCACCCGATCATCGAGGACGACGTCGTCATCTATGCCGGCGCCACCATTCTCGGGCGCATCACGGTCGGCCGCGGGTCGTCGATCGGCGGCAGCGTCTGGCTGACGACGAGCGTGCCGCCGGGCAGTTCGATCACGCAGGCGAAGGCGCGCAACGACAGCTTCGACGACGGCGCGGGAATCTAGCGGAGCGAATTGGGCGACGATCTGCGCGCCGTCGGTTGGTGACGCAATCGACTACGCTGCCGGAGGTTGCGAGAAATTCCTGCCTCGAAACCGGTGTCTGGAGTGATGCCTGTCGTTTTCTTGCCGGGCTGATTGATAACCGGCACCCCCTGCGTCAGCATCAGCGGTTGGCGAACGCGACCGCCGTGCCGGATCAAGAGGGGCCCATGATCGAAGACTCCGCCAAGATCCTCGATCTCGAGAGCTATCGGAAGGCGAGCGCTGCCCCGCCGCCAGGCGCGGGCGGCTCGGTGGCACCGGTACCCGCAATGATTTACGGGGCGATGTCGGCTGCTCCCTTCGCGATCCCGATGGCGTTCCTGACCGCCTGGCCGGCCTTCGTATTCTGGCCGTTGGCCGGGCAAATCCGGGGTCGAATCGGCGACGGCCGAGATGGCGCGGAGCGAAACGGGTGACCCAGGAGACCCCAGTGACCGGCACCGATCGGCGCGACGGTGGCGGCGGCTCGCCAAGCCGTCCGGCGCCGATCGATCCGGTGATCGAGTTGCCGATCATCGTCGGTCGCAACCTGCGTCGGATGCGGGTGCGCAAAGGCTACTCCCTCGAGCGGCTGGCCAAGCAGTCGGGCGTGAGCCGCGCCATGCTCGGGCAGATCGAAACCGGCAAGAGCGTTCCGACCATCGGCCTGCTCTGGAAGGTCGCAACCGCGCTCGGCGTGCCGTTCGCCAACCTGATCGCGACCGACGAGGCGCGGGGAACGCAGGTGTTCCGCAGGACATCGGCGAAGATCCTGTCGTCGAACCAGGGCCGTTTCACGTCGCGGGCGCTGTTTCCGTTCGACGGCGACCGGCAGGTGGAATTCTACGAGCTGCGACTCGCGCCGCTGCATTACGAGATTGCCGACGCGCATGCGCGCGGCACCCGAGAGAACCTCGTGGTTGCGAAGGGCACCATCGAAATCGTGTCCGGCTCGGAACGGCCGGTGACGCTGGCCGAGGGCGATGCGATCGTGTTCGAGGCGGACGTGCCCCATTCCTACCGAAACCTCGGGGTCGACGAGGCGATCGCCTTTCTCGTCATGACTTATGTCGAGGCGGTGGGCTGACGGGCGGGCCGCAGAGCGACGCGGATGTTGGAGCCGCGCCGCCAGGACGCGTCTGCATGACTCTGCCCCGCGGACGAGGCGAGGTCCCTATTGTCCTCGGCGGCGTGGCTGCCGAGCTAGCGGAAGCTCGCAGCCGGGCCCGCGAACATTTCGTTCAGCGTGCGGCACGTTCCTTCAGCCACGCGTGCCGCTGCCGATGATCGCCGGCATAGGCACGACCAGTTCGCCGTTGGGCGCACGGAAGCGAGTCAGGTATTCGGCAATGTAGGCGCGGACACCGTCTGCCGCGGCGCCGGTTTGAGCAGCGAGTACCGCGCGCGCACGGACCGTGCCGGCAAGGATCGCTTCGACATAGTGGTCGGCGCTCTTCACGTGCCAAGCTTGATCGAAGGAACCGGTTTTAGTGTCGGTGAAACCCGCCTCGTCGAGCGCCGCCAACATTCGCTCGTGTGATCCGAACTGGAAAAAATCTGGTCCGTGCGGCAAAGCAATATCCATCCTGCCGCGCGCACGAACCGCCTCGTAGACCAAGGCAAAACCGAAGCCGGTCGCGTCCCAAACGCTGAACGCCGCTCGTCCACCGATGCGCAGCACGCGTAGTGATTCCCGCAGCGCCGCCGCGGGTTCTGGTAGATGCATAAGCCCGTAACCGCAGAGCACGGCGTCGAAACTCGCCGCAGGATACGGCAGCGCCTGTGCGTCGCCTCGCTCAAAACGTCCACCTGGCACCAGGGTGCGGGCGAGTTCGATCGCCTCGAGCGAGAAATCCAGTCCGACGGCGTCCGCGCCGCGCGCCGAAGCCCCGGCGGCAAGCTGGCCGGGGCCGCAACAGACGTCCAACACCCGCGTGCCGCGCGTCACGCCAGCAGCATCGAGCATCGCGCCGATCGACTGGCGCGCCACGGCACCGAATGCGGATGTGTAGCCGCCGATACTTGTTTCCCAACCCGACAATTCGAAGGCGGAGAATATCTCAGGATCGCTGGATCGCTCGATCGGCATTGCCCCCTCCCATGGTGCACGGTGGCGCGGCGAGCCTGACACAGCTGCAAGGAAATCAAAACCTCAAACCCGTCCAAAACCATTTGAACGAAGCGAAACGCGACCAAACGTCTGGGCCGGAACAATCGCGTCGTTTTGACCGCAAGCCTCCGCCACGCGGCTCCCGGCCACCGCTTCGATGCTCACCCACGAGAACTCTAGCCTCGCGATTGCGGCGTCCACTTCGCCGAAGATCGTGTTGTGGTCGACGGTTGCGTAGTGAGGTCTTCTCGAACCTCCGCCTTGCAACGCGGCGCGCAGGAAATTCGCGTCGGCATCACGCCCCGCTCGGACCATACCCAAGCGCCGGCGTCCGCTGACGCCGCAATTGGCGCGGGCAGAAGAAGGAATGTGGTTGGAAAGGCGGGGCTGGAGGGAGAAGGAAAATGCGGATTGCGAATGACGCGCGAGTGCCGGTCGCTGTGGAGTAATGGCCGAATGGAAAATGATTTTTACTTAGTGAAACAGGTTTGGAGTCAGTCGACAAAAATCCAGCCAAACGATATTCCTTATAGACCTTCTCAGCAAACGGTCGACTTAACGGACGATTTCTCTGCAAAAAGGAGATGACGATGGTTGGGCTTCGTAGTTTCAGGATGGCGCTTGCCGGCTGCGCCGTTCTGTTCTCTCAGACGTTGGCATTCGCGGCAGCGCCGGAAGGGACGAAACTATACATCTTCTCGTCGGGCTGGCTGAATCTCGAGAAATCGCTTGTCCAAAGCACCGCGACAAACGACCGGATCAAGGTGCCGGTTTCCTTCTACGTCATCAAGCACCCTAAGGGCGTTGTGCTTTTCGAAACCGGCAACAACGACAGGATCATCACTGATCCGACCTACTGGGGCCCCTTCATCCAGGGAATCCAGCCCGACCGGAATCCCGAGGTCGCAATCGACCTTCAGCTCGCGAAAATCGGCCTCAAGCCGAACGATATCAATTACGTGATCATCAGCCATCTGCATCTCGACCATGCAGGGAATGTGAGCAAATTCCCCAACGCAACGCTGGTTTATCAGCGCGACGAGGTCGTGAACGCGTTCTGGCCGAAGCCGGGCACCGCGGGGTCCTACATCACGGGCGACTTCGAGGCGCTGCGTGCCCCGCTTGGTGCGCCAAACGCCTCGCGTCAGCCTGTCATCGAACTTGACGGAGACCTCGACCTGTTCGGCGACGGAAGCATCTACCTCCATCGCGCGGCAGGCCACACGCCCGGAACGCAGCTTGCGCTCGTTCGTCTACCGAAGACGGGCCTCGTGATCTTGACGAGCGATACGCTTCATCTGAAGGAAAATCTCGACAAGAACGTTCTGCCGAGCCTCGGTCTGGTTTACGATCCGGTGGCTTACTACAACGGGTATTCCTACATCCGCCGCATCCGCGATCTGGAGCACGGCGATGTGCTTCCGACGCATGATGCAGAAGCATTCAACGCGCATAAGCACGCGCCTGAGTACTACGAATAGTCATCCGTGTTTGAGCCTGGAGCGAGGCCGGCCTCGGGGGAGGGGCCGGTCTTTCCCCGTCGGTGGCTTTCGACGGGTTTCGGTGTGCTGTTTGGTTGGCCGGTCTGGCAAAAAGCAGTCGTCGATCGGAACGCCGCTCTGGTCGGTGCGGTCAGGGTTCGCCATGAAGGTGGAACAGTCGTGAGCAAAGTGATCGTCGCCGAGAATCTTGTGAAGTGGTATGGGCCGCGTCCGGCGCTCCGTGACGTATCGTTTTCAATCGAGGAGGGTGAGATCGTTGGTCTGCTCGGACCCAACGGATCGGGGAAAAGCAGTATCTTTCGCATCCTGACGGGATATTTGACGCCGACGGCGGGAACGGTGTCGGTGGCGGGATACGACGTGTTCCGCGAGTCCCTCGCGCTTCGGCGCCAGGTCGGCTACGTCCACGAGAACGCGCCGCTCTACGACCACATGCGCGTCGTCGAGTCTCTTCGCTTCATGGCGCGAATCAAGGGCGTGGAACGAAGGCGGGTCGAAAACGCGGTTGCATCGGTGATCGAGCGCCTGAAGCTCCACAAAGTATCCGATCTTCTCACGACAAAACTATCGCGCGGCTACCGTCAACGCGTGGCGATCGCGCAGGCGCTTCTGAACGATCCCAAAATTCTCGTTCTCGACGAACCGACGAGCGGTCTCGATCCGAACCAGGTCGTCAGTATCCGTGATTTCATTCTTTCTCTCGCCGGACGCCACACCGTTCTGATCGCTTCGCATGTGCTGTCGGAAATCGAACAGATCGCAAGTCGGGTCATGATCCTGCTCGACGGGGTTCTTCTCACCCAGGATGCGTTGAGGCTGCACCAGGCCACGCAGGAACTGAGCATTCGTGTCGCGGGCAGCGAGCGCGACGTCAGGGCCGTCGTGTCTCAGATCGCCGGAGTGCAGGCGATCGACACCTTCCGGGACGTCGGCGACGTGCCGCGTTACATCGTTAAGGTCGCCCCGCGCCCGAAACTGACCGAGGAGCTCGCCTCCACCATCGTCAGCAAAGGCTTCGCGCTGTCTGAACTCTCCCCCGTTGCGCGTGGTCTCGAGCAGATTTTTCTGGACCTCACGAGTCAAGCCCGGGATGTGGCCGCATGAGAACCTTCGCTGTCCTCTGGCGCAAGGAGGTCGATGCACTCTTTTCGTCGCCGATCGCCTATGTGTTGATAGCCGTCTTCCTGATCGTCATGGGATACAGCTTCACGCTCAAGCTGTTCATTACCCATTCGCAGTCCCTCGTCGATCTGTTCTTCCAGATGTTCGTGCTCATCCTGCTGACGGTGCCGATCATTACCATGCGCCTTGTCGCAGAGGAGAAAAAGCTCAACACGCTGGAAGTGCTTCTCACTTCGCCCGTAACCGAGCCGCAAATCATCCTGGCCAAATTCGCCGCTAGTCTCGCGTTGGTGGCATTCATGCTCGGCCTCTCGGGCGTCTATGCGGTGGTGCTCGCACTTTACGGCGACCCCGACTGGGGCCCGATCTTCAGCGGCTATCTCGGACTGTTGCTGTTCGCCGCGTCGCTCGTGGGGGTCGGGCTCCTCAGTTCGGCGCTGACCAACAATCAGATTATCGCCGCTGTCGTGTCTCTGAGCCTGTTCCTTCTGTTGTGGATCATCGACGAGGTGGCTCCGCTGTTGCCGGCTCCGCTGGACGACGTGGTCCTGCACCTTTCGCTGTCCGGACATTTCAAGCCGTTCGCGACCGGCTCGCTTTATCTCTCCGACGTGGCGTTTTTCCTGAGCTCGGCGTTTCTAACGCTGTTTCTGGCGATTCGTGCCCTGTCGTGGCGTTAGGGCGGCGGCAACATGCACGCGGAAACCATGAATACCCGAAGGTGCGCCCTTGTACTGACATCGGTGGCGGCGCTCGTCTGCTGCTCGCCGGCGTGGGCCGAGGGAGGCGATCCCTGGCGGGCAAGAGCCGGAGAGCTGTTGTTTTTCTTCGGCTGGTTGGTCGCGGCGATCCTTTTGTTCGCCTTGGCCCTGCTCCTGCCATCGCGCCTTGCGCGCTCGAAAGTCAGGGGGGCAGTGCTGTCGACCCTGATTGTCGTCGGAGCCGTCGCCGTGACGGCCGCCGGCAACGTCGCAATTTTCAGGCATGACGCCCACCTGGATCTCAGCAGGGATGCCGCAAACAGCCCGCCTTCCCAATTGCAGAGCGTCCTCGCCGGTCTGAACACGGAAGTGTCGCTGTTCTACTTCTACAACAGCTCGGACGCGAACGCCTACAGGGCCAAAGAGCTTCTTACGGCAGCCGGTCGCGAAAACCGTCTCTTTCATTTTCGGGCCATCGACGTGGATCGTGACCCCGCCGAAGCGCGGTCATTCGGTGTTCGGGACTACAACACGTCGATCGTGTTGGCCGCAGGGCGACGCGTCGTCGTTGAGAACAACACCGATCTCGTTGCCATCGCGTTTGCAATCCTGCGTGCGCTGAAAGAACGGGTCGATGTCGTTTGCTTCATCACCGGCCATGGCGAAGCTGTTGATGTGGGGAGCCCTCAGTTTCGTTACAACCATTTGGAAAACCTCGAAAACCACGACAAGGTGGGTTCGTCGGACGTGCTCGAGGGTGCTGCTGACGGTCTCGACCGCTTCAGCCTGGCGTTAACTGCGCTCGGCTACCAGGTGCGTGCGATCACAGTCGCGCCTTCCGTTTCTCCGGATTGCAAGGCCCTCGTCGATATCGGGCCGCGACAGGAATATGCGCGGGGTGAGGCGCAGCTGATCGCGGACTATCTCGCAAAAGGGGGACGATTCCTCGTTGGGCTCGATCCCGCGTTTCGCCTAGGCGACGAGCTTGGCACTCTTCTCAAAACCGCCGGTCTCTCTTCCGACCCCGTCACGGTGATTGACCCGCTCAATCATGCTGGCCCCGATGACACCAAGGTTGCGGTTCCCTACTATCCTCCCCATCCGATAACACGAAAGATCGCACTCACGATCTTTCCCGACGCGCGCCCGCTCCGCATCGCCAACCCGCTACCAGGCGGCATTAACGCCAGCGTTATCGCCGAGAGCAGCATGGAAAGTTATCAGAGGTCGGCTTCGCAGACGTCACCGGCCACATCCGATCAACCGATTGGGCGGGGACCCGCAGTTCTTGCCGCGGCCCTCGAAGGACACTGGCCTGACGGAGCCAACGAAAACAACGAAGCGTTTCGTCTCGTGCTGGTTGGCAATGCCAACTTCGCTTCCAATGCGTATTTTCCCTATGTCTCCAATGGCGATCTCGCTGTCGGCATCGTTCGCTGGCTCGCGGAAGATGCGGCGAGACCCGTGGCGACCACCCAGACCTACGCTCAGAGGGAGATCATACTGACGCAGAATCAGATCCGCGCCATCTTCCTTTCGGTCGAACTGCTGCTGCCGCTGAGCGTGCTCGGGTTTGGCGGTCTGGTGTGGTGGAGGCGGCGTTGACGAGAGGTGCGAGCCTCGCGGCAGCGGCAGGCGGGGTGTTCATCGTGCTATTCATCGGAGCACTTGCTTTCACTGGCAGCGTCGACCGGACGGACAAGCTGGGTCACTTCGAAAAGAGGGGAATCGCAAGGGTAGATCCGGCTGGAATCGTGCAAGTGGACTTGCGGCGCGGCGGTGATCATGTCGTTCTGCGGCGGCGCGTGGGCGGTGCCTGGTCGCTCGATGAGAAGAGCATTCCGGAGGAACTTGCGGATCACATCGGTGCAGCTCTCAACTTCATCTCCGTTTCAGAGCCGGCACGCGCGCTTGGCGCCGACGAGCTGAAAGGCGTCCGCTTCGCTGATTTCGGCCTTGAGCCGGCCGCCTATACGGTGTCCTTAACGGGCGCGGACGGCTCAGGCACAACGATCGGTTTTGGCGGACTGAACCCCGTGGGGGTGTCGCAATATGCGAGAATCATGGAGCGGCCCGAGCTTTATCTTCTGCCAAGATATATCGGTTCGGAATGGGAGGTGGCGGCGGTTCAGGCCCAAAGACTTCTTCGCTCCGCGGTGCGTCGAGACGCGGGGGATCAACGGCCAGGACGATGGTTGCTTTCGGTTTCGATTGACCAGATCTGGTCCATCGACGTCGCAATCGACGGGAAGGTGCATCGTCTCGAGCGCGACGCCGCGGGGGCTTGGCTCTTGCGCCGCTCCGGCCAGAAGGCCCATGCGTGGAGTGCGACATCGGTTGCGGAACCCGAAACTGCGCGCCGAATCGCATCGACGCTCGATGCGCTTGAACAGACCTGGATCCGGGCGGTGTTGCCCGGCGGCGCGAAAGGCGCCGAACCTGACGAGAAGGGATTCGGGCAGGCTTCGGTCAGTGCGCTATTTTATGCACGCGACAACAGCGCCCCGGTTGCCAAATTCGAGATCGGACAGGCTACCGACGATCGTTCCGACCGCTTCGTGCGGGTTGGCGCGAAAAACGACCTCTTTACTGTCTCGGCGGATAAGGCTGACTGCCTCGACGATCTTCTGAAGAGCATCGGCGAGCGATGATCTGCTTGTGTTCTGGCAGCAAGTTGCTTGACGAGACCCCGCGCTGGGGGACGCGTCGAGGAGTGCGCATTCGTCGGCGGCGCTCGCGCCCCGCCGACCATGATGACACACCGTTGGTCGCGCGTGTCGCCTAGAAACCCGAGCGATGGCCCCGGCCGCTCTGAATGCGCAGCAGGGCGTTGACCAAAGCGTCGATGTCTCCCGTGGTGTTGTAGAGCGCGAGCGAGGGGCGCACGGTGGCTTCGAGGCCGAAGCGCCTCAGGATCGGCTGGGCACAGTGATGGCCGGCGCGCACGGCGATGCCCTCGCGGTCGAGCGCCTTGCCGACGTCTTCGGTCTTGCACTCGTCGAGGACGAAGGACAGCACACCGGCCTTCTCGCGGGCGGTCCCGATCAGGCGCAGGCCGGGCACCGTCAGCAGGCCCTGGGTCGCATAGGCCATCAGCTCGTGCTCATAGGCCGCGACGTTGCCCATGCCGATCCGGCTCAGATAGTCGATCGCGGCCCCCAGCCCGACCGCGTCGGCGATATTGCCGGTTCCGGCCTCGAACCGCTCGGGCGGTCCCTGAAACACCGTTCGTTCGAAAGTGACGTCGGCGATCATGTTGCCGCCGCCCTGCCATGGCGGCATGGCTTCCAGTTCGCTGCTGCGGCCATACACCACGCCGATGCCGGTCGGGCCGAACATCTTGTGTCCGGAGAAGATATAGAAGTCGGCGTCGAGCGCCTGCACGTCCACTGGCATGTGGCAGATGCCCTGAGCGCCGTCGACCAGCACGCGCGCTCCATGGCGATGCGCCATCGCGGCCATCTCCCGGACCGGGGTGATGGTGCCGAGCGCGTTCGAGACCTGGGTGAAGGCGACGATCCGGGTCCGCGGATTGAGCAGCTTCTCGTATTCCTCGAGGATGATCTGGCCGCTGTCGTCGACCGGCGCCACGCGCAACTTCGCGCCCTTCTCGGCGGCGAGCTGCTGCCACGGTACGATGTTGGCGTGGTGTTCGAGGTGGCTGACGACGATCTCGTCATCCTTGCCGACGTTGCGGCGCCCCCAGGACTGCGCGACGAGGTTGATGCCTTCGGTCGCGCCGCGGACGAAAATGATGTCGTGCGTCGACGGCGCGTTGATGAAGCCGCGGACTTTTTCCCGCGCGGATTCGTAGGCGTCGGTGGAGCGCGCCGCGAGCGTATGCGCGGCCCGGTGGATGTTCGAATTCTCGTGGGTATAGAAGCGGACGAGGCGGTCGATCACCGCCTGCGGCTTCTGCGTGGTCGCGCCGTTGTCGAGCCAGACCAGCGGACGTCCGTTGACCTGCTGGTCCAGGATGGGAAAATCCCGGCGGAAGACGTGCGGATCGAACGCGCGAACCCCGGAGATCTGCGTCGAGGCGATCTCGGGCCGGTGCTGCAAGGCCAGCGCTCCCAGATCGAGGGTCTGGACCTGCCGCGGGAAGGGGTCTGGCCTGCCGGTCTGGCTCCGCGACGTGACCGCGGGATTGTCGGTCAGGAAATAGTACGACGTGCCGTCCGGCCCTGCGGTGCGGGCGGTCTCCGGTGAGACCCCCCCGGCTGCGCCGGGGGCCCTGTCGAAACCCGGAACGAATGCCAGCGCGCTGTCGAGCCGGCCGGGCAATGCGGCGAGATCCTGTTCGCGCGGAACGCCGCCTTGAACGGGCGCTGCGGTGGCGAGCGGCGGCGGCGCCGCCGACGCGGGCAGGGCAAGGCTCCACGGCGCAGTGGATTGCGGCTGCGGTGGCGCCGGCGTCTGCGACACCAGCCGAGGATCGGTCGCGAAGATCGGCGCCGATGGCAGCGCCGCGCCGGCGGTCGGAAAGGGGACGAACGAGGAGCCGGGATTGTGATTGGGCGTCAGCGGAACGCTGGCGCTGGCCGCAGGTGTGCCGGGAATCGCGGCATAGATCGGCTCGGCCGAGAACAGCGGCGCGGACGGCAGCGCGGCTCCGGGAGAGGGAGCTGGGCTGGTCGGAACCCCGGAAAAGAATGCGTTCGCCATCCTTGCGATCAGCGACGGGTCGAGCGCACCCGCAAGCGCGGCCGCCGACTGCTCGAGCCGGTCGGCGTCCGGCACGCCACTCTCTCCGACGCCGGCTGCGGCGCCCGCCGGGTTCGCGGGATTGGGAAAATCACTTGTATTCATGATATTTGCCGATATCGACGTCTTCCAGCACGCCGAGCGCGTCGTCGGTCAGGACGGCGAGCGAGCAATACAGCGAGATCAGGTAGGATGCGATCGCCTTGCGGTTGATGCCCATGAAGCGCACCGACAGGCTCGGCATGACTTCGCCGGGAACGCCGGGCTGGAACAGGCCGACCACGCCCTGCTTTTTCTCGCCGGTCCGCAGCAACAGGATCTTGGTCTTGCCGGCTTCGTCGAACGGAACCTTGTCGGACGGCACCAGCGGCAGGCCGCGCCAGGTCAGGAACGGCGAGCCGAACATGGTGATCGTGGGCGGCGGAACGCCGCGGCGGGTGCATTCGCGGCCGAACGCGGCGATCGCCAGCGGATGGGCCAGGAAGAACGCCGGCTCCTTCCACACCCGTGCGATCAGCTCATCGAGATCGTCGGGCGTCGGCGGGCCCTTGCGCGTCGAGATCTTCATCGACGGCGCGGTATTCGCCAGCAGTCCGTATTCCTTGTTGTTGATGAGTTCGCCTTCCTGGCGCTCTTTCACCTTTTCGATCAGCAGCCGCAGCTGCTCCTGGATCTGATCGAAGGGATGGCTGTAGAGGTCCGAGACGCGGGTCTGGACGTCGAGAACGGTGGTGACCGCATTGAGGAAGTATTCGCGCGGCTGTTCCTCATAGTCCACAAAGGTTTCCGGCAGATCGGCGTCGCGATCCCGCGGCGGACTGCATTGCACGTCCAGCGACTCCACGGATGTCGCTCCGCGCGTCTCCTTGACGCGGTTGAGACGGAAGATGCCGGCTTCGACGGGGGTCCACTGCAGCAACGGGACCAGCCAGCGCGGGCTGATGCCGCCCCATTGCGCGCGGGTCTTGGTTGCGTTGGCAAGTTGACGGGCGGCGCCTTCCGCCAGCGTCCTGCGGACTTCAGTGTCGTCGGCCATGGATCGGCCCTCCAGTGAGATTGAGAAATGGTCGAAAGAGATGAATCCGCATGGGGATCTGAGATATTTAATCTGCGCTATGGCGGCCGTGCGCAATAACGTTCTAGATAGATGTTGTGATGTAGAATTGTTTCCTCCGCCATAGCGGAGCGATCGTCCAACATATTGGACGAACCGCTGGCGTGCGTCATTTCAGACAGTCCGGCAAGTTGATGCCACGCGCGTGCCGATCGAATGGAGTCCAGATTTCACCTCGCTGTCGCGACGCCCGGCGCCGTCACGTGGACGTACCGCCGGCGCCCGCGGCCGCAAACACGCTGCGTGGCCTCGGCAGGCCGTAATGGTCGCGCAGCGTCGCGCCGGAATAGTCGAGGCGGGCGAGACCCCGCTTGCGCAGCAGCGGCAAGACGTGATCGGTGAAGGCATGGACGCCGCCGGGAAGCCAGGGCGGCATGACGTTGAAGCCGTCGGCGGCGCCGCCCTCGAACCAGGCCTGGATCGCGTCGGCGATTTTTTCGGGCGGGCCGGCGATCACCCAGTGTCCGCGGGCCCCGGCGAGCCGCTGAACGAGCTGGCGAATGGTCGGCCGCTCGCGATCGACGATGTCGAGCACGAGCTGGAAACGGCTGGCGAGACCGCGCGGACCACCGATCTCGATCAGGTGGCGGGGGAAGGGGCCGTCGAGATCATGGCCGGCGAGATCGAGCCCGGTGAACTGGCGAAGCTGGGCGAGCGAGTATCCGGGCTGGATCAGGTCGTTGAATTCCTCCTGCAGCCGGTCGGCCTCGGCCTGGGTCGAGCCGATGAAGGGACTGATGCCGGGCAGGATCTTGACGTGGTCGGGATCGCGGCCGAAGCCGCGGACCTGCTGCCTGATATCGGCGTAGAACGCTTTGGCGCTTTCCACCGTCTGGTGCGCGGTGAAGATCGCCTCGGCGTACCGCGCGGCGAAGGCGCGGCCGTCTTCGGAGGAGCCGGCCTGGACGTACACCGGACGGCCCTGCGGCGAGCGTGGAAGATTGAGCGGTCCGCCGACGCGGAAATACTGGCCCACGTGGTCGATGGGGTGAATGCGGTCGGTATCGGCGAAGATGCCCGAGGCGGGGTCGTTGATGACGGCGTCGTCTTCCCAGCTGTCCCACAGCTGCGTCACCACGTCGACGAACTCCCGGGCGCGGGCATAGCGCTCGGCATGGGGCGGATGCTCGGGCAGGCCGAAATTCTGCGCCGCCTGCGGCGCGCTGGTGGTGACGATGTTCCAGCCGGCGCGGCCGTGGCTGAGATGGTCGAGCGAGGCATAGAGCCGCGCCAGGTTGTAGGGCTCCATGTAGCTGGTGGAGGCGGTGCCGATCAGGCCGATGCGGCTGGTGGCCGCGGCGATGGCCGACAGCCAGGTGAGTGGCTCCAGCCGAAAGCGCTGGGCGTAGCGCACGTCGTCGGCCAGCGCCGGGCCGTCGGCGAAAAACACCGCGTCCATCTTCTCCGCTTCGGCGCGCCGCGCCAGCGCCTGGTAGAAGCCGATGTCGAGCACCTGCTTGTAGGCGGCATCGCGGAAGCGCCAGGCCGCCTCGTGGTGGCCGCCGGGATAGATGAAAAGATTGAGGATCAGCTGTCTGCGCTGGCTCATGGGGGGCTCCACGACATCGTATTCACCGCCGTGGCGGTCAGGCGCAGGCGGTCTGGCGCGGCCGTGCCGCGAAGCGGCTCGGAGGATGCGGCAGGCCGAAATGCGCGCGCAGCGTGGTGCCGGAATAGTCGGTGCGGAACAGGCCGCGCCGTTGCAGGATCGGCACCACGGTGTCGACGAAGGTCTCGAGCCCGGTCGGCAGCACGTCGGGCATCAGGTTGAAGCCGTCGGCGGCACCGATACGGAACCAGGCTTCGATGTCGTCGGCGATCTGCTCCGGCGTGCCGACGATGATGCGATGGCCGACGCCGCCGCCGAGCGCGCGCAACAGCTGCCGTACGGTGAGGTTGCCGCGGCGGGCCAGAGCCACGGTGCCGTTGAACATGGTGTGGTTGGCGTTGGCGGGTAGCGGCAGCGGATCGGGCAGCGGCTTGTCGAGGTCGAGCCGGGCAGGATCGATCTGCAAGGTGCCGGCGAGACGCGACAGGCTGTAGTCGAGCGGCACCAGCTCCCACAGTTCGTCCTGCCGCCGCCTGGCCTCGGCTTCCGTGGAGCCGATCACGGTGGCGAGGCCGGGCAGGATCACGATGGAGTCGCCCGGTCGGCCATAGGCTGCGGCGCGGGCGCGCAGGTCGCGGGCGTAGGCGACACCGTCGTCGATGCTCTGGGCCAGCGTGAAGATCGCCTCGGCATAGGCGGCGGCGAAATCGCGACCGTCGCTGGAGCCGCCGGCCTGCACCATGACCGGGCGGCCTTGGGGCGAGCGGGGCACGTTGAGCGGGCCGGCGACACTATAATAGTGCCCGCGATGCCCGATCGCATGGACCTTGGACGTGTCCACGAACCGTCCGCTGGCCTGGTCGCCGACGAAGGCATCGTCCTCCCAGCTGTCCCACAGCGACTGCACCACCTCGGTGAATTCCTTGGCGCGGGCATAGCGCGCCGTGTGGTCGGGCGGTGCGTCGAGGCCGAAATTCCTGCTGGATGCCGCGTCGGCGGTGGTCACCGCGTTCCAGCCGGAGCGCCCGCCGCTGGCGTGATCGAGGCTGGCGAAGCGCCGCGCGATGTTGAAGGGCTCGTTGTAACTGGTGGAGACGGTGCCGATCAGGCCGACATGGCTGGTCGCGGCCGCCACGGTGGCGAGGATGATGGTCGGCTCCAGCGAGAAGAACGGGCGGTAGTCGATGCGGTCGGTGATGGCCGGCGTGTCGGCGAGGAAGATGGCGTCGAGCTTGCCGCGTTCGGCGACCTGCGCGACGCGCACGAAGTGCTTGAGGTCGAAGAACGCGCCCGGCTGGCTGTCGGGCAGTCGCCAGGCTGAGGGATAGACGCCGGAATGCAGCAGGTTGACGTTGAGGTGAAGCTGGCGAGGTGACATCGCGGATATCCGAAGCCTGGGGCGTGAACGTCGGTGGAGTCGGGCGGGGCGCGGGCCGCGGCGCCCCGCCATGATCAGTTCGAGATGCCGGAGGCTTGCGTGAAGCTACGATCGACGGCCTTGCCGACGTCGATGGTGTTGGCGAGGATGCCGTAGCGCGTGGCGCGGTCGGCGGCGGCCTGGATCTCCTTCACCACCGCGTCGTCGATCACGATCGGACTGCTGTGCTGGTCGGCATAGGCCCGGCGCAGCACGTCCTCGGGCAGCCTGGTCAGTTCGGCGGTGCTCCTGGCGTAGTCGTCGACGTGATCGAGCGACCACAATCGCGCCTTGTCGAGCCGGTGCAGAAGGTCCTGCACGGCGGCGCGCTTGGTGGCGATCGCCTGGTCGGAGGCGACGATGAAGATGATGGTCGGCGTGAGCCCCTCACCGGTGGCGACGACACGGGCCCCGTCCTTGAGCTCCGCATAGGAGACGTAGGGCTCCCACACCGCCCAGCCGTCGACCGAGCCGGCGATCAGTGCGATCTTGGCATCGACCGGGCCGAGCGGCACGAAGGTGGCCTCGTCGGGCTTGATGGCATTCTGCTCCAGCGTGGCGCTGATCAGGAACTGGCCCCAGCCGCCGCGGGTGCCCGCGAGGCGCTTGCCCTTCAGCTCGGCCGGCGACCTGATGGGCGAGTCGCCCCGCACCAGGATCGCCTGGGTCGTCGCGTTCGACCGGATGCCGCCGATTGCCTTGATCGGCGCGCCGGCGGCGTAGACCGTCAGGAACGAGAGGTCGCCGGTGTAGCCGACATCGAGGGCTCCGGCGTTGATCGCTTCGAGGATCGGCGCCGCGGCGGGGAATTCCAACCATTCGATCTTGTAGGGAAGGTCCTTGGCCAGGCCGGAGATCTCCAGCAGCGAACGATTGCCGCCCTTCTGATCGCCGACCCGCAGCACGACCTGCTCGGCCGCCACCGCGCCGTGCAGCGCATAGCCGACCGCAAGCGCGACGACCGCGGTGGCGACCGCCAGCCGCTCGATCCAGCGCGTGACGAAGTGGGTGAGAGGCGAGATTGCGGTCATGGCGATGGGCTCCAGCGCGATGCAGGGTAGATCGCAGCGGCGCCGCGTCAATGAAATGGCTGACCGAAGTTTGGCGCGGCGCGGCAACGTTTGCATCGCGCGGTCGCCCAGGCGGAAAACAATTCGACCGCGTTCATGCTGAATGGTGCGGCGCGCGGCACGCGGCCGATACGGTGGTCACTGATCGAGGGTGGGACGTCCGGGCCAGGCGCGGATGATCGCGCTGTCGAGAGGCCGGAAACACGGGGATGCGGACACCCTCTCGCGATCGGTTCGCAGGTCGAAAGATTCGCGTACGTCTCGAAACATGTATCTCCGGCAACTGCGCCTGGGAGAACGGCAGGCCCGTCATCCGGCCGAAAACAGGCTGAACGGTTCATTGACGTCACCGCCGACGCGCCCGATGATGCGTCGGCTCGCCGCGACCGAGGCGTCCGGGACCGATCCGATTGCAGAAGACCATGACCAACCTCGCTCGCTTTCGCCATTTCGTCGCTGAAACATCCCGGGCCGTCGAGGCCTCTCACGTCGACGAAGCCCATCTCCTCGCGACCCTCACGCCGCTGCTGGTCGATCTGGTCGCGCTCGACGACTGGCTGCCGGCGGCCTATGCGGCGCCACACCCTCATTTCTATCAGCAGTATCTCCTGTACGGCGATCCGCTCGACCGCTGGTCGGTGGTCAGCTTCGTCTGGGGCCCCGGGCAGCAGACGCCGGTTCATGATCACACGGTCTGGGGTCTCGTGGGCGTGCTGCGCGGCGCGGAGATCTCGACCGGATTCGCGCAAGCGTCCGGCGGGCGCCTGACGGCGCGGCCGCCGGAACGCATCGAGGCGGGAACGGTGGTGGCGGTGTCTCCCACCATCGGCGACGTTCATATGATCGCGAATGCCCATGCCGACCGCACCTCGATCAGCATCCACGTCTATGGCGGCAACATCGGCCGGATTCGCCGGCACGTCTTCGATGCAGCCACCGGCGCAGCCAAGCCGTTCATTTCCGGCTATTCCAACAGCACGATTCCCAATCTCTGGCCGGCGGACGAGGCGGCCTGAGATGCCGAAGCTGATCGATGCTGCACGCCTGCGCGATGCCTGGCGCCGCGGCGAGGAGATCGCGCTGTTCGACCTGCGCGAGGAGGGGCCCTATTCGCTCGCGCATCCGTTCTTCGCGGTGTCGTTGCCGCTGGCGCAGATCGAACTGCGGATCCGCGACCTGGTTCCGCGGCTTCGCGCGCCGATCGTCGTCTACGACGACGGGGAGGGGCTGACGGAGCGGGGCGTCGCCCGCATCGCTGCGCTCGGTTACACCGACGTCTCGGTGCTCGACGGCGGTCTCGCCGCCTATGCCCGCGTCGGCGAAGTGTTTCGCGACGTCAACGTGCCGAGCAAGGCGTTCGGCGAGCTCGTCGAAGCCATCCGCCATACGCCGTCGCTGCCGGCCGAAGAGGTCGCGGCGCTGATCGCCAGCGATCCCGCCGTCGTTGTGCTCGACGCCCGCCGCTTCGAGGAATACCACACCATGAGCATCCCGCGCGGCGTCAGCGTGCCGGGCGGCGAACTGGCGCTGCGCGTCCATGATCTCGCTCCCGCGGCGGAGACGACCGTCGTCGTCAACTGCGCCGGACGAACCCGTTCGATCATCGGCGCGCAGACCCTCGTCAATATCGGCATATCGAACCGCGTGGTGGCGCTGCGCAACGGCACCATCGGATGGACGCTGGCCGGGCTCACGCTGGAGACCGGCCGAACCGCGCGTTTCGGTGCGCTGTCCGGACCGGCTCTCGCGACGGCGAGGGTCCGCGTCGGGGCCTGGGCCGACAAGGTCGGCGTCCCCGTGATCGACGGCGCCACGCTCGCGCGCTATCGCGATGAATCCGACCGGCGGACGCTCTATCTGTTCGACGTACGAACGCCGGAGGAATACGCCGCGGGACACCCGCCGGGCTTCGTCTCGGCGCCCGGCGGCCAACTGGTCCAGGCCACCGACGAGTGGGTGGCCGTCCGCGGCGCCCGGCTCGTGCTGTTCGACGACGACGGGGTCAGGGCGCGCATGACGGCGTCGTGGCTGATCCAGTTGGGCTGGGACGCGGCCGTGGTCGCGGACGGCGCCGTGCGGGCCGATGAGGTCGGCGCGCGGGAGCCCGTGCCGGTCGCCGCACCGCAGGAGGTGCCGGCGCTGGCGCCCGACAAGCTCGTCGCGCTGGGCGAGGCCGCGACTATCGTCGATCTCGGTCCGAGCCCGATCTACCGGCGGGCGCACATTCCCGGGGCCTGGTTCGTGGCCGGAACGCAGCTGGCCGATCTCGCCGGGCTTCCGGGGGAGGGCCCCATCGTGCTGACCTCGCACGATGGCCGGCTCGCCGCCGCCCACGCCGCGGATGTGGCCTCGGCGACGCCGCGACAGCTGTTCTGGCTTCGCGGCGGCAACGCGGCGTGGCAGGCGGCCGGCCGGGCGCTCACGTCCGACGCGCCGCGCTTCGTCCGCCCGCCGGACGACGTCTACAAGCGGCCCTATGAGGGCACCGACAATCCCGGGACCGCGATGCAGGGCTATATCGATTGGGAGCTGCAACTCGTCGCCCAGCTCGCCAACGACGGCGTCAGTCGCTTTCACGTCGTGCGGTGAACGCGTTCCGCGCTGGCTGACTGGGAGCGCGAACAGGACGCGCGGCCGCTGCTGAAGTGAATGTCGGAATACGGATGGGTATCGTTCGAAACAGTCGCTGCGATGATCGTGCGATAGGATCACCTGACTTCAAAATCAGTATTGGAAATCGCGGAACGCCCGGCGTCTCCGCCGCGCGAGGCGTCCTTCTTCTTAAACCAAGGCCCGAGCGTGGAAAATATTGCCACATTCCCGGCGCATTCTGGAATTGCGACGGTTGGATGAGTTTCGCATAGTGGGCCCGTGCAGACCCACATCCGCACAATCTCCGGCCCCTCGGACGGACGGTTAGCCCCCTTCTCTGAGGGGCCGGGGGTTCGCGGGGTGCACGCTTGTCTCGGCGCCTCGCGCCGACCGATCGCGGAGGCCGACGCCAGCGGCATCCCGCTGGCACAAGCGGCCATCGATGAATAGCGGGCTGCCACGGCCGTGAGGGCCAGAATGAGTCGGCTGCACTACATCTCCAACAGACACTCATTGACCAGTATGAGACGGACAGTCCGAAGAGCCAGAGCTTCGCAGGCACTATCGATGCTTGCATCCCAAGGAAGCTGGAGCCCGAAGTTCGCCTCGGCGGGCGGCCTCTTTCGTCTCGGCGCCGAGCCCGGTTGCCACGCGTCGGGAACGTTTGAGACATGCCCACCGGCGCCTCAAACGTATGCTTGCCAGTGGAAAACGAAAAGGCCGCGCTGCGGAACGGCACAGACATTCGCCCCGGTGAATTGTTCGCTCGAGTGAATTGTTGCAAATCACAATAGAATCATTCGCAGGCCGGACGCGAGTAGCAGCGCTGACAGGATTATCCGCAGAATCTTGGGTGGCAAATGATGCGCTCCCAGCCACGAGCCTATGACGGCCCCGAAGGCGACGGAGGCGAGCCACCAAGATAGCGAAGGGGGTAACGTAGGCGTCGTTGCCCAAGCTCCTGCCAGCGCGGCGGCCGAATTCAACAGATTGAATGCAGCCGACACTGCGGAGGCTTGACGAGTCTCGACCCAGCCGACCGACAAAATCAGCGGAGCGAGAAATATGCCGCCGCCTACTCCGGTGATGCCCGAGACAAAGCCGATAACCCCGCCCGCAAGCAACGACGCAATGAATGGCGGACCATGTGGCGCGTTTTCATCGCGAACGCTTGTAAACCGCGCTGAGCGCACCATTTGGAAAGCCGCCAACAGCAGCAATGTACCCACGATGGGCTGATATAGAGCAGACGGAAGATGGACCGCGCCGCCGAGAAGCGAGAACGGCGCTCCCAGGATGCCGAACGGATAGCAGCTACGCCACGTCAGCAGGCCGGAACGGTAGAACCGGACACTGCCGATTGCCGCCACAAGAATGTTGAGAGCCAGCGCCGTCGGCTTGATGACGTCGGGGGTGAAGCCGACCAGTCCCATGACAGCGACATAGCCGGTACCGCCAGCCTGTCCCACCGAAGCGTACAGAACCGCAACCAGCGCGAATATCAAAGGGAGCAGGCTTTCCAAGTATACCTCGGGCCAATGGCCACTGTTAATTGGCGGCCTTCTTCAATATCGAGCGTAGCCAGCCATCTTGCCTCCTGGCAGACATGCTGCCGGGCGCCTTTGATGACCGCTTCCGAGAGCAATGAGAACGTCGCCTCACCCTATCGGACGAGGCAGGTTTACAAGTACGCGGCCTAGAAAAAGCCCTTGGCCGGCAGCGGCGTGCCGTTGACGTCGTGATCGCCGATCGCGCGGGCCTTCAGCGTTACCGGATTGTGCGACGACAGCGTCCTCGCGTTGCGCCAGTGGCGATCGAGGTTGTTGCCGCGCCGCGTCGCGGAGGCGCCGCCGACGTCGAAGATCCGGCTGCCGGCCCGCAGCACCAGTTCGTCGACGGTGATCTTGGCCTTGGCGGCAAGGAGTGCGGCGCGGTGCGCGGCGTCGCCGGCCTTGGAGTCGCGGGCTTCCGCCAGCGCCGTTGCGACGTCGAGGGCGCTCGCCGCCGCAAGCACGACCGCTTCGGCGGCGAAGGCCGCGGCGGAAATCTCTCCGACGGTCTGCTGCAGGATCGGATCGTCGACCGCCCGCTCGGTGGGGGCGTAGTAGAACGTGCGGTGACGGCTCCGCACCAGCGCCACCGCGTCGCGGTGGATGGCGGACAGGATGCCGGCATTCACCGAGGTGAGAAACAGCTGCGCGAACGTGTTCGAATAGGGCACGCCATAGCCGAACTCGGTGGAATCCGGGAAAGCTTCGTCGCGCTCCACCCAGACGTTGCGGAAGTGGGTGGTGCCGCTAGCCGTGAGGCGCTGGCCCATGCCGTCCCAGTCGTCCACGATCTCGATGCCGGCCCGGTCGACCGGGATGACCGCGGCCCCCGTCGTGCCATGCGGGTCGCTGAACCGCACCAGCACGTAGTCTGCGTACAGCGTGCCGGTGCTGTAGTATTTGGTGCCGTTGAGGCGGTAGCCCTCGCCGTCCGGAGTGAGCGTCGTGTCCGGCGCGACATTGCCGACCTTCGGGCTTGCGAGTTCGGTGGTGGCGAGGCCGATGAGGGCGCCGTTCAGCACTGCCTGCTGCCAATCCCTGGCGCGGCCGTTGACCGGATGCCGCACCAACTGCTCGACCACCGTGAAGTGATTCCGCAGGATGTGCGCCACGTTGGCGTCGGCCGCCGCAAGACGGATGGCGATGTCGAACAGGTCGCGGATGCTGATGCCGGTGCCGTTCTCGCCCGGAATCCGCAGGGCGCCGATACGGGCCTGCTTGATCAGGTCGATGGCCTCGAACGGAAGCGTGCGCTCCTGCTCCCGGTCGGCGGCGCCGACGGCAATCTGGTCGAACAGCGCATTCAGTTCGGGCAATCTCGGATCGACCGGGTGTGAAAGACGGTACGCGGTGGGTGCAACGGGCTTGTTCATGGGACGGCCGTTCGTTCAGGGCGGGGAAGCGGGGTTGTCCCGCCGGTAGGTGATGGCTTCGGCGTCCTTGATTCTCGCGGCGCGCCGAAAACGCCGGCAACAGCATCGTCGTCGGGCTGCCGGCCTCGGCGCGCGCCATCTCCTGGCCGTGCTGGACGTCCGCTCAGAACGGCTCCGCCCAGGGCCGCAGGTCGAGCTCCAGCGTCCAGGCACTGCGGTGCTGGTTGTGCAGGACCCAATAGGCGTCGGCGATGGCGTCGATCTTCAGGAGTCCGTCGGGGCCGCGCTGGGTCTTGAGATCCGGCATGCGCGACAGCAGCCGCTCGCCTTCGATGCCGCCATCGACCACCACGTGGCCGACGTGAATACCCTTCGGGCCGAATTCGCGCGCGACGCTCTGCGCCAGGTTGCGGACCGCCGCCTTGGCCGCCGCGAACGGCGCGAATTTCGCCTTGCCGCGCAGGCTGGCGCTGGCGCCGGTGAAGATCAGGCTGCCGCCGCCGGCCGCCAGCAGCCGCGGCAGCGCCGCCTGGGCGACATGGAATCCGCCGAGCGCATGCTCGCGCCAGTGGCCGGTGAAATGCTCTTCCGTCACTTCGAGAAACGGAGCCGGACGATTGCTGCCGGCGTTGTGAACCACGATCGCCAGCGGCGCCAGCGATTCCGCGGCGGCGACGAAGCGGCGGCAATCCTCGGCGACCGATGCGTCGCCGAGCACCGCGATCACCGGCGTTCCGAACTGTTTCAACTCGGCTTCGGTCTCGGCGAGCTTGGCGGCGTTTCGGCCGGCGATCGCCACGCTGAAGCCTTCCTCGGCGAACCGGCGGGCGATGGCGGCGCCGAGCCCCTGGGAGGCGCCGACCCCGACCACGAGCAGGCTCTGACGTTCGTTCTGCGGATGGTTCGGCACCTGTGTCCTCCATGCTCGGGCATTCTTCGCGGTTTCGCGACATAGCGCGCAACCATACCAAGATATTGGGCCCGGTGGTTGGACGCGCCAGAGGGGGGCGGTTGCGGAACATCAGCGTCGGGTGCCGGACGACGAACCGTCGCGGCGCCGGAACTGCGCCGCCGGATGCGGCGCTTCGAGGCGGGTACGCTCCGGGCCGAACAGCTTTTCGCGCAGCGTTCCAGGACGATAGGCCTGCTTGTAGCGGCCGCGCCGCGTCAGTTCCGGCACCAGCAGGTCGGCGACGTCGGCGAAGCTTTCAGGCGAGACCGCGAAGGCGAGGTTGAGGCCGTCGACCCCGGTCTGCTCCACCCATGCCTCGATTTCGTCGGCGACGCTTTCGGGCGTGCCGACGATCACCGGCCCGATGCCGCCGATCGCCACATGCTCGGCGACCTCGCGCACGGTCCAGACGCGGTCGGGGTCGGCGCGGGTGATGTTGTCCATGGCGGTGCGCCCCGCCTCGTTCTCGACGTGGCGGACCTGCTGGTCGAGGTCGTAAGTCGAGAGGTCGACGCCGGTCCAACCCGACATCAGCGTCAGCGCGCCCTCGTGGCTGACGTAGCGGCGATAGTCGGCGAGCTTGGCCTGCGCTTCCTCCGGGGTGCGGCCGAGGATGACGGTCATCAGGCTGAACATCAGGATCTCGGCCGGGTTGCGGCCCGCGGCCGCGGCAAGCTCCCGGATCGCGGCGACGCGCGGGGCGATCACCTTGGCAGAGGGCCCCGACATGAAGACGCATTCCGCGTGCCGCGCCGCGAACTGGCGGCCGCGCGGCGAAGTGCCGGCCTGATAGAGCACCGGCGTGCGCTGCGGCGACGGCTCGCTCAGATGGATGGCGTCGAGCTTGTGGTGCGGCCCGTCATGGTGGACCCGATGGACCTTGGCCGGGTCGGTGAAGATGCCGCGCTCGCGGTCGCGCAGCACGGCATCGTCCTGCCAGCTGCCTTCCCACAGCTTGTAGACGACGTCCATGTAGTCGTCGGCGACGTCATAGCGGTCGTCGTGTCCGGTCTGGCGGGTCTTGCCCATCGCCCGCGCGGCGCTGTCGAGATAGCCGGTGACGATGTTCCAGCCGGCGCGCCCACCCGTGAGATGGTCGAGCGTCGACATGCGGCGCGCGAACGGAAACGGCGGCTCGTAGGACAGCACGCTGGTCACGCCGAAGCCGAGATGCTCGGTGACCGCCGCCATCGCCGAGATCAGCAGCAGCGGATCGTTGACCGGCACCTGCGCGGCGTTGCGCAGCGCCGCGTCCGGGCTGCCGCCGAACACGTCATAGACGCCGAGCACGTCGGCGAGGAACAGTCCGTCGAAACGCCCGCGCTCGAGCGTGCGCGCCAGCTCGAGCCAGTAGGGCAGGCGGTTGTACTCGCTGCTGCGGTCGCGCGGATGGCGCCACAGTCCGGGCGACTGGTGCGCGACGCAATTCATGGCGAAGGCGTTGATGCGGATCTCACGGGCCACGGTGCGGGTCCTTGCGCCGGCGGGAATGGATCGGTCCCACTCTGTCGTCCAGCCGACCCCGGCGCGTCAAGCGGCGCGGTGGCCCGCATGCTGCCTCAGGCGCTCGATCGCCGCCTGTTGGGCATGCTGGGGCGATTTGAACGGACGACCCTCGAGGACGACGAACGGCTCCGCCGCGGCGTGAAAATAGAAGCGGTGGCCCTGGCGCACGACGATTCCGGCCGAGCGCGACTGCACTTCGATGACATAGGCTTGAGGCGTGGCAATGGACATCGGGAAACTCCCGCCGCGGACGCGGCTCGGCAACGAAAACCTGCTGGAAAACCTGTTGGAGAAGGTCGAAAGAGACGCCGTTCGACAGCGTCAACAACGGTCGATCGAACAGCCGCAACAACAGCCGCGACGGCGATGCATGGTCATCGTCGCGCCGGGGGCGCCATCGGTCATGTCGGGTGCGATCGCAGCGGTCATGTTCAGGTTTTCGAGAACTCGGTTTGCCGTTCCCGCTTGCAGCGACGCCGACAACCGGCCATCATTTCACGGGCGAGAGCAACCGCCATCATCATCGTCGACGCGGGAGCCGTCAACGGCTGCGCGAAAATAAGACGAACCTTCTCTCAAGCGGATCTTCGCCGTGACGCGCGTTGTCCGGATCGCGCTACGGCTGGCAGGTTTTCATTCGCGCGAGCGTCTTCATGGAAAAGATTGTCAACGGCTCGCAGGCGCGGCGAGGCCGCGCGTTGCGCCGTGCACTTTCCGCAGGCGCGGCAACCGCGGTGCCCGCGGGTGGAGTCGTGATGACGGGCCCCCGGCATGCGTATGCGCTAGAAGAAGATTGAATGCGCCTTTGTCGTGGAGATTGAAAAAATCCTGACGTGACATGCGCCCTCGACAGTGCGCGCGTCGCTATTTTGCGCGTGGGCTCGACACGTGGAAAAAGCCGCCTCATCATCTTCCCGTGAATTTGCGTGATGCGGAACATTGTAATGACACGTGACGCCGGGCTTCCTGAAGCTGGGACTCTGCCTGTTCTCGATCTGACGCGCTTCGATGGCGCGACGCGCGCCGCGTTTCTCGACGAGGTGAGGAAGGCCGCGCGCGGGCCGGGCTTCTTCTATCTCGTCGGGCACGGCATCGACGACGCGCTGACACAGGAGGTGCTGGAGCTGTCGCGGCGGTTCTTCTCCTTGCCGGAGAAGGACAAGCTCGCGATCCAGATGATCAATTCGCCGCAATTCCGCGGCTACAACCGCGCCGGGCTCGAGCACACCCGCGGCAAGCCCGACTGGCGCGAGCAGATCGACATCGGCGCCGAGCGCGAGGCGCTCGCGCTCGATCCATCATCGCCGCCCTGGGCCCGGTTGCAGGGGCCCAATCAGTGGCCTGAGGCGTTGCCCGAGTTCAAGCCGACGCTGCTGCGGTATCAGGCCGAGGTGACGCGACTGGCGATCCGCGTGCTGCGCGTGTTCGCCGCGGCGCTCGGTCAGCCCGAGGACGTCTTCGAGCCGATCTACAAGCCTGCGCCGCACCAGCTGGTGAAGGTCATTCGCTATCCCGGGCGGGATGCGGGCGACGGCGACCAGGGGGTCGGCGCGCACAAGGATTCGGGCTTCGTCACCATCCTGCTGCAGGACGTCGCGCCAGGACTTCAGGTGGAGGTGGGCGAGCGCTGGATCGACGCGCCGCCGAAGCGCGGCACGTTCGTGGTCAATATCGGCGAGATCCTGGAGCTCGCCACCAACGGTGTCCTGCGCGCCAACGTGCATCGCGTGGTGTCGCCGCCCGCCGGCACCGACCGCCTGTCGGTCGCCTTCTTCCTCGGCGCCCAGCTCGACGCCACGGTCCCGGTGCTGACGCTTCCGGCCGAGCTGGCGGCCGGCGCCCGTGGGCTGACCCAGGACCCGCTCAATCCGCTGTTCCGCGAAGTCGGGCGCAACTATCTCAAGAGCCGGCTGCGTTCCCACCCCGACGTGGCGCGGCGCCACCACGCCGACCTGATCGACGCCTCGGCTCCGCAAACCGAAATCGCCTCCGCCTACTAGTTTATCGCCTCACCGGGAGAAACCTGATGCCGCTCGAAACCAAGCACTTCGAAACGCTCGCGCTGCACGGCGGATCGTATCGCGCCGACCCGACCACCGGCGCGGTCGCGGTGCCGATCTACCAGACGTCGTCCTATCAGTTCCAGAACACCGACCATGCCTCGCGGCTGTTCGCGCTGGAGGAAATCGGGCAGGTCTATACCCGGATCAAGAATCCGACGCAGGATGCCTTCGAGGAGCGTCTCGCGGCGATTGAAGGCGGTGTCGGGGCGCTGGCGGTGGCGTCGGGCCAGACCGCTTCGGCCTTTTCGATCTTCAATCTGGCGCAGGCGGGCGACAATGTCGTCTCCTCGACCGATCTCTACGGCGGCACGTGGACGCTGTTCGCGCAAACGCTCAAGCAGTTCGGCATCGAGGTCCGGTTCGTCGACCCGAGCGATCCCGAGAACTTCCGCCGCGCGACCGATGCCAAGACGCGGGCCTATTACGCCGAAACGCTGCCCAATCCGAAGCTCAACGTGTTCCCGATCAAGGAGGTCGCCGATATCGGTCGCTCGCTCGGCGTGCCGCTGATCCTCGACAACACCGCGGCGCCCTTGATCGCCCGGCCGCTGGAGCACGGCGCGGCGATCGTCGTGTATTCCACCACCAAGTATATCGGCGGACACGGTACCAGCATCGGCGGCGCGATCATCGATGGCGGCAATTTCGACTGGGAAGCGCATGCCGATCGCTTCCCGCTGCTGACCAAGCCGGATGACGCCTATCACGGCGCGATCTGGACCGAAGCGGCGAAGCCGCACGGTCCGATCGCCTACATCCTGCGCGCCCGCGTCAAGCTGCTGCGCGACCTCGGCGCGTCGATCTCGCCGCAGAATGCCTTCCAGTTCATCCAGGGGCTCGAGACGCTTCCCCTCCGGCTGCGCCAGCACTATGCCAACGCCGTCAAGGTCGCCGAATATCTGTCGCAGCATCCCTCGGTCGCTCATGTGATCTTTCCGGGCCTGCAGAGCGGCGAGAACCGGCGCCGCGCCGACACCTATCTCAAGGGTGGCTACGGCGCGCTGGTCGGCTTCGAACTGAAGGGCGGCATCGACGCGGGGCGCGGATTCATCGATGCGCTGCAGCTGTTCTATCACGTCGCCAATATCGGCGACGCACGGTCGCTGGCCATTCACCCCGCCTCGACCACGCACCAGCAGCTGAGCCCGCAGGAGCAGCTCGCCGCCGGCGTGACGCCCGGCTACGTGCGCCTCTCGGTCGGCATCGAGCATCCGGACGACATCCTCGCCGACCTGTCGCAGGCGCTGGAGAAGGCTGGGCAGTCCAGTAACGCTGCGCGCAAGGCGGCTTGAGGAAACGGGAGAATATCATGACCAAATCCAATTCATCCGGCGCCTGGTCGCGCCGCAATATTCTGAAGACGGTGGGAACGGCTGGACTCGCGGTCTCGGCCGGGGCGCTGGGGCGCAACGTGTTCTCGCCCGCCGTCGCCGGGCCAGCGCCCAAGATTCGCCTGGCCTGGACCGAGGTGGCCGCCTGCCACTCGCCGCTTGGTTTCGGAGTGGCGAAGGGGATTTACGCCAAGCACAATCTCGACGTCGAGCTGTTCTATCAGGGCGCCAGCGGCCAGACCCTGATCCAGGCGCTGGCGACTGGCAAAGCCGATGCCGGCGCCGGCCTGATTGGCGACTGGCTGAAGCCGCTGGAGCAGGGCTTCGACGTCAAGCTGTTCGTCGGCTCCCACGGCGGCTGCCAGCGGCTGCTGGCGTCGAAGGCGTCCGGCATCAAGGACATCGCCGGCGTCAAGGGCAAGACCATCGCGAGCTACGACGTGGTCTCGCCGCCCAAGGTGGCGTTCCAGGTCACGCTGGCCAAGGCGGGCATCGATCCCGAAACCGACGTCACCTGGAAGGTGGTGCCGTTCGACCTGGTGGGCGAGGCGGTCAATCGCGGCGACGCCGACATCGCCGCCCATCTCGATCCGTGGGCCTACTCGATCGAGAAGAAGTTCGGCTTCACCAAGATCGCCGATACCCAGACCGGCGTCTACGAGGGGCACACCTGCTGCGTGCTCGGCGCCAACGGGCCGTTTCTCGCGGCCAACAAGGACGCGTTGCGCCGGCTCGCCGAGGCCAACATCGAGGTGCACGACTACACCGGCAACCACCCGGACGAGGTGGCGAAGTGGTATTTCGACAATCTCAAGCCCGCGGGGCTGACGGAGGCGGAACTGACCGAGATCCTTGGCAGCTTCACCTACCACAACCATCCGATCGGCCAGCCCCTGGTCGATCAGATCCGCAAGACCTCCGAAGACCTCAAGCTCGTCAAGGTTCTCGACCCGACCACCAATCCCAAGGCGTTCGCCGAGCGGATCACCGTGAACCTGCTGGCCTGAGCCGATGAGTGAAGCAGCCGTCGCCAGCGCCACGGTCTCCGATCCGCTCGCCGCGGTTCGCGGCTTGTGGCGCGACGGCGTGCTGGCGGCGGTCGCGTGGGCCGCCGCGGCACTCGTGACCATCGGTCTTCCCGACGTCGTGCCGTGGGGCAGCGTCGGCCTGTTCGCCGCGGTGACGGGCGGGGTCGCGGCGATCCTGCTGGCGCTGTCCCCGTTTGTTCGTCGCCTGGGGCATGCCGGCGAGGTCCTCGTCCACTACGGTCCGTGGCTGGTCGCAGTCGGCGCATGGCTGGCGCTATGGGAACTGACGACGGCGAAGTTCGGCTGGCTGCCCAAGCCGTTCTTCTCGCCGCCGCACGGCATTCTCAACGTCTATGTCACCGATGGCCAGCGCCTCTTGATCTGCATCGGCTATTCACTGCGGCTGTGGGCGCTCGGCTTTTTCTCAGGGGTCGTGGTCGGCTACGCCGTCGGCGTCGCGCTCGGCTGGTCGAAACAGTTCAGCTACTGGGGCATGCCGTTGCTCAAGCTGATCGGACCGGTACCGGCGACGGCGTGGATTCCCTGCACCTTCTACTTCTTCCCGACCACCTTCGGCGCCAGCATCTTCATCGTGGCGCTGGCGTCGGGCATCCCGGTCGCCATTCTCACCGCGTCGGGCGTCGGCTCGGTCAATCGCGCGTTCTATGACGTCGGCCGCATCCTCGGCGCCGACAGCTGGTACCTGATCCGCAAGGTCGCCATTCCCGCGTCCACGCCGCACGTGTTCGTCGGGCTGTTCATGGGGCTCTACTATTCCTTCGCCGTGCTTGTGGTGGCCGAGATGCTCGGCGCCAAATACGGCCTCGGCTGGTACATCCAGTTCCAGACCGCGTATTCCGGCTACGCCAACGTCTATGCCGCCATCGTCATCATGGCCGTGCTGTGCGCCGGCATCGTCCGGCTGCTGTTCGCCGTGCGCGACCGGCTGCTCAGCTGGCAGGAAGGGTTCATTTCATGAGCGACGCGGCGCTGGCGATCGCCCCTGCGGGCGTGGCGGAGCACGCGCACGCGGCCATCGAGGTCCGGGGCGTCAGCCATCACTTCAAGCTGTCCGGCGCGAAACTGGCGGTGCTCGACGGCATCGAGCTGAGCGTCGCGCCGGGCGAATTCGTCGCGCTGCTCGGTCCCTCCGGTTGCGGCAAGTCGACCTTGCTGCGGCTGATCGCCGGCCTCGAGGCGCCGACCAGCGGCTCCATCCTCGCCGACGGCGAGTCGATCCGGAAGCCCGACCCGTCGCGCATGCTGGTGTTCCAGGATCCGACGCTGTTTCCGTGGGCGAGCGTGTGGAAGAACGTGGCGACGGGGCTGGAGGCACGAGGCCTGCTCGCCAACCAGCGCCGGCGCGTCGATGAAGCGTTGGCGCTGGTCGAGCTCAAGGAATTCGCCGACGCCTTCCCCCACCAGCTGTCGGGCGGCATGGCGCAGCGGGCGTCGCTGGCGCGCGCGCTGGTCAACGATCCGGCGCTGCTGCTGCTCGACGAGCCGCTCGGCAAGCTCGATTCGCTGACCCGCCTCACCCTGCAGGCCGAACTGGTGCGGCTGTGGCAGCGCAACGGCTTTACCGCGATTCTCGTCACCCACGACGTGGAAGAGGCGCTGCTGCTGGCGTCGCGGATCGTCGTGTTCAGCGACCGGCCGGCGCGCATCAAGCAGGAGTTCAGGTTCGAGAAGCCCTATCCGCGCCACCGTGACGATGCCGAACTGGTCGCGCTGCGGCGGAGCATTCTCGGCACTCTCGGGCTCGCGACGTGAGGGCATCGTGACCCGCATCGCCCACGTGGTCCTGTGGCTCGGCGTGCTGGTGGTGGCCGCCGCGGTCGCTTGGTGGTGGCTGACGTTCCGCGACGTGATCTCCTACGACTACATCTCGACCAGGGAGGCGGCGGTCTGCCTGCTCGGGCGCTCGGACACCTGCGACCTGGCGCGCTCGCTGTGCCGCGGCGCGCATCCGCTGGCGCTGCTGAGCTACTGGTGGGGCTCGTTCTGGATCGGGCTTCTGGTCGTCTCGGCCAGCCTCGCCGTCGGTGGCCCGCAGGGCAGCAGGCTGACCGGCCTGTCGCCATCGCATTCGAAGGAGAAAGTTGGATGAGTGTGGTTTCCCTGAGCGAGCGAAGCCCGAAGACCGAGCCGCCCGTATTCGAGCTCGAACCGAACGCGCATCGTATCCGCTCCGACCGGGAGGCGATCGACATCGCTCGCGCGCTCGCTATCGAGTTCGCCGCAGGGGCGGCGGACCGCGACCGGGACCGGCGGTTGCCGGCGGCCGAGCTCGACCTGTTCTCGCAGAGCGGGCTGTGGGCGGTGACCGTTCCCAAGGCGTATGGCGGCGCGGGGGTGTCGTTCGCGACGCTGGCCGAGATCATCAAGATCGTTTCGGCGGCCGATCCCTCGATCGGCCAGTTGCCGCAGAATCACTTCGCCGCCGTCGATGCCATCCGCGTTACCGCCTCCGAGGAGCAGAAGCGGCTGTGGTTCGGACGCGTGCTGCAGGGCTACCGGCTCGGCAACGCCTTCTCCGAGGCGCGCAGCAAGAACGTCGGCGCGTTCGAGACCCGCGTGGTGCGCGACGGCGACGACTTCGTGGTCAATGGCGAGAAATTCTACGCTACCGGGGCGTTGTTTGCCCATTTCATCCACATCGGCGCCGTCGACGACAATGACAAGGTCCATCTCGCCATCGCGCCGCGCAGCGCGGCGGGGCTCACCATCGTCGACGACTGGTCCGGCTTCGGCCAGCGCACCACCGCCAGCGGCAAGGTGCTGATCGACAACGTCCGGGTCGGTCCGGAAGCGATCATCCCCGCCTATCGTGGGGCCGACGAGCCGTCATCGAACGGCGCGGTGTCGCAGATCATCCAGGCGGCGGTGGATGCCGGGATTGCCCGCGGCGCCGTCGAGGAGACGATACGGTTCGTGCGCGAGCACGCGCGGCCGTGGATCGACAGCGGCCAGGAACACGGCTACGAGGACGTCTTCACGATCTCCCAGATCGGCGACCTCGAGGTCAAGCTGCATGCCGCCGAAGAGCTGCTCGAGCACGCCGGACGGGCCATCGACACGATTCTCGATCATCCGAGCCAGGCCGAGGTCGCCGCGGTCGCGGTCGCGGTGGCGGAAGCCAAGATCCTGACCACGGAGATCGCGATCCTCGCGACCAACAAGCTGCACGAACTCGGCGGCACCCGCTCGACGCTCGGCAAGTACAATCTCGACCGCCACTGGCGCAACGCGCGGACCCACACCCTGCACGACCCGGTGCGTTGGAAGTATTTCCACGTCGGCAACTTCGCGCTCAACGGCGTCTACCCGCCCAGTCACGCCTGGAGCTGACCGCGTGACGTCCTTCTCCAACCCTGGTTCACCGTCATGATCTCGCTGTCGTCGCCGTCGTCTTCCGAAGCTATCGTCGCCCCGGAAGGGTTTCGCGTACCGCCCCGCCGCGCCGGCGAGGCGGTCCGGATCCGCTCCGACGCGGAGGCCATCGCGGCGGCCCGCAAGGCGGCCGAGCAGATCGTGGAGGGCGCCGCGGTGCGCGACCGCGATCGCCGCCTGCCGTATGCCGAGCTGGATCTCCTGTCCGATGCCGGGCTGCTGGCCATCACCGTGCCGCGTGCGTATGGCGGGGCGGAAGTCAGCGCCGTCACGCTCGCCGAGGTGATCGCCACGCTGTCGGCGGCGGACGGCTCGATCGGCCAGATCCCGCAGAACCACTTCTTCATGCTGGAGGCGCTGCGGCTGCAGGGCACCGAGGCCCAGAAGCGGTTCTTCTACGACCGCATCCTGGCGGGCGAGCGGATCGGCAACGCGCTGTCGGAGCTCGGGACCAAGACGGCGCACCATCACGACACCCGCATCCTGCGCGACGGCAACGGCCATGTCGTCAACGGCCGCAAGTTCTACTCGACCGGCGTGCTGTTCGCGCACTGGATCGCCGTGGTCGGCGACGACGACGACGGCCGCTCCGTCGTCGCCTTCATTTCGCGGGATGCCGATGGGGTGACCATCATCGACGACTGGACCGGCTTCGGCCAGCGCACGACGGGATCGGGATCGACGGTGTTCGAGAACGTGCGCGTCCATCCGTTCTCGGTGATCTCGATGCAGGCGGTGTTCGACCGGCCGACCTCGATGGGACCGATCGCCCAGATCATGCATGCGGCGATCGACCAGGGTATCGCCCGCGCGGCGCTGGCCGACACCATCCATTTCGTGCGGAACTATACCCGGCCCTGGAAGGACAGTGGCGTCGAGCACGGCTACGAGGATCCTTATCTGATCGCCGAGCTGGGCGCGGTTCATGTCAAGGTGCGCGCCGGCGACGCGCTGCTGGCACGCGCCGGCCGCCTGGCTGACGAGGCGGTGGTACGGCCGGGGCTCGAGAGCGTCGGCGCGGCGTCGGTCGCGGTGGCGGAGGCGAAGGTCGCGGCGACGGAGGCCTCGTTGTTTGCCGCCAGCAAACTGATCGAACTGGCCGGCTCGCGGTCCACGCTGGCCGAGTTCGACCTCGACCGGCACTGGCGCAACGCGCGGACCCACACCGTGCACGATCCGTTGCGCTGGAAATACCGCGCGATCGGCAACTACTGGCTCAACGGCGTCAATCCGCCGCGCCACGGGGCGCTGTGAGGGCGCATGGCCCGCGAAATCCATTTCAATGCCTTCGACATGAACTGCGTGGGGCACCAGTCCCCGGGGCTCTGGGCCCATCCGCGCGACCGCTCGTGGCAGTACAAGGACCTCGCCTACTGGACCGAGCTCGCGACCCTGCTGGAGCGCGGCAGGTTCGATGCGCTGTTCATCGCCGACGTGCTCGGCGTCTACGACGTCTACCACGGCTCGGTGGAAACGGCGCTGCGCCAGTCGACGCAGGTGCCGGTCAACGATCCGCTGCAGCTGGTGCCGGCGATGGCGCTGGTCACCGAGCATCTGGGCTTCGGCGTCACGGCGTCCACGTCGTTCGAACACCCCTACACCTTCGCGCGCCGGCTCTCGACGCTCGATCATCTGACCAGGGGCCGCGCGGGCTGGAATATCGTGACCGGCTATCTCGAGAGCGGCGCCAGGAACATCGGGCTGCGCGGCCAGACCGAGCACGACGACCGCTACGATGTCGCCGACGAGTATCTCGAGGTCTGCTACAAGCTGTGGGAGGGCAGCTGGGCGGACGACGCGGTGGTCCGCGACCGCGACCGCCGGATCTTCACGGATCCGGGCAAGGTGCGGCCGATCGGCCACAAGGGGCGCTTCTACGAGGTGCCGGGCATCCATCTCTGCGAGCCGTCGCCGCAGCGCACGCCGGTGCTGTTCCAGGCCGGTGCCTCGAGCCGCGGCCTCACCTTCGCCAGCGCCAACGCCGAATGCGTGTTCGTCGCGACACCCTCCAAGGCCGTGCTGAAGAAGAGCGTGGCCGCGATCCGCGCCGGCGTCGCGGCGGCCGGGCGCGATCCGCGCAGTGTCCTCGTCTTCAATCTCCAGACCGTGATCGTCGATGAGACCGACGCCAAGGCGCAGGCCAAGCACGACGAGTACCGCCGCTATGTCAGTCACGAGGGCGCGCTGGCGCTGGCCTCGGGCTGGCTCGGCATCGATTTTTCGTCCTATGCGCTCGATCAGCCGTTGCGGCATATCCGCACAAATGCGGTGCAGTCCTCGGTCGAGGCCTTCACCAGCGCCGATCCGTCGCGGGTATGGACCGTGCGCGAGCTCGCCGAATGGATCGGTATCGGCGGTCTTGGTCCATTGTTCGTCGGCGGGCCGCAGCGCGTCGCCGACCAGCTCGAGGAGTGGGTGGCCGACACCGACGTCGACGGCTTCAACCTCGCCTATGCGGTGACCCACGAGACCTTCGCCGACATCGTCGACCATCTGGTGCCCGAGCTGCAGCGGCGCGGCGTCTACAAAACAGCCTACCGGCAGGGAACCTTGCGGGAGAAGCTGTTCGGCGGCGGCGCGCGGTTGCAGTCGCCGCACCCGGCCGGGCGCTACCGAACCCTGGACACACTCTCTGCCGCGGTCGCGCCGCCGCGCGTCGCCAATGCCGGTTGAGAGGCGGCGCGTTGCATGGATCGGGCGACGTAGCGAGAAGCTGTCGCGGCAGAGCGGCGCACGAAAAAATCTGGCTTCGCCGGCCCTCCATCGCAGAGCGACATTCTTATTTTCGCGCGGCGGGGGCGCGATAGTTGACTGAATTGGTAGACAACGCGTTCTATTCGCGGATCGCACCACCCAACGAGAATGCCGGAGCATCATCATGACCGAACGGATTGAGAAGAGTGGCATCAGCCGGCGCGCGCTGCTGTCGGCATCCGCGGCGCTGGCCGGCGCCGGCGTATTGCAGCTGTCGCCGCTGCTGCGCTCGGGCGCGTTCGCCGGGCAGGAGCTGAACCTGACGATCATCCAGCCCCACGCCATCGCCGGCGAGGTGCTGAAGAAGCTGTTCCAGGATCAGGCCGGCGTCACGCTCAACTTCACCGTGATCCCCTACGCCCAGGCGACGCTGGACGTGCAGTCCGGCGCCAACCACTTCGACGTGCACGACTACTGGTACACGAGCATCGGCGCGCTGGTCGAGGACAAGGTCGTGGTCGACCTCACCGACCTGATCGAGAAGGACAAGGCCAGGATCAATCCCGGCGACTTCATCGAGTCGGTCTACGACGCCTATACGCTGGTCAACGGCCGGCGCTATGGCCTGCCGTACGACGGCGACTCCCACGTGCTGTTCTACAACACCGAGATTCTCCACCGTCACGGCCTCGAGGCGCCGGCGACCTGGGACGCCTACTACCAGGCCGTCAAGACCATCACCGAGAAGGAGAAGGGCAATGGCGTCTACGGCGCCGCGCTGCTCGGCTTCAAGGTGCCGGTGATCATCGTCTCGAGCTATGCCAACCGGCTCGCCGGCTTCGGCGGCAAGTTCCTCAAGAACGGCCAGCCCGACCTGGTGTCGGAGGAGTCGATCGCCGCCGCCGAGGAACTGGTGCGGGTTGCGCCCTATGCGCTGCCGACGCCGTCGGAGACCGCGTTCGACCAGGCGCTGCCGGCGTTCCTGTCGGGCAAGGTCGCGTTCCTCGAATTCTGGACCGATCTCGGCGTGCGGGCGCAGGATCCGCAGAACTCGAAGATCGTCGACAAGTGGGACGTCAGCCAGCTTCCGGTCGGCGGCAAGAACAAGACGCCGGTGGCCGCGCTCGATGCCGGGTTCGGTTGGGCGATCTCCACCGGCTCCAGGAAGAAGGACCTGGCCTGGGAGTTCGTGCGCTTTGCGACTTCGAGCGAGGTCGGCGCGAAGCTGCTGACCACGCCCAATTCGGGTATCGATCCGACGCGTCGTTCGACCCTGAACGATCCCGCCTACAAGGCGTTCGCGCCGAAGGTGCAGCGCGCGGCGGCGGCGGCCTTCGGCAGCGCACTGCCATGGCCGAACGTGGCGCAGGCGCCGAAACTGCTCGATGCCCTTACCGAGCAGCTCGCTTTGATCCTCGCCGGGCAGGCCAAGCCCAAGGCCGGGCTCGAGGCGGCGCAGCACGCCTGGGAACATCTGCTCGCCTGAGCGATGAGCGCGGCTTTTTCCGTCATCCTGCGCGGCGGCACGGCGAACCGCTCCGCCGCCGCGTGGCTGATGCTGACCCCGGTCATCATCGGCCTCCTGGTCTTTGCGGTGTTCCCGTCGGTCTATGTGGCGGGACTTTCCGTCACCAAGTCGACGCTGGGCCAGCCGTTCAAGGCGTGGATCGGGCTGGGCAACTATCGCTGGCTCACCGTCGGTGGCGACAGCACCTTCCTGCCATCGCTGGCGCGGGCGGCGCTGTTTTCGTTCGCGGTCGCGGTGGTCGAGCTGTGGCTCGGGCTGTGGCTCGCCGTGTTGCTGACGTCGTCGCGGCGCGCCGGGCGGCTGCTGCGCTCGGTCCTGCTGCTGCCGCTGATGACGCCGCCCGTGCTGGTCGGCGTGGCCTGGAAACTGCTGCTCGCGCCGGGCGGCGGCCTCGTCAACGGCGAACTGCTCTCGCTCGGGCTGATCGACGCGCCGGTGTCGTTTCTCGGCACCACGCCGTGGGCGCTGGTGTCGATCATGGTTGCCGATGTCTGGCAGTGGACGCCGTTCGTCACGCTGCTCGCCTACGCCGCGCTCCGCCAGGTCCCCGACGACGTGGTCGAGGCGGCGATGCTGGACGGCGCGGGGCCGGCATCGATCTTCTGGCGGATCCAGCTGCCGTTGACCTCGCACCTGTTGCTGGCGATTTTCGTGCTGCGGCTGATCATGGCATTCAAGGTGTTCGACCTGGTCTACGTCCTGACCTTCGGTGGTCCCGGCAATTCGACCGACATGTCCGGCTTCACCATCTGGCGCACCGGGCTGCGCGAGTTCGACGTCGGCCTGGCGTCGGCGCAGACGGTGCTGTTCGCGGCCTTCGTCTCGATCGTGCTGCTGCCGCTGCTCTGGCTGCATCGGCGGGTCGAGGAGCATGCGTCGTGACCGCCGAGACGGTGGTCGGGCGCGAGCCGCTGGCGGAGCTGAGCTTTGAGGGGGGCGAGGCTCCGCCGGCGCCGGCCGTAGAGGCGGGGGCGGGCGCGCGTGGACGCACCCGGACGCGGCAGGCGCTGTCGGTGGCCGGGATCGGCCTCTATGCCGGTTTCTTCCTGCTGCCGATCGCGTTCCTCGTCAGCCTCACCTTCAAGACCCGCGACGAGGTCCTGCTCGGCCGGTTCTTCACCGACAAGCCGACGCTGGAGAACTGGTGGAAGGCGTTCGAGGTCATCCATCTCACGGCCTTCGTGTGGCACTCGCTGCTGATCGCGACGCTGTCGGCCGTCCTGACGCTGATCGTGGCGGCGCCAGCCACCTATGCGGTGGTCCGGCTGCGCCGGGGCGAGTTCGTCGGCTCGCTGGCGCTGTCGAGCTACATCGCGCCGCCGGTGGTTGCCCTGCTGCCGCTGTTCTTCCTGATGCGATGGCTCGGCCTGCTCAACAGCATCCCCGGCATGGTGCTGCTCTACGGCTTCATGAACGTGCCGGTCGCCTACTGGCTGCTGGCCGGCTTCGTCCGCAAGATCCCGGCGGCGCTCGACGAAGCGGCATGGATCGACGGCGCCGGCTTCATCAGGACCTTCGTCCTCATCGATCTGCCGCTGCTGGTCCCGGGGCTGGTTGCGAGCGGGCTGATCTGCCTGATCCTGGCCTACAACGAGTTCCTGTTCGCGTCGCTGTTCGCCCAGGACGAGTCGGTGCGCGGGCTGACGGTCGCGATCTCGCTGTTCCAGGGCGACCGCTTCGTCAATTTCGGACAGATGGCGGTGGCATCGCTGGTCGGCATCACGCCGATCTATGTGATTGCGCTGCTGTTCCAGGATCGCCTGATCGGCGGCCTGACGGCGGGCGGCGTGAAATAGCGAGGGGATCGGCCGTGGCCAGAATCGACATCAACGGTCTTCACAAGGAGTTCGGCGGGCGGCGCGTGCTGCGCGACATCAACCTGTCGATCGCCGAAGGCGAATTCCTGGCGCTGGTAGGCCCCTCCGGCTGCGGCAAGTCGACGCTGTTGCGCGCCATCGCCGGCCTCGAGCCGACCTCCGGCGGCAGCATCGCCTTCGACGGCAGGCCGGTCGACGCGGCGCCGCCGCAGGCGCGCAACGTCGCCATGGTGTTTCAGTCGTACGCGCTCTATCCCCACATGCGGGTACGCGACAATCTCGCCTTCGGACTGAAGCTGCGCGGCCTGGACCCGTCGGAGCGACAGCGCCGCGTCGCCGATGCCGCCAGAGCGCTCGAACTCGAGTCGCTGCTCGATCGCTACCCTCGCGCGCTGTCCGGCGGCCAGCGCCAGCGCGTCGCGTTGGGGCGCGCCATGGTGCGTGAGCCGGTCGCGTTTCTGCTCGACGAGCCGCTGTCGAACCTCGACGCCCAGTTGCGGGTCTCGACCCGCCTCGAGATCCGGGCGCTGCAGAGGAAGCTCCGCATGACCATGGTCTACACCACCCACGACCAGGTCGAGGCGATCACGCTGGCGGACCGCATCGCCGTGATGAACGCCGGCGAGATCGTACAGGTGGCGACGCCGCTCGAGCTCTACGACTATCCCGCCAACCGCTTCGTCGCGGGGTTCATCGGCTCGCCGGCGATGAACTTCATCACCGGCACGCGTCACGACGGCGCGATCCGCGCTGCCGACGGCGGCGTCATCCGGCTGCCGCCCCACCACGCCGATGCGTCGGGCGAGATCGTGGTCGGATTGAGACCGGAGCATCTGTCGGTCGGCAGTGCCCCCGCAGCCGCCCCCCCGGCGCTTGCGGGCGTGGTTCGGCACGTCGAGAACCTCGGCGCCGAGGCGGAGATCTATGTCGAGACCTGCGGCACGCGGCTGTGCGTGCGGCATTTCGGCCGCGGGGCGCCGGCGGTCGGCGCGCAGGTGCGGGTCGGCTATGATCCGGAGCGGATCCATCTGTTCGACGGCGCGACCGCGCAGCGGATCTGGGAAAGGCCGACGCAGGGACAAACCTGACCGTGGTTGTCCGGCAGCTGACGCCGTTGCCGCGTCGGGGAAGAAGGGAAGATCAGGGCAGAAGAGGTCGCTTGCCCGAGCCCGCCGCGCCGCCGCGCAGCGGCAGGCCGACGTCCGCCGCCCGGCCGAGATCGTGATCGCGGGCGATCGGGACGTAGCCGCCGTCCCAGTAGGCGAGCGCCGAGAGATCCGGCGACAGCGAGGTGTGGAGCAATTCGCCGATGATCACCGCATGGGAATAGCGCTCGATGATCTCGTCGACGCGACACTCGATGGTGGCGAGCGAGCCGGCCAGCAGCGGCAGTCCCGATGGCCGCCTGAACCACGTCAGTCCCTCGAAACGTTGTGCGCCCTTGAGCCGGCTGCTGAACCGCGCCGCCGCCTCCTCCTGGTCGGATCCCAGAATGTTGACCCCGAACAGGCGGTCGTGCCGGATCAGTGGCAGCGACGAGGCGTTGAGATTGACGTTGACCAGGAGGCGCGGCGGCTCGGCGCTCAGCGAGGTCAGCGACGTCACCGTCATGCCGGTGATGTCCTGGCCGCACCCGGCCGTGATGATGCTGACGCCGCCGGCAAGCCGTCGCATCACCGAACGAAAGTCCGGGGGGGCGGCGTCGCCGGAAACCTCCGCGTGCCTTGCGGGGGCGTCAGACATCTCGCGGCAGCCGCAATCATCGACATCACTCAAGGTCATTCACGCAATTCCTCGAACAAGTCCTCAAACCCATGTCCCCGCAGCCGCAGAGATCTCACCAATGAAACTCCCATGAAACCGGGCGAAGAGAAATAGCGCCGTTTTCCAATTGTCTATCGATTTGGAGAGTTATGACCTCGCGCGCAACGCCGCCGCGACAAAAAAATCACGCGTGAGTGTCCGGCTGCACGAGCGCAGCGCCGACCCGGATCCGTGGGGACGTGTCGCGTGGGCCGTGTCGGCGGCAATATTTTCGCCAGGCGCCGCGAAGCTTTGAAATATCTGCCTCGCAATCGCGCGCTAACGTGGGCCGCCCACGCGGTCCGATAACGCCTGCCAATCCAAGGTCAATTGCGAGAGCCCATGCTGAAAGGTCTGTTCAAGTGGTCCACTGTCGTCCTGCTCGCGCTGGCGGTGACGGCGTTCACCGCCGCGGGTTCCCGGGCGCAGGCGCTGAAGGAAATTCGTATCGGCTACCAGAAGGCCGGCATCTTTCCCGCCGTGAAGCAGCGCGGAACCGTGGAGGAGGCCCTGCGCGGACAAGGCATATCGGTGCGGTGGGTGGAATTTCCGTTCGGTCCGCCGCTGCTTGAGGCGCTCAACACCGGCAGTCTCGATTTCGGCTACACCGGTGACGCGCCGCCGGTGTTCGCCCAGGCCGCCGCGGCCAACCTGCTGTATGTGGCGGCGCTGCCGGCGGCGGGTGCCAACGAGGCGATCATCGTTGCCGAGGCGTCGCCCATTCGATCGGTCGCGGATCTCAAGGGCAAGCGCATCGCCGTCGCCAAGGGCTCGAGCGCCCACAACACGCTGGTGGCGGTGCTGGAGAAGGCCGGGCTTGGCTACTCGGACATCGTGCCGGTGTATCTCGCCCCGGCCGATGCCGCGGCGGCGTTTTCCAGCGGCAGCGTGGAGGCCTGGTGCATCTGGGACCCGTACCTGGCGCTGGCCCAGAATGCCACCGTGCGCGTCGTCGCGCTCGCCAGGGACGCGCATGACTCCAATGCGTTCTTCCTCGCCAACAAGGAGTTCGTCGCCGGCCATCCGGATCTGGTGGCCCGGCTGAACGCGATCTTCGCGGCGGAATCGAACTGGGCCGATGGGCACCGGCAGGAGGTCGCCGCCAGCCTGCACGCGGCCACGGGCATCGACAGCGTGGCGATCGCGCGCGCAGTGGCGCGCAGCCAGTTCCTCGTGGTTCCGCTCAGCGATGCCATCGTCACGAGCCAGCAGGCGACCGCCGATCGCTTCTTCCGGCTCGGGCTGATCCCGAAACCGGTCGCGGTCCGGGAGATCGTCTGGCGGTGGGTGCCGGAACCATGACCTCGATCCGACCATGGTGCACCGATTGTCCGCGCCAAAGCTGCGGGAACTGCGCCGCGCTGGGTCGGGCGTTGCTGGCATGCGGTTGTCGTGAATCGTGGCAACTTGGAAGAATTCATCTGTCGCCGTGGTTCATCCAGCGCGGTCATCATTTTTTGTGCGGGTGGCTTGATTAGGCAGGCGCCCCACTCCCATCGTCAGCTGATCGGCTCCCACACGCGCGCGCATCGTTTCCAATTCCATCTCCGGGGCCGGGAAACGCCTAAGAACTGTGCGAAAGGCAGCCCATGAGCGACACGACGGCCGATGCCAATATCCTGTGGTTCATCCCCACCCATGGGGATGGCCGCTATCTGGGCACGTCCGAGGGTGGACGTCACGTCAGTCTCGGCTACATGCGCCAGGTCGCGCAGGCCGCCGATGAACTCGGATACTACGGCGTGCTGCTGCCGACCGGGCGGAGCTGCGAGGATTCCTGGGTCGTGGCTTCGGCGCTCGTGCCGTCGACCCGCCGCCTGCGCTATCTGGTCGCCGTGCGGCCCGGCCTGCAGTCCCCGACCGTCGCCGCACGCATGACCGCGACGCTCGACCGCATTTCGGAAGGGCGTCTTCTCATCAACGTCGTGACGGGTGGTGATCCGGTCGAGAACAAGGGCGACGGCATCTTCCTGAATCACGAGGAGCGCTACGCGGTGACCCGCGAGTTCCTGGCGGTCTACCGCGATCTGCTGGCCGGGAAGACCGTCGACTACAAGGGCGAGCACATCGCCGTGGAGGACGGGCGCTTGCTGTTCCTGCCGCACCAGCCGGGGGGCCCGCCGCTGTTTTTCGGAGGCTCGTCGGAGGCCGGCATCGACGTCGCGGCGCATACCGTCGACAAGTACCTGACCTGGGGCGAGCCGCCGGCGGCCGTGGCGGACAAGATCGTCCGGGTCAAGGCGGCGGCCGACAAGGCCGGCCGCAAGCTGTCGTTCGGGATCCGCCTGCACGTCATCGTGCGCGAGACCGCGGACGAGGCCTGGCGCGCCGCCGACGACCTGATCCGGCACGTCAGCGACGACACCATCGCCTCGGCGCAGAAGATCTTCGCCCGCATGGATTCGGAAGGGCAGCGGCTGATGTCGCAGCTGCACGGCGGGCGCCGGGACAGGCTCGAGATCAGCCCCAACCTGTGGGCCGGCGTCGGGCTGGTCCGCGGCGGCGCGGGAACCGCGCTGGTGGGCGATCCCCAGACCGTGGCCGCGCGCATTCGCGAATATCAGGCGCTCGGGATCGACACCTTCATCCTGTCCGGCTACCCGCATCTCGAAGAGGCCTATCGCTTCGCCGAGCTGGTGTTTCCGCTGATCTCGCAGAGCCGCGCCGGCGCCGTCGCGCGCGGCACGCTGAACACCGGACCGTTCGGCGAAACCATCGCCAATGATCTGCGGCCGGCACAGAAGCAGGCCGCCCAGTCATGACCACGATCGAACTGGGGCCGCGGGTGCGATCGTTCCGGCTGCCTCGGGCGCCGGACCTGCTGCAATGGGCCGTGCCGCTGGTGATCATCGTGCTGTGGCAGCTGCTGAGCACGGCGGGGCTGATTTCGACGCGGCTGTTGCCCGCACCCAGCGAGATCGCGCTGGTCGGGGTCAAGCTGCTGAAGTCCGGTGAGCTCGGCCGCAATATTCTCGCGAGTTTCTGGCGCGCGATCGCCGGTTTCGCCATCGGCGGCGGGGTCGGTTTCGTGTTCGGCCTCGCCAACGGCGTTTCCCGGCTGTCCAACCGCCTCACCGACACCACGTTGCAGATGGTGCGGAACGTGCCGCACCTCGCCATGATTCCGCTGGTGATCCTCTGGTTCGGCATCGACGAGGCGGCAAAGCTGTTCCTGGTCGCGCTGGGCGTGTTCTTTCCGATCTACCTCAACACCCTGCACGGCATTCGCGCCGTCGATCCCCAGCTCATCGAGATGGGCCGCAGCTATGGAATGGACAACCGCGAGCTGTTCCGGCGCGTGATCTTTCCGGGGGCGCTGCCGTCGATCTTCGTCGGGGTGCGCTTCGCGCTCGGGATCATGTGGCTGACCCTGATCGTGGCGGAAACCATCGCGGCGTCGTCCGGGCTCGGATACATGGCGATGCAGGCGCGGGAGTTCATGCAGACCGACGTGGTGGTGCTGTGCATCCTGATCTACGCGCTGCTCGGCAAGCTCGCGGACAGCACGTCGCGGGTGCTCGAACATCTGCTGTTGGCCTGGCATCCGGCCTATCAGGAGGCGCCGGAATGACGACGGGCTCTCTCGAAACGGTGCTCGCCGGCGTTCGCGCCGCCGAGCGGCCGGACCTGCGCAGCGACGCCGGCTCCGTCCGCGCGCGCGCGGGCGGAAAGGGCGTGCCGATTACGGTCCGCGGCGTCGGCAAGAGCTTCGGTGCGCACCAGGTCCTGGCGAACCTCGACCTGCACATCAAGGCCGGCCAGTTCGTCGCCATCGTCGGGCGCAGCGGCAGCGGCAAGAGCACGCTGCTGCGGCTGATCGCCGGGCTCGACACGCCGACCACGGGGTCGGTCTCGTTCGGGGATGCCGATGCGCGGACGGCGGGCGTCCGGATCATGTTCCAGGAGCCGAGGCTGCTGCCGTGGGCGCGCGTGCTGTCCAACGTCGAGGTCGGGCTTGGCGCCGAGCGCAAGCGCGCCGATGCCCGTGAACGGGCGGTTCGGGCGCTGCACGAAGTCGAGCTGGACGCCAAACGCGACCAGTGGCCCGCGGTGTTGTCGGGCGGCCAGCGCCAGCGGGTGGCGCTGGCGCGCGCGCTGGTGAGCCAGCCGCGCGTGCTGGTGCTGGACGAGCCGCTCGGCGCGCTCGATGCGCTGACGCGCATCACCATGCAGGGGCTGCTCGAGCGGGTCTGGCTCGATCAGGGTTTCACCGCGATCCTGGTCACCCACGATGTCAGCGAGGCGGTGGCGCTGGCCGACCGCGTGCTGGTGCTGGAAGACGGACGCATCGTCGAGGACATCCAGGTCAATCTGAAGCGGCCGCGTGGCCGCTCGGGGGCCGTCGCGGCGATCGAGGACACCATTCTCCGGGAACTGCTCGGCAAGCCTGAGTAGCGTCAGGCTGTAGTCGTGGTCGCACCGCCGTCGACCAGCCGCGCGGCGAGCTCCGCGCACTGGGTGCGGATGTCGGGAATCGCGATGATCTCCCAGAACGCGGCGCGCGTCAGCGGGCCGACCGCGAACAGTCGCGGCGAGGCCACACCGTTGCGGTCGATGATGGCGCAGTCGGGGCCGGTCTCGATCCCGATGCGCAGCGGATCGACGCGCGCCAGCCCCTGCTCCAGCAGGCTGCGGATGGCCGGATTGGAGGTGGCGCGGGGATCCCTGACGAGACCCGTGCAGTCGACGATGGCCCCGACCTGGACGCTCGCCACCACGCTCTCGCCCCGTCGCCGGTAGTGAACCAGCGCCCCGGCTGGGTTCGGCGCGACCCCGGTCACCTTGGCCGCCATCGCGCTCACGCGTCCTGAAGCGAGCGCCTGCGCCACGCGCGCCTCCACCTCCGGCGCCATGCGGTGACGATGCACGTCCCACCAGGCGCGCGCATGTTCGAGGAAGCGGCGCCTGGAGGCTTGCGGCAGCTCGCCCCAGAGCCGCTGCGAAAACGGGCGGATGGCATCGATCACGCCGCGCCAGTCGCCACCCGCGGCGACATGCAGGTCGATGCGGTGGCGCAGCCAGCGCAGCAGCACGCTGATGCTCGCGCCGAAGGGAACGTCGGCCTCCGCGATGCGCTCCGGGTCGACGCGACGATGCGGCCTCGCCATCAGGCCGCGCCGGGACAGCGCGATGATCCCGCCCCGGTGTCCCTCGGAGAGAAGCGACAGCACGTAGTCGACCATGGTGAGCCCGGTGCCGAGGATCAGGACAGTGGCGTCCCTGTCGACGCCGGCGGCCGATGGCGAGGTCCAGGGATTGGCGTGGGGCACCGGACCGGCGTTCGCGGCGTCGTGGCCGGTGGCGAATATGGCAAAATCGCCCGCGTGGGTTGCTCCCCCGGCCACGGCGACCGTGACGCCGGCGGGGCCTTGGCCGACCGAGACGCACTCGTCCTGCACGATGGCGAGGCGGGGTGGCGCGCCGCGGTCGGACATCAGCGGCTCGATCAGGCTCGCGATGTAGTCGCCATAGATGCGCCGGGGCACGAAGCAGAACGGGTCGGGGCAGAGCGGCCGGGTGGCCTCGCGCGCGGAAATCCAGCGCCAGAAATGGTCGGGATCGTCCGGCAGCGCGCTCATGTTGGCGGCCCTGACGTTCAGCAGGTGTTCCAGATTGCCGGTGTGATAGGCAAGACCGCGGCCGATGTCGGCGCGCTTCTCGATCAGCGTCACGCGAAAGTCGGACGCCGGGTGCTGCAGCAGCTGATAGGCCAGCAGCACGCCGCTCGCGCCACCGCCGATGATGATGGCGTGCCGCGCGGCACCACCGTTCATGCGATCACTCTTTCGGTTGCCGGCAACGGCAGCATCCATCTCATATCAGCAGGTTTCTGTGGCAGCAAACGCGCCGTCGCCCGAAAAAGAAGATCATTCTTTGAATGGTCGCTCGAGGAGGATTCTTTGCCATCAACCGGGGTGATGGTGCATGTTTTTCTCGCTTTGGCGCCCCGACCGATGACAAATCCTGCGCCGGACGCCGGCGCTCGCGCGACTCGCCAGCCGTGGATCGGCCGTATACTAGATCAGGCCATCTCATTCGTTGAAGCGGAGCAGCCGCGTTGTCCGATCGCCTGATGAATCTCGCCGCGTTCCTGATCGCCGGTCCCGTCGCCCACAGTCACGCGCTGTGGCGCAATCCGGCGCACGAGGTGCCGTTTCTTTCGCTGGACTACTATGCCGAGGTGGCGCGCACGCTGGAGCGGGGCAAGTTCGACCTGATCTTCTTCGCCGACCGGCTGGCGGTGGCCGACCGGTTCGGCGGCGACTTCGGGGTCGGTATTCGCAGCGGCGACCAGGACTCCACCCGCATGGACCCGGTACTGATCCTCGGCGCGCTGGCGGCGACCACGAGCCGGATCGGCCTCGGCGCCACCCGGTCCACCACCTACGACCAGCCCTACAATCTGGCGCGCGAATTTGCCACCCTCGATCATCTGTCGAAGGGCCGCGCGGCGTGGAACGTGGTGACCTCGATGAACGACAGCGAGGCGATGAATTTCGGGCTGGAGAGCCATCTCAGCCATGACCAGCGCTACGATCGCGCCGAGGAATTCATGGAGCTGATCTTCAAGCTGTGGGGCAGCTGGGACGACGGCGCGCTGGTGCTCGACCGCGCCAGGGGCATCTATGCCGATCCGGCCAAGGTCCACTACATCGACCACGCCGGCACCTATTTCAAGTCGCGCGGTCCGCTCAACATTCCCCGCGGCCCGCAGGGCCGACCGGTCATCATCCAGGCCGGCGCCTCCGACCGCGGCCGCGCCTTCGCGGCGCGCTGGGCCGAGGTGATCTTCAACATCTCGCCGACCCGCGAGCACATGCGCAAGTCGACGCAGGCGATCCGCGACGAGGCGGCGCGGTTCAAGCGGGAAGACGGCAGCTGCAAGTCGCTCATCGCCATCATGCCGTTCGTCGGACGCAGCCGCGAGGAGGCGATCGAGAAGCGCGACCGGGCCAATGCACTGGTCGATCCCATGGTCGGCCTGTCGACGTTGTCCGCGCATTCCAACGTCGATCTGAGCACGCTCGATCTCGATGCGCCGGTCGAGACGCTGCAGAGCAGCGGCACCCAGAGCCTGATCGCCATGGCCTCGCGCATCGCCAAGGACAACGCCATGACTCTGCGTCAGATCGGCAAGAAGTACGGCGAGAGCGTGCTGGTGCCCCAGGTCTGCGGAACGCCGCGGCAGATCGCCGACGAACTGGCCGACATCTTCACCTCCGGCGACGCCGACGGCTTCGTGGTGTCGCCGGCGTTCCTGCCGGACTCCTTCGCCGAATTCGTCGACGGCGTCGTGCCCGAGCTGCAGCGGCTCAACGTGTTCCGCCAGGACTACGGCGCCGCGACCCTGCGCGGGCACCTGCAGAACTAGGCCGTAGGGCGCAATGCGCTGCGCTTATTGCGCCCTACACCCTGCAAGGGGGCGAGGAGAACAAGGGGGCGAGGAGAAGACGTAAGCGGCGTTGCCGCCGGCCGCGACGTATTTTCCGTTGTCATTCCGGCCGTACGGCATTCTCCGTCGTCATTCCGGGGGGATGCGAAGCATCGAGCCCGGAAACCATAGCCCCTGCCTTGCCTGGAGCCACTGAAGTTGCGGCGTATGATCCCCGCCTTCGCGGGGATGACGATGAGAGTAGCGCGAGGCGAGGGCGCAGAACACGATCGCTTTTGCCGTGAGCCGAAAAAGATATTTGATCTCTTTCTGGGTTGGGAATTGGGAAAAGATTTTTATTTGCCGCCGTTTGCGCCGCACGCCGTAAACTGAACTAGTGTCGCGGCGTAAAAAAATTCTCCTGAGGCGTCCCCGAGGGGTGGCCGCTGCAAGGGATTGAGGCCTGCGTTGGCAGACCCGGCCTCGGCACGCGTGCGGTGACTTCGATTTCGATGAGATCTGTGGCCAACACCATGTGGGATCCTGTGGCTTTCCGCGCCGCGGAGGGCGATTCCCGCGACGAGTTGCCGGTCCCCGCGCCCGGTGCAGCCTCGCGCGCGCGCAGCAATGTCCCGCTGCTCGAGACGCGAAATCTGGCGAAGCGCTACGGCGGGCTGGAGGCCGTGGCGGGGGTGGATCTGGTGCTGTCGCATCCGATCACCGGCCTGATCGGCCCGAACGGCGCCGGCAAGACCACGCTCCTCAACATCGTCTCCGGCGTCGAGCGGGCGAGCGCGGGCGAGGTCCGGTTCCGCGGCCGCGCCATCGGCGCGCTGCCGCCGCACCGGCTCGCCGCGCTCGGCCTGGTCCGCACCTTCCAGATTTCCCGCGAACTCAACAGCCTCACCGTGCTCGAAAACCTGCTGCTGGCGCGGCCGCACCAGGCCGGCGAGAGCCTGTTCGGCCTGTTCGCGCGCCCCGGCCGCGTCCGGCGCGAGGAGGCGGCGGCGATCGAGACGGCGCGCGCCGCCCTGCAGAGGGTGAACCTGTGGCGGCTGGCCGACGCGCCGGCCGGCAGCCTGTCGGGCGGCCAGAAGAAGCTGCTCGAACTGGCGCGCGCGGTGATGCTGGCGCCGCGGCTGATCCTGCTCGACGAGCCGGCGGCCGGGGTCGCGCCGGCGATGGAGGAGATCCTGATCGACACCATCCGCGGCCTCGCCGCGGACGGCGTCGGCTTCCTGATCATCGAGCATGATCTCGAAATCATCGCCGCGCTGTGCGACCACGTCTGCGTGATGGCGGCGGGACAGATCCTGACCGAGGGGTCGTTCGCCGAGGTGACGGCGGATGCCCGCGTCGTCGAAGCCTATCTCGGGCTGAAGCCGTGAGTGAAGCGCCCGCGGCCCTCGAACTGGTCGACGTCGCCGCCGGCTACGGCGCGGCCGACATTCTCGCGTCGGTGACGCTGCGCGCCGCGGCCGGCCGCATCACCACCATCGCAGGTCCCAACGGCGCCGGCAAATCCACCCTGATCAAGACGCTGGCCGGCCTGCTGCGGCCGCGCCGCGGCCGCATCCTGGTCGGCGGGCGCGATGTCACCGCGCTGTCGCCGGCCGAGCGGGCCCGCGCCGGGCTCGGCTACGTGCCGCAGGAGCGCAACGTGTTTCGTAACCTGACGATCGGCGAGAACCTGCGGATCGGCCATGAATTCATCCACCGCCGCGCGTCGCGGCGGGAGTTCGCCTTGGCCCGCGCCCGGGTGCTCGATCTCTTCCCCGATCTGGCGCCGCGGCTGAACGGGCTCGCCGGCGCGCTGAGCGGCGGCCAGCGCCAGATGCTGGCGATGGGCTGCGCCCTGATTTCCGGGCCGAGCGTGCTGCTGCTCGACGAGCCGTCGGCGGGGCTGTCGCCGCGCTACGTCGCGACCATGCTGGACGCCGTGGCGCAGGTGAACCGCAGCGGCGTGTCGGTGCTCATGATCGAGCAGAACCTGGTCGAGGCGATGCGGGTGTCGCACGACGCGATCCTGCTGGTCGGCGGCGAGATCCGGGGCCGCTGGAACGCCGCGGCGTTCCTGGCCGATCCCGAGGTCAGGACGCTGTTTCTGGGCGGCACGCAGCGGGTCGCCGCGCCCGCCCAACCCGAAAGGCAGCGCGATGGCGCAAGCGCTGCTTAACGGCCTGGTGTCCGGCTTCCTGATCGCGCTTCCGGCGATCGCGCTGTCCTTGACCTACGGCATCCTCAACTTCGCCAATTTCTCGATCGGCGCCATGATCACGGCTGGCGCCTATCTCGCCTATTTCGCCAACGCGACGCTGGGCGCGCCGATCCTCGTCGCCGCGCCGTTGGCCGCGATCGGCCTCGGCCTGATCGCGGTCGGCGTCGAGCACGGCGTCTATCGCCGGATCCGCAACGCCGACCACATCACGTTGCTGGTGGCCTCCATGGGCGTGGCGTTCGTGCTGGAGAACGCCATCCGGTTCGCCTACGGCGCCGACGTCCGGGCGCTCGACGTCGCGGTGGCGCGGCCGCTGGCGTGGCACGGCCTGCGGCTCAACCACGAGCAACTCGTCATCGCGCTGGCCGCGCTTTCGGCGATGGCGATCGTGGCGGTCGTGCTCACCCGCACGCGGCTCGGCCGGGCGATGCGGGCGATCGCCGACGATGCCGATCTCGCGGAGGTGCGCGGCATCGCGCGGGCGCGGACGGTGGACTGGACCTGGGCGCTGTCCGGCGCGCTGGCGGCGCTGGCCGGCGTCCTGATCGCGCTCGACGGCATCGTCGAGCCGCTGATCGGGACCAACTACCTGGTCTCGGTGTTCGCCGCCGCGGTGATCGGCGGTATCGGCAATCCGTTCGGCGCCGTCGCCGGCGCCCTGATCATCGGCCTGGTGGAGGAGGTCTCGGCGCTCGCGGTGTCGACCACCTACCGCCAGGGCGTCAGCTTCATCGTCCTGATCCTGGTGCTGCTGCTGCGGCCGCAGGGGCTGTTCGGCGTGGCGAGGATCCGCCGATGATGGGGTATCTCGTCGCCATCCTCACCTTCGTGTCGCTCGCGGTGCTGCTCGGGCTCGCCCTCAACATCCAGTGGGGGCAGGCCGGCATGATCAATTTCGGGCTCGCCGGGTTCTACGGCATCGGCGCCTACACTGCCGCGATCCTCGCCAAGCACGGCGTCGACGGCTTCACCGCGACCGCGGCGGCGATTGCGGTCACGGCGGCGTTCTCCGCCGGCGTGTCGCTCGCCACGCTGAGGCTGCGCGAGGACTATCTCGCCATCACAACGCTGGCATTTTCCGAGGCGGTGCGGCTGGTGCTGATGAACGAGGTGTGGCTGACCGGCGGCACCGACGGCATCCGCGACATTCCGCGGCCGCTGGTCGGCGTCATCGGCGGCGAGCACTACGAGGTGGCCTTCCTCGTGGCGTGCCTGGCGCTGATCGCGATCGTCTACGGGCTCCTGGAGCGTATCGTCAGCGCGCCATTCGGCCGCGCGCTGCGCGCGGTGCGCGACGACGACGTGGTGGCGGCGACCCTCGGCAAGGACGTGCTGGCACTGCGGGTCAAGGCGTTCGCGGTCGGCGGCGCGGTGATCGGGCTCGCCGGCGCGCTGCATGCCTTCTACTTCACCTACATCGATCCCGGCGAGTTCGCCGGCTTCGTCACGGTCTACGCCTTCATGAGCGTGATCGTCGGCGGCAAGGGCTCCAACCGCGGCCTGATGGCGGGTGCCGTGACGGTGATGATCCTGCTCGAGGGCACGCGCTTTCTCAAGGACGTGGTCCCGGTGCTGAGCGCCCAGCAGGTCGCCTCGCTGCGGCTGATGCTGATCGGCGTCGGACTGATCGCCATGCTGATCTACAGGCCGCAAGGCCTTTCATCGGAATATCGCCTCTCGGCGCGGCAGCCGGCAGGCGCCGAACCAGGATCGTGAAAGGAGCGAGACCCATGTCGCGCATATCGCTGAAGACCAGGGCTGATCTTCCGGCCACGCTGCAGCCGCTGTGGGACAAGATGACGACCTACGGCGCGTTCGAAAACCAGGCCGGAGTGATGGCGCATCGACCGCCGATCTTCCAGCATATCTGGTCGCTGCTGGTCGATCTGGCGGACCAGGCGGTGCTGCCCAAGCGCTATCTCGAGCTCGCGCTGGTCACGGTGTCGCATCTCAACAAGTGCACCTACTGCGTCTCCCACCACGCCCCCAAGCTGGCGATCCAGGGCGTCTCCGAGGAAGGCGCCGACCGGCTGCTTGATTACCAGGACCATCCCGAGCTCGACGAGGTCGACAAGCTGGTGGTGGAATACGCCATCGCCGTGACCAACAACTGGAACCGGACCCGCGACGAGATTTTCCAGCGGCTGAGACGCTATTTCACCGAGGCCCAGATCGTCGAACTGACCTGGCGCACCGCGCTGTGCGGCGCCTTCAACCGCTTCAACGACATCCTGCAGCTCGACATCGAGCAAGGCGTCACCGTTCGCGACGCCGCGGAGTGACCCGCGCCGACCGCGCCAACCGATGAACCGAAAGGACATTCCATGACCTATGCCATGTCGCGCCGCTCGCTGATGGGCGGGCTCGCCATGCTGCCGCTGGCCTCGTGCTTCGCCCGGGCCGACGCCAAGGAGCCGATCCGGATCGGCGTCCTCGCACCCCTGACCGGTGGCGGCGGCCCCTACGGCGCCGACATCGTCAAGGCGTCGAAGCTCGCGGCCGACCAGATCAACGCCGCCGGCGGCGTGCTCGGCGGACGCACCATCGAGCTGTTCGTGGAGGACGACGAGACCAGCGCCACTGCGGCGGTGAAGGCCGCGCGCAAGCTGCTCGACATCGACCGGGTGGCGGCCATCACCGCGGTGTGGGGCTCGGCGCCGATTCTGGCCGTGAAGCCGCTGACCTTGGAGAAGAACGTGGTGCTGACCGCGCTCGGCTCGGCCGACGAGGTCACCGAAGGCGACACCCGGGGGCTGGTGTGGCGCTTCCAGGCCCGCGCCTCGAGCTGGGGCGAGCCGGCGGCGCGCGCCATCCTCAAGGGCGGCCCGAAGAAGATCGGCCTCTTGCACCTGCAGAACCCGTTCGTCGCGGCGATGATCCCCGCGTTCCTCAAGACCATCGAGGAGGGCGGCGCCAAGGTGGTCTCCAACGTCGAGTTCAAGCCGGACCAGCCGTCGTACCGCGCCGAGATCGAGAAGGTCTATGCCGCCGAGCCCGACGCGGTGTTCGTGCCGGCCTACGTCAACCAGTTCACGGCGATCGCCAAGGAGATCTATCGCGGCGGCTACAAGGCCAAGGTGCTGTCGCTGACCATTGCCGCCGCCGCCGGCATCGACGGCAGCAGCGCGTTCATCAAGAACGTCGGCAAGGAGGTGGCGGAAGGCATCGAGCACGTCCAGCCGATCAGCCCGCTGGATCGGCCGGAGTACAAGGCCTTCGTCAAGGCCATGGGCGCGCCGGAGGGCACGGTGTTTCCGTTCGCGGCGCTCCAGTACGACGCCGTCAACGTGCTCGCGGTCGCGATCGAGAAGGCCGGCTCGGCGGATCCGGTGGTGTTCTCGAAGCAGATCATTGCCGTCACCAACGGTCCGGGGATCAAGGTGGCGACCGGCGCCGAGGCGCTGCCGCTGGTGCGCGAGGGCAAGGCGATCGACTTCACCGGCGCCGGCCAGGACCTCAAGTTCGACGACCGGGGCGAACTGCTGGGGCGGCCGTTCCTGCACCAGGCGATCCGCGACGGCAAGGACGTCATCGTCGGCACCGTCGGCGGCGGAGCGTAGGAGATGATGAATTGGGATTGGCCGTACGAACCAGGGTGGATGATGTCATGAATGCACATCAGGCGGTGACGCAGGGCGAGCCGGTGGTCGTCGACCGCGCCGGCAAGCCGAAACTGCCGGGCACCGACGTCATGGTCCGGTTCGCCGGCGTGACCAAGACCTATCCGCATCGCCGCGGCAAGCCGGGCGTCGAGGCGCTGTGCGACGTCGACCTCGAGATCGGGCGCGGCGCCATCACCGGGATCATCGGCCGCTCCGGCGCCGGCAAGTCGAGCCTGGTGCGGCTGATCAACGGCCTGGAGAAGCCGAGCGGCGGCCGGGTCGTGGTCGACGGCCGCGAGATCTCGCGGCTGACGGGGGCCGACCTGCGGCTCGCCCAGCGTTCGATCGGCATGATCTTCCAGCACTTCAACCTGCTGTCGTCGCGCACCGCGGCGCAGAACATCGCGCTGCCGCTGGAGATCGCGGGCTGGAGCCGGACCGACATCGCGCGCCGCGTCGGCCAGCTGCTGGCGCTGGTCGATATCGCCGACAAGCGCGACCGCTATCCGTCCGAGCTGTCGGGCGGCCAGAAGCAGCGCGTCGGGATCGCGCGTGCGCTGGCGACGCGGCCGGACGTGCTGCTGTCGGACGAGGCGACCTCGGCGCTCGATCCCCAGACCACGCGCTCCATTCTCGATCTGCTGTCCACCATCAACCGCGAGCTCGGCGTCACCATCGTTCTGATCACCCACGAGATGTCGGTGGTGCGGCAGCTCGCCCGCGACGTCGTGGTGATCGACGCCGGCCGGATCGTCGAGCGCGGCGAGGTCGCCGACATCTTCACTGCGCCGAAGCATCCGACCACCCAGGCGTTTCTCGGCGAGGTGCTGGGCGAGGCGGTGCCGCTGTCGCTCGCGAACCGGCTGCAGCCGGCGCCGGTGGCCGGCGGGCAGGCGGTGCTGCGGGTCGCGGTCCGCGGCGCCGTCGCCGCCGACACCGTGGTGGCGCGGCTGTCGCGGGCGCTCGACGCCGACGTCGCGCTGCTCGCGGCGCGGATCGACGAGATCGGCGGCCGTCACGTCGGCTCGCTGATCGTCGGCGTTCCCGCGGCGCGGGCGGAGCAGGCGCTGGCCCAGCTGGCGCAGTCGCGGATCGAAGGGGAGCATCTCGGCTATGTCGCGTGACCTCATCAACCTGATCGTCGAGGCCACCTGGCAGAGCCTCTACATGGTGTCGCTGTCGGCGCTGCTCGGCACGTTCCTCGGTGCGCCGCTCGGCATCTTCCTCGCCACCAGCCGCAAGGGCGAACTGTTCGCCGCGCCGTTTGCCAACCTCATCCTCGGCACCATCGTGAATGCGACGCGCTCGACGCCGTTCATCATCCTCGTGGTCGCCATCATTCCGTTCACGCGCCTGGTGGCCGGCACGTCGATCGGCTCCTCGGCGGCGATCGTGCCGCTGACGGTGGCGGCGACGCCGTTCATCGCCCGCCTGGTCGAGGCGGCGATCCGGGAGATCGACGGCGGCCTGGTCGAGACCGCCGCCTCGTTCGGCGCCACTCCGCTGCAGATCGTGATCAAGGTGCTGATCCCCGAGGCGCTGCCCGGCCTGGTGTTGGCGCTGACGCTCGCCGTGGTCAGCCTGCTCGGCTACTCCGCCATGGTCGGCGCGGTCGGCGGCGGCGGGCTCGGCGATCTCGGCATCCGCTACGGCTACCAGCGCTTCATGCCGGAGATGATGCTGGCCGTCGTGGTGGTGCTGATCGCCCTGGTGCAGGCGGTGCAGACGCTGGGCGACCACCTGGCGCGGCGGCTCAACCGCCGCCTGCGGCACCGGTAGCGAGAACAGAGTTTGATCGTCGTCCTGAGGAGCATCGCGCATGCGATGCGTCTCGAAGGATGACTAGCCCGGGCCGTTCATCCTTCGAGACGCGTTGCTTGCGCAACGCTCCTCAGGATGACGGGGCGGACTCGGTTCTGACCTGTTGGTGGCGCGTACGCGCAGGAGGAATTTCATGAGACTGTTCGTCACCGTCCTGATCGCCACCGCAGCGCTGCTCGGTAGCGCCGTGGCCGATCCGATCCGCGTCGGCGTCACCGCCGGTCCGCACGCCGAGATCATGGACGTGGTGAAGAAGGTGGCCGCTTCCCGCGGCCTCGACATCCAGGTGGTGGAGTTCACCGACTACGTGATCCCGAACCAGGCGCTGGCGCAGAAGGACCTCGATGCCAATTCGTTCCAGCACGAGCCGTATCTGAAGAACCAGGTCGCCCGGGCCGGATGGAAGATCGTCAAGGTTGCCAACACCATCGCCTCGCCGCAGGGCGTCTACTCGCTGAAATTCAAGTCGCTCGCCGAGCTGCCGGAGGGCGCGCGGGTCGCGATCGCCAATGATCCCTCGAACGGCGCGCGCGGCCTGATGATCCTGGCGTTGCACGGCGTCATCAAGCTGAAGGATCCGGGCGACGTCGGCGCGACGGTCGCCGACATCACCGACAATCCGAAGAAGCTGCGCTTCGTCGAGCTCGACGCCGCCCAACTGCCGCGGTCGCTGCAGGACGTCGACCTCGCCTCGATCAACAACAACTATGCCGTGCAGGCGGGCCTCAACCCCGCGACCGACGCCATCGCCCGCGAGGCCACCGAGGGACCCTGGGTCAACATTCTGGCGGTGCGCGAGGATGACAAGGACAAGCCTTGGGTCGGACAGCTGATCGAGGCCTATCACTCCGAGCCGGTCCGGGAGTTCGTGCAGGTGCGGTTCAAGGGCACCTATCTTCCGGCCTGGTAGGCGGGCGTGGCGATCGCCGTTACTTCAGCACCCGGTTCAAGAGGTTGGCGAGCCGCGCCGCGGCCAGCGCCGCCTGGCTGCGCGCGGTGGTACGGGCATTGGTCTCGTAGTCGCGGGTCAGCGCCACCGGCCCCGGTCCGTCGCCGACCGGCGCGGCGTAGGCGAATTGCTTCGCCAGCGCGAAGCTGTCCTGCGCCCAGGCCGCCGGGTCGAGCTCGGCCGCGGCCACCGGATCGGGTGTGACGCCGGCCAGGCCGCCGCGCTGCTCGGCATCGAACACCGCGCCGAACGGCGAGGAGAAGCCGCCGAACAGGCGGTCCCAATAGGCATGCAGCGTGATGGTCTCGCCGGTGGCGGGGATCACCAGTTCGGCGTTGCCGCCGCGATCGCCTTCCGTGAGCGGCGCGGTGAAGCGCGCCACCGCGTGCAGCGGCTGATGGAGGTCGCCGACCAGATGCGCCGTCCAGACCAGGTCATAGGACCGCAATTCGTCGGAGGCGCCCGATGAGGCCGGCAGCGCCGCGATCATCTGCGCGAGCTGGGTGACGGCGTCGACCGGATCGGCCGCCGGCAGCGGCGTTCCGTCGGGCGAATAGAGCGCGTCGCGGAAGTGCCAGAACCCATGGCGCAGGTGGTCGGAATAGCCGGTGATCTGACCGGCGGTCGGCGCGCTCACCTTGTCGTCGCTGTAGTCGGCCTTGAGCTTGATGTCGTCGGGCCAGGTCGCGGCGTGGACGAAGGCGTAGAGCTTCGCGGTCGCCCCGTCCGGCGCGCCGCAGGTCCAGTTTCCATAGTCGGGGTTCAGCCGCAGCAGCGCATCGGCCCGCTCCTTTACCGCGGGATCGAGCCGCTTGTAGGCGAGATAGGCGATCTGCATGTGGCCCTCGTCCCACCACGCCCGCGCGGGGCCGAAGGACAGCAGCGAAAGCAGGATCGCGACAGCAGGAGCAAGGCGCATGGGAGACCGTGGCAGGGGGCCGCGTATGTATAGCACATCGTGCCGCGCCGCGGTGTGACGGGCTGGTGAGCCCGGCGGCGGCCGGGCCGCCGGTCACGCCATCTTCACCCGCCGCTAGCAGCGAAGTGATCGTTCCGTGAAGGGCGCAAATACCGTTCCGTGTCGCGGCCCGTGTTAATCGATACGGGTGATCGAGTCGCCGGGAACCGGGAGGACATTGGGCCAGCCATGGATCGACTGACGAGCCTTTGTGTATTGAACCAGGTGGTCGAAACCGGCGGCTTTTCCGCCGCCGGCCGCAAGCTGGACATGTCGGTGACCATGGTCAGCAACCACATCCGGGCGCTGGAGGACCACCTCGGCGCGCGCCTGCTCAACCGCACCACCCGCAAGGTCAGCCTGACCGAGATCGGCAAGGCCTACTACGAGCGCGCCAGGCAGATCATCGCCGAGCTAGAGGAGGCCGACCGCTTGGCCGAATCCCTCAACGCGACGCCCCGCGGGACGCTGCGCGTCTTCGCCAACACCCATCTCATGCGCTTCCTGCTGCCGGTGGTGTCCGAATATCTGTCGTGCAACTGCGGTGTCGCGATCGATCTGCGGACCGGCGAGCGGATGCCGGACCTCGTCGACGAGGGCTTCGATCTCGCGATCCATACCCTGCCGCCGCGCGACAGCAGCGTGGTGGTGCGGCGCCTGACGTCGTGGCGGCATCTCCCGTGCTGCGCGCCCGGCTATCTCGATCGCAATCCGCCGCCGGCCGAGCCCGCCGACCTCGCGCGGCACAACTGCCTGCGCTACGCCTTCCACCGCTTCGGCGACGAGTGGCGATTCGAGGGCTCCGACGGCGGTGTCATCTCGGTGCGGGTCGCCGGCAACGTCGTGAGCAGCAATGCCGAGCTGCTGCGTCATCTCGCGCTCGACGGCCACGGCATCTATCTCGCTCCGAGCTTCCTGCTGCAGGATGAGATCTCCTCCGGCAAGCTGGTGCGGCTGTTGCCCGAATATCCTCCGGTGGCGCTGTCGATCGAGGCCAGCTACCCGCACCGTCACCACCTGTCGAGCAAGGTGCGGGCCTTCATCGAGTTGCTCGCCTGCCGCTTCGCCGAGCACCGCCGCTGGGTAGATCCCGTGCCGGGCGAGAGCCCGTGTCCCACGCGGCCGGCGGCCGCGGCGCCGGAACGCGCCGCAGCGCATCCGCGATAGGGCGAAACGATTGGTTCGAAACGTTCTCGAGGCGCGCAACCGCGCGCCTCGAGGACGATGGATCGGGCCAACGCTCAGTTGCCGTTGACCGCGGTGCGCGGGTCCTCGAACTGCTCGGTGTGGTTGCCGGCGTGGACCGGCGACGTCCACGACAGCGCGCCCGGGCCGGGCTGCTCATAGACCGAACCGTAGGCGTTACGGGTGGCCTCGGTGGCCTGCTGCGCGTGCCGATGGCGGACATGCTCGCTGTCCGCCATGGCGGCCGGCGACATCGAGGTCACGATCGCGGTGGCGGCGATCAGGCCGAGAAGAGTCTTGTGCATGGTCGTTCTCCTTGACGTAGTTGCGGTTGAGCGGAGCGTTGCTCGCGCTTCGTACCCGATCAAACATAGGCAGGACCGTGCGGCAGACTACGGACGCACAACTGGAAGGACCTTTGCGGCCGATTGGACAATCGCGAATCCGTGGTCGTGAAGCGCGGTGTGTTCACGCGAGCGCGAGACAATGCGCGCGTTGCGTGATCGACGGGCCGCCGGTCGGGAGAAATTCCCGAGCCGGGACGGACATGGTCCCGCAGCAGACAAGTCGTGTGCGACGACGTCCCCGACAGTTGCTCAGCGCCGACAATTCGTGGCTCTCGGCCGCCGATTGCACGGCGGCGTTTCAGCTTCGGCATGTCGGACGGGAAGAGTCGCGCCGTCGGCCTGATCGGGAGGCCTCAACTCCCGCTCGGGGCGATCAGCCAACCGTTGGAAGGCGCTGCGCCGCCGCCTTGCCGTCGCCGCATATTGGCTCTATTGCTGAACGTCAATTCAGTCCCCGGGCGCGGAGAAGGCCTTGAGCTGTCCTCTTTTTGTTCGATTCTCGGTCGCGATTCCCGCGGTCGCGTTGCTGCTCGCCGGCTGCGCCAATTCGTCGAGTTCCGTGGCCAACGCAAACGCCAACGCCAGCACCGCGAGCGCCACGGCCCCGGCCAAGCCGCAGACGGAGCGGTTCGGCTCCTACGGCATCTCGAACCGCGGCTACAGCACGAATTTGGCTGCTGAAATCAACAGTGCGGTGACCGGCGAGGAACCCGACGCCCCGGAGACCAAGGTGGCGGCGGCCGTCCCGGCGGGATCGGTTCCGGCAACCGCTGCGGCGCCGGGATCCGGGGCCAAGACCGCCGCCAGGGGGACCTCGCCCACCTCGGGTAACGTCTCGCAGGCGCAAGCTTCAGGCCAGCCGCAAGTCGCCCAGAACCAGAATCCGCCCCAGGACCCGCCCAAGTCCAAGGCGCAGCAGGCCGAAGACAATGTTCCCGGCCTCTATGGAACGCCGCGAGCCCCCCAGAAGGACGTCGTCCACTGGCTGCTGGAAACCACCAAGGACGAGTGAGCCCGGATTCGCCGCGAACCTGGACGTTGCCTGCTGCGCCGGTCGACGCGCCACAAACGTGAACTCCTGAAAAGAAAAGAGGCCGCCAACCGGGCGGCCTCCCTGCGACGGACGGACCCGAAGTGCCTAGGAGTCCGGGAGCATCCGACGACCTCAACTGCGTCCCGCCAAAGAATGGCAGGGACCGCTCGGTCTCGACACCAGCTAGCAAATCTCCAGAGAGCCGGCTTTGATTTGTCGCAAGAGTTCAGTGAGTTCCAGGATGCTTCGGCGGTAAAGACGTAACGACTCGGCGCGCGAAGAGCGAAGCCATCGCCCGGGTGGCATCATGGTCTCGTGACGATGGCGAAGTTGCCCGGCGCCTTGTCGAACAGCGCAAGGAAGCGCACCAGGTCGATCGAACTGCCATCGACCTTGACGTCGCCGCTCAACAGGAAGTCGGTCACCCCGGCGGTGCCGGCCATCATCCTGATGAAAAAGCCCTTGGTCAGCGTTAGCGTCGCATTGGCGTCCGCCGCCGGCGCGGCCTTCCTGAAATGCAGCACGGCGTTCTCGATCCACAGGACGAACGACTCCCGGGTGTCGGACAGCACCAGGTTGATTTTCAGGGCTTTGCCGTCGGCGGAGGGGCCGTTCAGGCTCGCCGCCATAGCCTCGAGAAAGCGTTCAATGGGAGTCTGCGCCAACAGGTCGACCAGCGCGGCGCGGTCGATCCCCGCTTTCGGCGGTCCGTCGCGCAGCTCAGCCGCCGCGGTCAGGTAGCTGTTGCGCCAGGTCGCCGCCTCGGCCATGTAGCCCATCTGCTCGTAGGTACGGGCCAACAGCTCGCGGGCGCCCTGATGATCGGGTTGGCCCAGCACCGCGTGGTTCAACAATTCCGCCGCCCATCGGTAGTCGCCCTGGTCGAAGGCCGCCTGGGCGGCGGCCACCGCCTTGTCGGCGCCGCCGATGAGGTCGAGATAGCGCCGCGCCGACTGCCGCGGCGGCAGCGGATCGAGATTGGCCGGGTTGCCGTCATAGGCGCCGATGTAGAACTGGTACACCGCCTTCACGTTGTGGCGCAGGTCGCCGTAGTAGCCGCGCGCACCGAAATAGGACGCCAGCGATTGCGGCAGCCTGACCTCGTCGGCGATCTCGCGTGGCGTAAGGCCGGCATTGATCAGGCGCACGGTCTGGTCGTGGGTGTATTTGTAGACGTCACGCTGCCTGGTGATGAACTCGGCGATCCGCGCGTGCCCCCACACCGGCCAGTTGTGCTGGCCGAAATAGACCTCGGCGTCGCCCGCGTCGTCCAGCGCCTGGTCGAGATATGAGGCCCAGCGCAGCGCGTCGCGCACCTTGGCGCCGCGCACCGGCAGCAGGTTGTGCATGGTCTGCGCCAGGTTCTCGGCGCCGCCATAGGCCTTCAGCTCGGGGATGTTGAAGGTCATCTCGGCGGGCGCCTCGGCGCCCGGGGCGTTGTGGAAGACGAACCGCACGCCGTCGAGCGTCAGCTCCTCGCTCGGCTTGCTGATGAGCTGCGTCGGCGGCAGGATCCCTGGCACGCCGTAGGCGACGCCCTTGCCTAAGCCGGTGTCGACCATGCCCCGCGGCGATCGCGGCAGGTCCTTGCCGAACTGGTAGGCCGAGCGCCGGCCCATGGCGGTGCCGACCAGCACGTTCTCGCTGGTGGCCTCCTCCATGAAGCCGGTGGGCGCGACGACGGGAATGCTCCGCGCCGCGGCCTCCGCGGCAGACACCACGCCCAGCACGCCGCCGAAGTGATCGATATGGCTGTGGCTGAAGACGATTGCCGACACCGGCTTGTCGCCGAGATGCCGGCGGGCGAAGGCCAGCGCCGCGGCCGCGCTCTCGCGGCAGGTCAGGGTGTCGATCACGATCCATCCGGTCCTGCCCTCGACCAGCGTCATGTTGGCGATATCGAAGCCGCGCAGCTGGTAGATGCCGTCGGTGACCTTGAACAGGCCGATCTGGGCATTGAGGATGGCGTGGCGCCACAGGCTGGGATTGACCGTCGGCGGCGCATTGCCCTCCTCGAACGCAAAGGCGTCGAAGTCGACCAGCACGCGGCCCGCCGCGTCGCGGATCTGTCCGGTGGGCCGGGCGATCAGGCCGCGCTTGGCCTCATCGACGTCGCGCTGGTCGCTCATGTCGAGCCCCTGGATCGCAGCCTCGTTCGCCTTCAGCGTGGCTTGCGTGGCCTCGCCGCCGGCGCTTTTGACCTCCGCCTTGTCGTTGCAGCCGGCGAGCGAAAGAAGTGCGACGAGCGCCACGGCGCGGGAAATTCTCATGGTTGCAGTCCTCGAAGAGGTGACGTGGCCACCTGCATCGTGGCGGGGAACAATGCAAGGTGCTGCTGCCGGCGGCTGGAAATAAAATCCCGCGCGCTCTGTTGTGGCCGCCGTCGCCACGCTGCAGCGCAGCGTGTCACGGCCTGGCACCTTCGGTTTCGGCCTTGGAAAGCCGGGGCGTTTCGCGCAAAGTCGCGCCCGCGCACATGGCGCACGTGGGTAACTGTCGATGTTTCAAGGACACGACCCCGCGCTCGTGGCTCTTTCGGTGGCGATTGCAATCCTGGGCGGATACACCGGATTTGGGCTGGCGGCGCGGATACGCGGCACACCGGATGCCAGCCATCGCCTGTTGCTGGCGGGGGCGGCGGGCTTTCTCGCCGTCGGCATCTGGACCATGCATTTCGTCGGCATGCTGGCGGCGCCGCTGCCGGCGGACGCGGCCTATCTGGTGCTGCCGACAATCATCTCCTTCCTGATCTGCGCGCTGGTGGTCGGCGTCTCGCTGTTCTTCGTCAGCGTCGGCGAGCCGTCGCTGGTCCGCGTCGTCGCCTCGGCGGTGCTGCTCGGGGTCGGCATCGTCAGCATGCATTACGTCGGCATGCACGCGCTGTCGGGCCGCTTCGACATGATCAACGATCCCGTTCGCGTGGCGCTGGCGGTGGCGATCGCCATCGGCGCCGCCTATGGCGGCCTGCGGATCTTCATCGCCCGCCAGGGCGGTGTGCGGCTTGCCGCCAGCGCGATCGCCTTCGGCATCGCGGTGTCGGGCATGCATTACACCGCGATGTCCGGCATGCACCTGGTGGAGTGCGCCACCCCGAACCACCCGGACGGCCTGGTTGCGTCGCAGCAACTGGTGTCGCTGGTGGTGGCGCTGCTGTGCTTCGTCATCGCCGCCGGCTTCCTGCTGTCGCTGGTGCCGGACCGGCGGCACGCGGCCGCCGTAACCGAGGGGAGCCCTCAGGTCGCGATCGAGGCCGCCACCCCGCCGGTGCGGCCGACGTCGCTGCCGCTCGGCGGAATCGGCCAGCCGCGGGCCGTGCCGGCGACGCGGCTGCCGGTCGAGGACGCCGAAGGAACCCGCTTCATCGATGCGGCCGAGGTCCGCAGCATCCACGCCGATGCACATTATACTATGGTGCACGACGGCACGCGGGAGCGGCTGTGCCCGTGGTCGATTTCCGAGGCCGAGGCCCAGCTCGATCCGGCCCAGTTCATCCGTGTGCACCGCAGCTACATCGTCGCGCTGCCCCACGTCTCCGTGGTCCGCAAGGAAGGCGAGGGCGCCGTGATCCAGCTCGACGGCCCGTCGCCGCACCGCATTCCGGTGAGCCGCGCCAAGCTCGCCGAGGTCAAGGCCCGGCTCGGCCTCGCGCGGCGTGGGGCCGGGGCGGGGTAGAGGCCTTCCGAATTTGTTTTGATTCGTCATGGCCGGGCAGCGCGATCCGTCTTCGACGGATCGCTAGGACTAAGGTCTCCCGGCCATCCACGTCTTGCTTCGCGGTGCTGTTGTTAAGACGTGGATCCCCGCGACAAGCGCGGGCATGACGGAGAGAACACAACAGGCGAATTAGGTCGCAAGCTCTGACGCAATTCGTGCGCCGCATCCCGCCATTCGTGTGAATCCCCTCCGCCTCGTGAGCGGCAACCGGCCGCCGCCTTGCTTCCGACCCAGACGCGAGTCGAACCTGTTCGCAACGTCCGTGCTCGAAGAAGCGCCAAAGGACGGTGGAGGAAACCATGATCCCTGGCTCATTCAGCTATCACCGACCCGCGACCGTGTCGGACGCGGTCAAGCTCCTGGCCGATCTCGGCGACGAGGCGAGGCCGCTGGCCGGCGGCCATAGCCTGGTGCCGATGATGAAACTGCGGCTGGCGAGCCCGGAACACCTGGTCGATCTCGGCCGCATCGAGGGCTTGAAGGGCATCCGCCGGCTCAGTAACGCGCTCGAGATCGGCGCCATGACCACCCAGCACGACCTGCTGGGATCCGACGAGATCGCCAGATCCATTCCCATCCTGCACGAGGCGGCGCTGCTGATCGCCGATCCGCAGGTGCGCTACATGGGCACGGTCGGCGGCAACGTCGCCAACGGCGATCCCGGCAACGACCTGCCCGCGCTGATGATGACGCTCGGTGCCAGCTACACGCTGACCCGCAGCTCCGGTTCCCGCACGGTCGCCGCCCGCGACTTCTACCAGGGTGCCTATTTCACCGCGCTCGAGCCCGGCGAACTGCTCACCGCCGTCACGGTGCCGATCCCGCCGTCGGGCCATGGCTACGCCTACGAGAAGCTCAAGCGCAAGATCGGCGACTACGCCACCGCCGCCGCCGCCGTCGTCCTGACCATGAAGGCCGGCGTGGTCGAGAGCTGCGCCATCGGGCTGACCAATCTCGCCGAGACCGCCTTGCTCGCCGACGCCGCCGCCAGGGCGGTGATCGGCAGCAAGCTCGAGGCCGCCACGCTGAAGACGGCCGCGGCCGCGGCCGAAGCCATCATGACACCAGCCGCCGACGCCCGCGGGCCGGTGGAATACCGCAAGCATGTCGGCGGCATCATGGTGACGCGGGCGCTTGCCCGCGCCGCCGCGCGCGCGACCTGAACAGGGGGAGACAAAATGGCCAAGACCCACATCACCATGAAAGTGAACGGCGCCGAGGTCGAGGGCCTCGTCGAGCCGCGCACCCTGCTGGTGCACTTCCTGCGGGAGACCCTCTCGCTCACCGGCACCCATATCGGCTGCGAGACCACCCATTGCGGCGCCTGCACGGTCGATCTCGACGGCAAGTCGGTGAAGAGCTGCACCGTGTTCGCGGTGCAGGCCGAGGGCAGCGAGATCCTGACCATCGAGGGCATCGCCAACGCCGACGGCTCGCTGGCGGCGCTGCAGGAAGGCTTCCGCATGATGCACGGGCTGCAATGCGGCTTCTGCACGCCCGGCATGATCGTGCGGGCGCACCGGCTGCTGCAGGAAAATCCGGCGCCGACGGAAGCCGAAATCCGCATGGGCATCTCCGGCAACCTCTGCCGCTGCACCGGCTACCAGAACATCGTCAAGGCGATCCAGTACGCGTCCGCCAAGGTCAACGGCACCGAATTCCGGGAGGCTGCAGAATGAACGACATGACCCCCACGCGGGAACAACGCACCGCGGCGCTCGAAGGCATGGGCTGCAAGCGCAAGCGCGTCGAGGACATCCGCTTCACGCAAGGCAAGGGCAACTACGTCGACGACGTCAAATTGCCCGGCATGCTGCATGGCGACTTCGTGCGCTCGCCGCATGCCCATGCGCGGGTCAAGGCGATCCACAGCGAGGAGGCGCTGAAGGTGCCCGGCGTGCTGGCGGTGATCACCGCCGAGACGCTCAAGACCGTCAACCTCGCCTGGATGCCGACGCTGGCCGGCGACGTGCAGATGGTGCTGGCCGACGGCAAGGTCCTGTTCCAGAACCAGGAGGTCGCCTTCGTGGTGGCCACCGACCGCTACGCCGCCGACGACGGCATCGCCAAGGTCGAGGTCGAGTACGAGCCGCTGCCGGTGCTGGTCGATCCGTTCAAGGCGATGGACCCCGACGCCCCGGTGCTGCGCGAGGATCTCGCCGGCAAGACCACCGGCGCCCACGGCCCGCGCAAGCACCACAACCACATCTTCGAGTGGACGGTGGGCGACAAGGACCTCACCGACGCCGCGTTCCGCAAGGCCGACGTCACCATCAAGGAGCTGATCTCCTATCACCGCGTCCATCCCTCGCCGCTGGAAACCTGCCAGTGCGTCTGCTCGTTCGACAAGATCAGGGGCGAATTGACGATCTGGGGCACCTTCCAGGCGCCGCACGTCATCCGCACCGTGGTGGCGCTGATCGCCAAGATTCCGGAGCACAAGATCCACGTGATCTCGCCCGACATCGGCGGCGGCTTCGGCAACAAGGTCGGCGCCTACCCGGGGTATATCTGCGCCGCGGTGGCCTCCATCGTCACCGGCAAGCCGGTGAAATGGGTCGAGGACCGCATCGAGAACCTGACCGCGACCTCGTTCGCGCGCGACTACCACATGACCGCGGAGCTCGCGGCGACGAAGGAGGGCAAGGTCACCGGCTTACGCGTCCACGTGCTCGCCGATCACGGCGCGTTCGACGCCTGCGCCGACCCGTCGAAATGGCCGGCCGGCTTCTTCAACATCGTTACCGGGAGCTACGATATCCCGGTCGCGCATCTTGCGGTCGACGGCATCTACACCAACAAGGCGCCGGGCGGTGTCGCCTATCGCTGCTCGTTCCGCGTCACCGAGGCCGCCTACTGCATCGAGCGGGCCATGGACATCCTGGCCCAGAAGCTGAACATGGATCCGGCTGAGCTGCGGCTGAAGAACTTCGTCAGGCCCGAGCAGTTTCCCTACCACTCGGCGCTCGGCTGGGAATACGATTCCGGCGACTACGCCACCGCCATGAAGAAGGTGATGGAGACGGTGAAATACGCCGGGCTGCGCCAGGAGCAGGCGGACAAGCGGGCGGCGTTCAAGCGCGGCGAGACCCGCGAGATCATGGGCGTCGGCGTGTCGTTCTTCACCGAGATCGTCGGGGCGGGCCCGTCGAAGAACTGCGACATCCTCGGCATCGCCATGTTCGACTCCTGCGAGATCCGCCTGCACCCGACCGGCGCCGGCATCGCGCGGGTCGGCTCCAAGAGCCAGGGCCAGGGCCACGAGACCACCTGGGCCCAGATCATCGCCACCGAGATCGGCATTCCCGCCGACAACATCATGGTGGAGGAGGGCAACACCGACACCGCGCCCTACGGGCTCGGCACCTACGGTTCGCGCTCGACCCCGGTGGCGGGCGCCGCCATCGCCATGGCGGCGCGCAAGATCAAGGCCAAGGCGCAGATGATCGCGGCCTACAAGCTCGAGGTCCACGAGGACGACCTCGAATGGGACATCGACGGCTTCCGGGTCAAGGGCCTGCCGGAGAAGACCATGTCGATGAAGGACATCTGCTGGGCGGCCTACAACTCGGTGCCGCCAGGCATGGAGCCGGGGCTGGAGGCGGTGAGCTACTACGATCCGCCCAACATGACGTATCCGTTCGGCGCCTATATCTGCGTGATGGACATCGACGTCGACACCGGCGTCTACAAGGTCCGGCGCTTCATGGCGCTCGACGACTGCGGCACCCGGATCAACCCGATGATCATCGAGGGCCAGGTCCACGGCGGCCTCACCGAGGCCTTCGCCATCGCCATGGGGCAGGAGATCCGCTACGACGACGCCGGCAACGTGGTCACCGGCTCGTTCATGGATTTCTTCATGCCGACCGCGGTGGAGACGCCGCACTGGGAGACCGACTTCACGGTGACGCCGTCGCCGCATCACCCGATCGGCGCCAAGGGCGTCGGCGAAAGCCCCAATGTCGGCGGCGTGCCGGCGTTCTCCAACGCGGTGAACGACGCCTTCTCGTTCCTGGGCTCGACCCACATCCAGATGCCCCACGACTACTGGCGCAACTGGAAGGCGGCGAAGAGTCTCGGCGTGTTTGCGTAGCTCCCCTTTCATCGTCATGGCCGGGCTTGTCCCGGCCATCCACGTCTTTTCTGCTGCCGCGCTATGAAGACGTGGATGCCCGGCACAAGGCCGGGCATGACGCCGAGTGTGAAGCGAGCGGATCGAAACAATGGTGTCCTACCAGCCATGAAAGATCGCGACGAGATCGCGGAACAACTCGCGGCCTCCGGCTACATCGCCGATCCCGAGCTTGCGACCGCGATCGCCCTGATGCGGATGCTGAAGCGCCCGCTGCTGCTCGAAGGCGAGGCCGGCGTCGGCAAGACCGAGGTGGCGCGCGCGCTCGCCACCGCGCTTCAAACCGAGCTGATCCGCCTGCAGTGCTACGAGGGGCTCGACCAGTCGGCGGCGCTCTACGAGTGGAACTACCAGCGCCAGCTGCTGGCGATCCAGGCCCACCAGGGCGACCGCGCCGGCGAGATCGAGGACGCCATCTTCTCGGAAAAATACCTGCTGGAACGCCCGCTGCTGGCGGCGCTGCGCCGTGCCACGCCGCCGGTGCTGCTGATCGACGAGATCGACCGCGCCGACGACGAGTTCGAGGCCTTCCTGCTCGAGATCCTGTCGGACTTCCAGATCTCGATTCCCGAGCTCGGCACCATCACCGCGCGCTCGATCCCGCTGGTGGTGCTGACCTCCAACGGCACCCGCGAGCTGTCCGACGCGCTGCGGCGGCGCTGCCTCTATCACTACGTCGACTATCCCGACGTCGACCGCGAGGCCCGCATCATCCTGGCGCGGGTGCCCGGCATCTCCGCGACGCTCGCGGTGCAGATCGCGCGCATGGTCGAGGGCGTGCGCCGGGAGGAGCTGCGGAAAGCGCCCGGCGTCGCCGAGACGCTGGACTGGGCGGCGGCGCTGGTCGGGCTCGAGGTCCGCGACCTCCACGACGCCCCCGAGGTGGTGCATCAGACGCTGATGTGCCTGCTCAAGACCCGCGAGGACAGCGCGCGGGTCACGCCGGAGGTCAGCGCCAGGATCCTGGGGAAGGTGGCATGAGCTGCTGCGGCACGCCGATGACTTGCGACGAGATCAACGAGGCCTCGCGCCACGTGGTGGACCGGCTGGCGGCGTTCCTGCGGACGCTGCGCGACAACGCCTTCGCCGTCGGCCTGCCGGAGGGCCAGGACGCCGCGCGGCTGATGGCCGCGGGCTATGCCGAGACCCCGGCGCTGCTGCGCTCGGCGTTCAAGCACCTGTTCTCGGCGCGGCGCACCGACTGGGAGAAGTTCGACGGGCTGTTCGACGCGTTCTGGCTCGGCCACCGGGTCAAGTCGCGCTCGACGGTGGTGGGAGGGGCGCCGAGCGCCAACACGCCGTCGCTGAAATCCCTGCAGGACGGCGCCGCGCCGCGCACCGCCGGCGAGGGCGCGACCGACCAGGTCGCGACGCCTGACGACGGGCCCGACCGCGCCGGCGGCGAGGGCCGCATGGAGGGTGCCTCGCGCGCCGAGGCCCTCGCAAACGTCGATTTCCGCAAGCTCGCCGATCCCGACCAGGTCGAAGAGGCCCACGCCGCCGCGGCACGGCTGGCGCGCGTCATGCGCACGCGCTTGACCCGGCGCGATCGCGTCAGCCGGCGCGGCCGGCGGCTGGATCTCAGGCGCACCATCCACGCCAATATCAGCCACGGCGGGGCGCCGATCACGCTGATGAAGCGGCGCCGCCGCGACAAGCCGCTGCGGCTCGTGGTGCTGCTCGACGCCTCCGGCTCCATGAGCCTATACACCGGCGTGTTCCTGCGCTTCATCCACGGCGTGCTCGACCAGTTCCGCGAAGCCGAGGCGTTCCTGTTCCACACCCGGCTTGCCCATGTCTCCGACGCCATGAAGGAGCGCGATCCCGCGCGGGCGCTCGACCGCCTCGCGGTGATGGCGCAGGGCGCCGGCGGCGGCACCCGGATCGGCGAATGCCTCGAGACCTTCAACCGCGGCCACGCCGCCCGCGTCATCACCTCGCGCACCTGCGTCATGATCGTGTCCGACGGCTACGAGACCGGCGACGCGCGCCTGCTCGGCCGCGAGATGGCGGCGCTCTCGCGGCGCTGCCGGCGCATCGCCTGGCTCAACCCCATGATGGGCTGGCAGGGCTATTCGCCGGAGGCGGCGGGGATCAAGGCGGCGCTGCCTTACGTCGATCTCTACGCGCCCGCGCACACGCTTCAGAGCCTCGCGGCGCTGGAGCCGTATCTGGCGAGGATATGAGGGTTGGATATGGACGAAGGCGCAGCCCCACTCTCAACCCGTCATGCCCGCGCTTGTCGCGGGCATCCACGTCTTGGCGACGCCACAGCAAACAAAGACGTGGATGGCCGGGACAAGCCCGGCCATGACGAGTGAGTATGACCGTGCGCCTCGCGACCAACGCGCGCCTGCGGAGGACACACACCCATGACCGCGCATGCTGAAGTGATGGACCTGGTGGCGCAGCTCAAGGCGGCGGAGGAGCGGTTCGTGCTCGCCACCGTGGTGCGCACGGTCTCGGTCACCGCGGCCAAGGCCGGCGCCAAGGCGGTGATCCGCCCCGACGGCACCATCGTCGCCGGCTGGATCGGCGGCGGCTGCGCCCGCGGCGCGGTCTTGAAGGCGGCGCGCGAGGCGCTGGCCGACGGCGAGCCGCGCATGGTGTCGGTGCAGCCGGAGAACCTGCTCGCCGAGCTCGGGGTTGCGCCCGGCGAAAGCCGCGACGGCGTGCGTTTCGTCAGCAACATGTGCCCGAGCAAGGGCACCATGGACATCTTCGTCGAGCCGATGCTGCCGCATCCCAGCCTGATGGTGCTGGGCGCGAGCCCGGTGGCGCTGGCGCTTTCATCGCTGGCGCGCGGCTTCGGCTATCACGTCACGCTGGCCGCGCCCGCGGGCGAGTTGGCCGTGCCGCCCGACGCCGACGCGGTGGTCGACGGCTTCGCGCTTGCGCCGCGCGGCGACGCCCAGCGCTTCGTGGTGGTGTCGACGCAGGGCAAGGGCGACGAGGCGGCGCTTGCCGCCGCGCTCGCCATCGACGCGGACTATCACGCCTTCGTCGGCAGCCGGCGCAAGATGGCGGCGCTGTCGGCCAAGCTCACCGCTGCCGGCCACCGGAGCGAGGCGCTCGCCAGCGTCAAGGCGCCGGCGGGGCTCGACCTCGGCGCCATCACCCCGGAAGAGATCGCGCTGTCGATCATGGCCGAGATCACCCAGACGCGCCGGCGCGGCCAGCGCGCTCCGACCACCAGCCCAGAGGATTCCAATCGTGCAGATCATCGATAGCCAGCGAATTGCCGCGTCCAGGGAGAAGGTGTGGGCGGCGCTGAACGATCCCGCCGTGCTGAAGCAGTGCATTCCCGGCTGCGAGGACCTGCAGATGTCGTCGCCGACCGACATGGCGGCGACCGTCGTGCTGCGGGTCGGCCCGGTGAAGGCCACCTTCGGCGGCAAGGTCACGCTGTCGGATCTCGATCCGCCGAACGGCTATCGCATTTCCGGCGAGGGCTCCGGCGGCGTCGCGGGCTTTGCCAAGGGCGGCGCGACGGTGCGACTCGAACCCGACGGACCGGACGCCACCATCCTCAATTACGACGTCGACGTGCTGATCGGCGGCCGGCTGGCGCAGCTCGGCGGTCGACTGATCGAGTCGACCACCAAGAAGCTCTCGGGGGAATTCTTTGCGGCGTTCGGCGCCATCGTCGGCGGCGAGGCCGAGGCGGAAACCGGCGAAGCCAAGCGCGGCTGGCTCAGCCGGCTGACCGGCAGCGCCCAGGGCGCGGAGTGAAGAGTCGGCAGCGCGCGTCACATTCATCGACATTGCCGGGCTGGGCAGACGGTCGTGATGACCCGGCCAGCGCGTCATTTTCTTCGTCATTGCCGGGCTCGACCCGGCAATCCACGCTTTGCGACATGGCGAGGCTCTAAAGCGTGGACCCGCGGATCAAGTCCGCGGGTGACGCAGAATGCTTATGTGGGCGGCAGACCGTGGTTGCGCGGCAAGCGCTGCTTCGCGGGCGCGTTCGCCGACCCGGCCGGATCGCTTCAATACCGCGGGTCGTACATCTGCGCCTGGACGTGGGCCGTCAGGTCGTTGGGCGTCGGGCCGGCGACGAGACCGCGCTGATAGGCGACCGCGGCCACGGCGACCGCGATGTGGGTCGAGACCTCGCGGATCCGCGGCAGCGCTGGATAGAGGCTGCCCTGCGCGAGGTCGGCGTCGCTGACGAGCTCCGCCAGCGTATGCGCGGCGGCCATGAACATCTCGTCGGTCACCAGCCGCGATCCGCTGGCGATCACGCCGAGGCCGACGCCGGGGAAGATGTAGGAGTTGTTGCCCTGGCGCGGCACGAACGTGCGGCCGTCGAGCGTCACCGGATCGTACGGGCTGCCGCAGGCGAACAGCGCGCGACCGCCGGTGTGACGGTAGGCCTGCTCGGCGGAGCATTCCGCCTTCGACGTCGGGTTGGACAGCGCGAACACGATCGGCCGGGCGTTGAGCTCTGCCATGGTCTGCAGCACTTCGGGCGTGAAGGCGCTGCCGGCCGCGGCGACGCCGATGATCGCGGTGGGTTTCAGCGTCCTGATCGCGGTCAGGAAGTCGCCGACCGGCGCGTGGGCATGGGCGAAGCGCAGCTTGTGGTCGGTGAGGCCGGCGCGGTCCTTGACGACCAGGCCGCGGGAATCCACCAGCCAGTTGCGCCGGAGCGCCTCGGCTTCGGACGCGCCCTCGGCCATCATGGCCGAGACGATCAACTCGGCGATGCCGGTCGCGGCCTCGCCGGCGCCGAGGAACAGCACCCTCTGGTCGACCAGTCGCTCCTTCTTGACCCGCAGCGCCGAGAACAGCCCCGCCAGCGCCACCGCGGCGGTGCCCTGGATGTCGTCGTTGAAGACGCAGATGTCGTCGCGATACTTGTGCAGCAGCCGGAACGCCGCGTGGTTGGCGAAGTCCTCGAACTGGATCAGCACGCCGGGGAACGCGGCGCGGGCGGCGGTGACGAACTCGTCGACGAAGGCGTCGTAGTCCGCGCCGGTGAGCCGCTTGCGGCGCAGGCCGATGTAGTAGGGATCGTTCAGGAATTCCTCGTTGTTGGTGCCGACGTCCAGCATCACCGGCAGGCAGTGCTCCGGATGGATGCCGGCGCAGGCCGAGTAGAGCGACAGCTTGCCGACCGGGATACCCATGCCGTGGGCGCCGAGGTCGCCGAGGCCGAGGATGCGCTCGCCGTCGGTGACGACGATCAGTCTGGCCGGATAGGGCCAGTTGGCCAAAAGCTCCGCGATCCGTCCGCGATCGTTGGCGTTGATGAACATGCCGCGCGGCCGCTGGAAGATCAGGCCGAAGCGCTGGCAGGCGAGCCCGACCGTCGGCGTGTAGATCAGCGGCTGGATCTCGTCGATGTTGTCGATCACGACGCGGAAGAACAGCGCCTCGTTGCGGTCGTGCAGCGCGTTGAGCGCGATGTACTTCTCGAGGTCGCTCGGCAGGCTGCGCAGGTTGACCAGCACGCGCTCGACCTGCTCCTGCAGCGACAGCACGTGGGCGGGCAGGAAGCCGCGCAACCCCAGCGCGTCGCGCTCCGCCTCGGTGAAGGCGGTCCCCTTGTTGAGCAGCGGATCGCGCAGCAGTGCCAGGCCGCGTGGTGAATCAGCCGGCGCCGCGCGGGCGCCCATCCAGCCGGCGACGTTCACGGCATTTCTCCCCAAGACAATGATAGTTTTGACCAAAATCCGCCATTGCCGGCAAAAGATCAAGGCCAAAGACATCGTTGGTCGATTGCACTGCGGCAACGGGCAGCAATGGTGTCCTTCATCCCGCCCGGAGCCGGGCGTAACGAGGCTCTCAGCGGGCAGCCTGTAGACCGACGGCACGAGATTGAATTGATCCAGCGCAATTGCGCGGCCAACCAGCCCTGACAGCCGGCGGCGTTTTCGCGCTCTCGCCCCGCCGTTAGCGGCCGCCGTGCTGCACGATCAGCGTCACCAGCAGCGCGCAGGCGAGCAGGAACGACAGCGCCTTCCAGAACAGCAGCGGATTGCGCTCGATCAGGGGCGTCGGCTGGTCGGCGAAGGCCTTGTTGGGGTGGTGCAGGTCGTGGACGAATTCCGACAGCTCGGCATAGCGCCGGCGCGGGTCGAACTGCACCGCCTTCCGCAGCGCGCCGTCGATCCAGTCCGGAACGGGGTGGTCGTCGTCGCGCGCCGAGCGGTAGCGCACCCGCGACTGCGCCGCGCGCGTCGTTGCCTTCGCCATCTCGGCACCGTAGGGCAGGCGGCCGGTCAGCATCTGGTAGGTGATGACGCCGAGCGAATAGATGTCGGATGCGGTGGTCGGCGCCTCGCCGAGAAAATATTCCGGCGCGGCGTATGCTTGCGTGCCGAGGATCTCGCCGGCGTGTGCCGAGGGTGCGGCCTCGGCGACACCGGCGACGCGGGTGGCGCCGAAGTCGATGATCTTCACCGTGCCGGTGCGATCGATCATGATGTTGTCGGGCCGCAGGTCCTGGTGCAGCATTTCCTTGCGGTGGAAGGCCTGCAGCCCGCGCGCGATCTGGACGACGAGGCCGCGCACGGTCTCGAGCGCGGGCCTTTCGTTGTCGCGCATCCACTGGGTCAGCGTCTGGCCGTCGATGAACTCGTTGACCACGTAGAGGAAGCCGCGGCGGCGCGCCGGCGGGCTCGGCTTCAGCACATGCGGGCTGTTGAGGCGCCGCGCCACCCATTCCTCGAGCTTGAAGCGTCTCACATAGGCCGGATCGTCGCGCAGGTCGATCGACGGGATCTTCAGCGCCACCATGCGGTCGTCGTCGGTGTCGACGGCGAGATAGATGTGGCTGCGGTGGGAGGCATGAAGCTGGCGCACGATGCGGAAGCCGTCGAACTCCATGCGCGGCTCCAGCAGCGGCGGCATCGGCAGGTCCGAGTCCTGGCCGACCACGGCGGCGGCGTCGCCGTCGGGCAACTGGTCGATCCGCACGATCTGGACCGTGAGGTTGTCGGGGCTGCCGCGCCGCAGCGCCTCCTCGGTGATCGCCCGCGCGGCGCGGTCGAGGTCGGCGGCGTGGTCGCGGATCGCGCCGACGATGAATTTGGCGCCGACGTGCTCGGCGACGCCGTCGGTCGCCAGCACGAAGATGTCGCCCAGCTCCAGCGCCACGGTGCGGTAGTCGATCTCGATCTGCGGGCTCATGCCGAGCGCGCGGCCGAGATAGACCTGCTCCGACGACACCACCACGCGGTGGTCGTCGGTGAGCTGGTCGAGCGTGTCGCCGACCACCCGGCAGACCCGGGCGTCGCCGATGTGGAAGATGTGCGCGGTCAGCGATTTGAGCACCATCACGCTGAGCGTGCAGACGTAGCCCTTGTCGCGGTCGTAGGCGTGGATGCTGCGCCGGGTCTCGGCGTGGAGCCAGGAATTGGCGGCCGCGATCACGCGCTGCGCCGAGGTCTTCACCGACCACGCGTCCGGGGTACAGTAGTAGTCGGTGAGGAAGCTCTTGACCGCGGACTCGGCGGCGACGCGGCCGACCTCGCTGGAGGAGATGCCGTCGGCCAGCGCCACCGCGATGCCCTTGAGCCCGAGCGCCGGCTCGGCCGGGATCACCGCGCCGTGGAAGTCCTGGTTGACGGGCTTGCGGCCGCGGTCCGAGTGCTGCCCCAGCGAGATGGCGAGATCACGCGGCATCGCTGCGCCACAGGGCCGGAGTACACGAGGCCCGAGTGCAAGAAACCTCGCCCGTGCCGGGCGAGGCTTCCGGCGTAGCGTCCGCGATCAGGCCAGCTCGCGCTTCGGCGCGGTCCTGACATGGGTGGTGTAGAGCGTCAGGCCGGTGAAGGCGAGGCCGCCGACCAGATTGCCCAGCACGGTCGGGATTTCGTTCCATATGAAATAGTCCAGGATGGAGAAATTGCCGTGCATCAGCAGCGCTGACGGGAACAGGAACATGTTCACCACCGAATGCTCGAATGTCATGAAGAAGAAGACCATGATCGGCATCCACATCGCAATCACCTTGCCGCTCACCGTGGTCGAGATCATGGCGCCGACCACGCCGGTGGAGACCATCCAGTTGCAGAGCATGCCGCGGACGAACAGCGTCAGCATGCCGGCGGCGCCGTACTTGGCATAGCCCAGCGTGCGGGCCTCGCCGATGCTGGCGATCACGGTGCCGACCTTGTCGGGCGGGGTCGAGAAGCCGAAGGTGAAGGTCACCGCCATCATCACCGCGACCGTCAGGGCGCCGAGGAAGTTGCCGACGAACACCAGGCCCCAGTTCCGCAGCACGCCGCCGATGGTGACGCCGGGGCGCTTGTCGATCAGCGCCAGCGGCGACAGCACGAACACCCCGGTCAGGAGGTCGAAGCCGAGCAGATAGAGCATGCAGAAGCCGACCGGAAACAGGATGGCGCCGATCAGGGGAACGCCGGTCTGGACGTTGATGGTCACCGCGAACGCCGCGGCCAGCGCCAGGATGGCGCCGGCCATGTAGGCGCGGATCACGGTGTCGCGGGTCGACATGAAGATCTTGGATTCGCCGGCGTCGACCATCTTGGTGACGAATTCGGACGGTGCCAGATAGGCCATCACGGCTCCTTTCAGGGGGCTTGAAACAGCGGGGCGGGATCGGCGGCGCGCGCGGCCGCAATCCCGTGGTCTCGACCGCGGCCGACGGGAGACAGCGCATGTCATGAGATGACAGGCACAACGACCGCGCGAAGTTCGCCCCTGTGAGGCCGGCTTCGAGCGTCCTGAACCTCGCCTCGATCGGCGCGGCCCCCCGCTGGACGGCAGTCGTCGTTGACTGTTCCACCTAAAAAGCAAGTCATGTGCCATCGGAGGCGATGCTGGATCATTCACTCAAACTATTGAAATCATTTAAATATTTCGGCGATGCCCGCGCGCGGGCGGCAGCGTGGCCGCGGTCACCGCGACGAGTGCCTGTTTTCTGTGCAGTGCCCGCCCGATGCCGTCCGCCACTGTCGCGCCCGCCGGGGCTGGCGCATGAACAACCTGTGACAGCAAGTTCTCTTGTCTACATATTGGGGTTTAAGCCGATCGCTTCCATCCCGTCTTCGCGTGGGCCGCTCGTCGTTCGTCGCGGCGCAGTCGCCGGTCAAGGGCGTGATGACGACACTGTCGGCGATCGCGTTCCGCATCGCGTTCAGAGGTGCGGTGCGCGGTTCACGCGCATGCGGTCCCCGCCAAATCGATCTGGCTCCGGCGCGGCGAACGTGATTAATCTGGCGCGCATCCGCCGCGCCCGCGTTGAATTGCCGAAGGGAACAGCTTGCCACGCCCGACAGTCACCAAGCCGGAACTGATGCCGGATGGCACGGACGCCCGCTTCCGGCACTTCATTCATGACTTCCTCGCCTTCAGCGCCCGGGTCGACCAGTGCCGCGCCGGCTTCGGCAAGCAGCTCGGCATTTCCGGCATCGCCTACACCACGCTGATCTCCATCGCCCACCTCGCCGGCGAGGACGGCGTCGGCGTCAGCCGCGTCGCCGAGCACCTGCACCTGTCGGGCGCCTTCGTCACCATCGAGGTGTCGAAGCTGGTCGCGGCCGGGCTGGTGAAGAAGCGCACCAACGACAGCGACCGCCGCCGCGTGCTGCTGACCATGACGCCGAAGGGCCGCAGGATGCTCGACGACCTGGTGTCGATCCAGGCGCCGATCAACGACGCGCTGTTCGACTGCCTCAGCGCCGACGATTTCGCGCGGCTGTCGTCGATCATGGAGCGCCTGGTCGGCTGCGGCGATCGCGCGGTGGCGATGCTCGCCTTCATGACCGCGGCGCCCGAGCCGCGCGCCCGCGCCGCCGCTCCCGAGGCGCCGAAGCGCCGCAAAGCCGCGCGGGGGCGGTAGGGGCCGACGATTTTGAGTTGAATGGATTCCGTCATCCTGAGCGAGGCGTTGGTTTGGTCGTCATGGCCGGGCTTGACCCTCTCCGCTCGTCATTGCCGGGCTTGACCCGGCAATCCACACTTTCTTCCGGCGTAACGTCAAAGAGTGGACCCGCGGATCAAGTCCGCGGGTGACGCGGCATTTTTGGCAGACGCAGCGGCTCCCTTTACCCCCACACGATAGCCGGCCAAGCGCGAGTTGCAGTTTGATTCAAACTCTATGCTCCCCGCGCGCCGCTCCCGCCCGCATCGCAGCATAAAAAAGGTGCGAGCTGCTCGCATTTGAAGCTTGACCTGCAAATGAGAATAGCTTTGAACTAAAGCTATTATTCAAAGGCCAATCGGCATGCCGCTCGATCGTCGCTCCTTCCGCCGCGCGTTGTCGCAGTTCGCCACCGGCGTCGCCGTTGTCACGGCGCGCGGCGCGGCCGGCGAGGCCGTCGGCATGACCATGAGCTCGTTCAATTCGGTGTCGCTCGATCCGCCGTTGGTGCTGTTCAGCGTCGACCGCCGCGCGCTCAGCCTGCCGGCGATGGTTGCCGCCGAGGGCTATGCCGTCAACATCCTGAGCCGCCGCCAGGAGGCGCTGTCGAACCAGTTCGCCGGCGCGCGCGGCGACAAGTGGCGCGACGTCGCCCATGCGCCTGGCCACGCCGAGGCGCCGTTGATCGCAGGCGCGCTGGCGCATTTCGAGTGCGCGCCCTACGCGCAGCACGACGGCGGCGACCACGTCATCTTCATCGGCCGGGTGGTGCGCTTCAGCGCGCGCGACGACGACGAGCCGCTGGTGTTTTTCCGGGGCAAGTACCGCACGCTCGGCCATGACGGCCAGCCCGCGCCGGACTGGCCGCTGCCGATCCACTACTGACCGGCGCGCCGGCCAAACCAGGGAAGGAGAACCAAGGTGATCAAGACAGGCGAGCAGCACACCGCGGCATTGCGCGACGGCCGCACCATTCTGATCGACGGCGCGCGGGTCGAGGACGGCACCCGTCATCCGGCCTTCGCCCGGCTGGTGCAGTCGGTGGGCGGGCTCTACGATTTCGTCGCGGCGCCCGACAACCGCGAACTGATGACCTACGCCACGCCGTCGGGCGAGCGCGCCAACCGGATCTGGGAGCTGCCGACCAGCCTCGACGAACTGGTGCGCCGGCGCCACGCGCTCGAGGCCTGGGGTTCGCTGCATGCCGGCTTCCTCGGCCGCGCGCCGGATCACGTCGCTTCCTGCATCGCCGGCATGTACATGGGGCTCGACGTGTTCGAGGCCTATGACGGCGCCCGCGCCCGCGCGCTCGCGGACTATTACGCCTACGCCCGCGACAACGACCTCTATCTGACCTACGTCATCATCAATCCGCAGGCCGACCGCTCCAAGCCGGCGTCGCAGCAGAAGGACGCCTTCCTCACCGCGGCGGTGGTCGACCAGGACGCCGAGGGCATCACCGTGCGCGGCGCCAAGATGCTCGCCACCGGCGGCGTCGTCGCCAACGAGGTGTTCGTCACCTGCATCCAGCCGCTGCAGCCGGGCGACGAGCCCTACGCGCTGTCGTTCGCGATCCCGATGAACGCCAAGGGCCTGTCGCTGTTGTCGCGCAAGTCCTACGAGGCGGCCTCGCCCTCGGTGTTCGACAACCCGCTCGGCAGCCGCTTCGACGAGAACGACGCCGTGCTGCATTTCGACGACGTCAAGGTGCCGTGGGACCGCGTCTTCGTGTTCAAGAGCCTGGAGATGTGCCAGAAGCAGTTCCACGCCACCCCGGCGCACGTCTACCAGAACTACCAGGCCATGGTGCGGCTCTCGGTCAAGGTGCGCTTCCTGCTCGGCATCGCGCGGCGCACCGCCGAGGTCAACGGCGTGCTCGGCTTCCCGCAGGTCCGCGAGACGCTGGGCCAGCTCGCCGCCGAGGCCGGCATGGTCGACGCCCTGGTGGCGGCGATGGAGGCCAAGGGCCGGTTCCACAACGGCTACTACGTGCCGGATCGCCACACGCTGTACGCCGCCCAGACCCTGACCCAGCAGCTCTATCCGAAGATCATCACCGCGTTGCGCGAGCTCGCCGGCGGCGGCCTGATCATGCTGCCGTCCTCGGTGCAGGACTTCGCCAATCCCGAGATCGCGGCGCTGATCGAGCGCACCCAGCAGTCGCCGGCGGCGAGCGCCATCGAGCGCGTGAAGTTCTTCAAGCTGGCCTGGGACGCGGTGGGCTCGGAATTCGCCTCCCGCCACCAGCAGTACGAGATGTTCTATGCCGGGGCGACCTTCGTCACCAAGGGACACTCGTTCCGCACCTATGACTGGGATGCCGCCGCGGCGCTCGTCAACACCATGCTCGGCAGCTATGAATTGGCCGACGAGGTCAACCCGTCGCAGGCTGCGGCCTGACAGGAGACGCACCACCATGGCGATGAACAAGGCCCACGACGAATTCCACACCCTCGACATGGCCGCCGGTTGGGAGACCCCGCTGGGCTATCCCTCCGGCATCAAGCAGAAGATCCTGTCCGGCGCGCTCGACGAGACGGGCCGCGGCGGCAGCCGCACCCGGCTGTTGAAGTTCGAGCCCGGCGTCTACACCACCTCGCCGTTCGTCCACGCGTACTGGGAAGAGGTGTTCCTGGTGTCGGGCGATCTCACGGTGGGCAACGACGCCGCCGGCAACGGCGGCGAGGCCTTCGGGCCCTACACCTATGCCTGCCGGCCGCCCGGCGCGGTGCACGGCCCGTTCAAGTCGGAGAAGGGCTGCCTGCTGCTCGAAATCCACTACTTCGATCCGGTGTGAGCCGCGGGTCGCATGGTGGTCGCGCTCGCCTTCCTCGCGGATGATCTCGACGGCCGACGGGCCTTGCCCGTCGCGCCGCGCGGCGCCCGGCGTGCCGCGGAGGCGGCGGCATGATCGCGCAGCAGCTCGTCAACGGCGTGATGCTCGGCGCGATCTACGTCATGGTCGCGCTCGCCTTCACGCTGGCGATCGGCATCCTCAACTTCATGAACTTCTCGATCCCCGGCCTGTTCATGGCCGGCGGCATGGCGACCTGGATCCTGATCCATCGCGGCGTGCCGTGGTGGGCCGCGGCCGTGGTGGCGCTGATCGTGGCGGCGGCGATCTCGCTCGCCGTCGAGCGGCTGTCCTACCGGCCGAGCAACGAGGGCGACGTCGAGGTGCCGCTGGTGTCCTCGCTCGGCTTCCTGGTGCTGCTGCAGAGCCTGGTGCTCGCCACCGTCGGCTCCGACCAGCAGGCCTTTCCCGCGGTGCTCGGCGACCTCAACCTGCGGATCGGCGGGCTGGTGATCGGCGCCGCCCAGGTGCTGAGCCTGGCGATTTCCATGGTGCTGGTGATCGGGCTGACGGTGGCGCTCAAGAGCACCAGCTTCGGCCGCCAGATCCGCTCCATCGCCGAGAGCCGCGAGACCGCGACGCTGCTCGGCATCGACGTCGGTGCGGTGATCCCGCGGGTGTTCGTCATCAGCGCGGTGACGGCGGCGCTCGGCGGCGTGCTGTTCGCGCTCAACTACCTGCAGGTGTCGCCCTTCATGGGCGAGAATGTCGGCTTCAAGGGCGTCGCCGCCATGATCGTCGGCGGCATGGGCAGCGTCTGGGGCGCCGTGCTCGGCGGGCTGCTGATCGGCGTCGCCGAGGTGCTGTCGATCCGGCTGTTCGGCGCCGACACCGTCGACATCGCGGTCTACGGCCTGTTGCTGGTGCTGCTGGTGGTGCGGCCGCAGGGCCTGCTCGGCAAGCCGCCGGCCCGGGAGAAGCTGTGATGAGCGGCTACCAGACCGGCGTTCTCGTCATCCTGTGCTTCAACATCATCGCCGCCTATGCGGTCTACCTGCCGCTGGCGGCCAACCAGCTCAATCTCGGCATCGCCGGCTTCATGGCGGTCGGCGCCTATGCCGCGGCCTGGCTCACCACCGAACTGAACTGGGCGATCGCGCCGGCGGTGCTGGTCGGCGGCGGTGCGTCGGCGCTGGTGGCGCTGGTGGTGGCGACGCCGATCCTGCGGACGCAAGGCATCTACCTCGCGCTGGCGACCTTCGCGCTCGGCCAGGTGATCTCGGCGGTGTTCCTCAATCTCGAGGTGGTCGGCGCCGCCGCCGGCTACCAGGTGCCGGCCTATGCCCCGGCACCCGCGGTGTTCGCGGCGACCGCGGCGATCGTCGCCGTGGTGTTCTACCTGTCGCGCACCCGCTTCGCGCTCTACCTCACGGCGCTGAAGAACGACGCCACGGTGTCGGAACTGCTCGGCCTCAACGTCCGCGCGCTGCAGATCGCGGCCTTCGCCATCGGGGCGGCGATCGCCGGCATCGGCGGCGGGCTTTACGCCCACCACTTCAGCTTCATCGAGGCGCAGCATTTCAACGTCGCGCTCAGCATCACCACCGTGCTCTACGTGCTGCTCGGCGGCACCCAGACGGTGTGGGGCCCGCTGGTCGGCGCGCTGGTGTACACGCTGCTGCCGGAGGTGCTGCGGGTCGGCGCCGGCTGGCGCTACGTGCTGTTCGCGCTCTTCATCATCGGTTTCATGGCGGTGCGCCCGCGCGGCCTGGTGACGCCGGATCTCGGGCGGCGCCTCGGCGCCATGCTGATGCGCCGGGCCAGGCCGGGCAAGGCAGTGCCATGACCGGGACCCCGCTGCTGCGCTTCGAGGATGTCCACCTTGCCTTTGGCGGGCTCAGGGTGCTGCAGAGCCTCGACTTCGACGTCCGCGCCGGCGAGGCCACGGCGCTGATCGGGCCGAACGGCGCCGGCAAGACCACCGTGTTCAACGTCATCAGCGGCGTCTACCGGCCGCAGTCCGGCCGCGTGCTGCTCGATGGCCGCGACCTCGCCGCGGTCGCGCCGCGCCAGCGCATCCGCCACGGCATCGCCCGCAGCTTCCAGAACGTCCGCCTGATGGCGCACCTGTCGGTGTGCGAGAACCTGATGGTCGGCCAGCACGTCAAGACCAACGGCCTGCGTGATCTGCTGGCGCCGTTCCGCCTGATGGGCAACCACCGCTGGCGCCGCGAGGCGATCGACGCGCTGGCCGAGGTCGGGCTCGAGGCCCATGCCGACGCCCCGGTCGGCGGGCTGCCCTACGGCATCCGCAAGCAGGTCGACCTGGTGCGCGCCACGCTCGCCGGTGCCTCGCTGGTGATGCTCGACGAGCCCGCCGCCGGCCTCAACCCCACCGAGACCAACGCGCTGCGGCTGCACCTGGAGCGGCTCAAGGCCCGCGGCATCACGCTGCTGGTGGTCGAGCACGACATGCATTTCATCGACCGCATCTCCGACCATGTCGTGGTGCTGAATTTCGGCCGCAAGATCGCCGAGGGCAGCCTCGCCGAGGTGCGCCGCCATCCCGAGGTGCGCGCCGCCTATCTCGGCATCGAGGAGGCCGCGTGATGGCGCTGCTCGAGGTCGAAGGCGCGAGCGTCGACTACGGCCGCGGCCGGGTGCTGGACGACGTCTCGCTCAGCGTCGGCGAGGGCGAGATCGTCACCGTGCTCGGCGCCAACGGCGCCGGCAAGACCACGCTGCTGCGCGCCATCGCCGGCGCCACCCGGCTCGCCGCAGGCCGCGTCACCTATGACGGCGCGCCGCTCGACGGGCTTTCCATTGGCGAGCGGCTGGCGCGCGGCATCGTGCTGGTGCCCGAGGGCCGCCGCATCCTGATCTCGCTGACCATCGAGGAGAACCTGCTGGTCGGCGCCCACCAGCGGCGCGACACCGCCGCGGTCAGGAAGGACATCGCCGCGATCTACGAGCGCTTTCCCAATCTCGCCCAGCGCCGCCACATGGCGGCGTGGTGCCTGTCCGGCGGCGAGCAGCAGATGCTGGCGATCGGCCGCGCCATCGTGGCGCGGCCGCGGCTGATGATGCTGGACGAGCCCTCGCTCGGGCTGTCGCCGCTGTTCGTCAACACGCTGTTCGGCCTGATCGTCGAACTCAACCGCGGCGGCCTCACGGTGCTGCTGGTGGAGCAGAACGCCGGCAAGGCGCTGGCGATCGCCCACCATGCCACCGTGATCGAGCTCGGCCGCGTCGTCGTCGCCGGCGATCCGCGGGCGCTGCAGGCCGATCCGCGGCTGCGCGAAGCCTATCTCGGCCAGGGCGACGACGCCGCGGCCGGGCCCATCGAACCGATCTTGCAACGAGGAACGGGAGTTTGACGACCATGATGAAGACCGCAATTGCCGTGGCCGGCGCGGCGCTGATCGCCGCCGCCGGATTGGCCCGCGCCGACGACCTCGTGCTCGGCTTCGCGATGGCCAAGACCGGCCCCTATGTCAGCCTCGCCAACACCAACGAGATCGCGGTCGACATCGCGGTGGACGAGATCAACGCCAAGGGCGGCGTCGGCGGACGCAAGATCCGGCTGGAGAAGTTCGACACCGGCGGCGATCCCAAGCAGGCGGCGCTGGCGGTGCGGCAGTTCGCCGAGGACAACCACGCGCTGGCGGTGATCGGCCCGTTCAGCTCCGGCGAGGTGCGGGTGTCGTTCCCGGTCGGCGAACGGCTCGGCATCGCGCAGATGTCGATGTCGTCGTCGGCGCCGTCGCTCACCAAGGGCTTCAACTTCGCGTTCCGCAACACCCGCGACGAGCGCAAGGTGATCGACCAGGTGTTCGCGGCGATCAAGGACAAGGGCCTGCCGATGGCGACCGCGGCCTCCGCCTACGCCACCGACGACACCGTCTCCAAGTCGGTCGGCGTCACCGTGCTGCCGTCGCTGTTCGAGAAATACGGCATCACCCAGAAGGCGGCGGTCGACTTCCAGTACAACGCCTTCGACCTGTCGCCCCAGGTCTCGCAGCTCGCCCAGCTCAACGTCGACATCATCGGCCTCGGCGCGCCGCCTGAAGCCGCCGTCAACCTGGTCAAGGAGCTGAAGCGCCAGGGCGTGCACGGCCGCGTCGTCGCCGGCACCACGGTCGCCGACCCCGACCTGCCGGAGCGCATGGACGGCGCCGGCGACGGCATGACCATCGGCACCACCTTCTTCCCGGACCTCAACGATCGCACCCGCGGCTTCGCCAGGGCCTTCGCCGAGCACGCCGCCAAGGCGGGCATCGCGCGCAAGGTGCCGAACCAGCAGGACGCCTCGGCCTATGACATCGTCTACCTCTACGCCGAGGCGATGACGCGCGGCGGCGTCAGCGGCGCGGCCGACAAGCTCGCCGACGAGCGCATCGCGATCCGCGACGAACTCGGCAAGCTCAAGGACTTCGCCGCGCTCGAGGGCGCGATCAGCTTCGCGCCTGATCACGACGCCATCAAGCCGGTCTACGTGATCGAGGCCAAGGGCAAGCAGTGGACGCTGTTCGCCACCCGCCGCGACGATTGAGCATGACGATCCGGTCACGGCCCGGCCGTGACCGGGATTCAGGTCAAGAGACTTCAACACAGGAGCGGGCCATGGGCGCCACCACTCTCGCACTCCGCGTTCACGACCGCGGCGATACCACTACGCGCAGCTTCGTCGTCCACGACCTCGTCATCGCCGGCTGGACCGGCCGTGACCCGGTGGCGCGGGACAAGCACATCGCCGAGCTCGAGCTGCTCGGCGTCAAGCGTCCGGCCTCGACGCCGATCTACTACCGCGTTGCCGCGAGCCGCCTCACCACCGCCGACACCCTCGACGCCGCCGGCGGCCAGTCGAGCGGCGAGGTCGAGTTCGTGCTGATGCGCTCGGCCGACCGGCTCTATGTCGGCGTCGGCTCCGACCACACCGACCGCGAGGTCGAGACCTACAACATCACCGTGTCAAAGCAGATGTGCGACAAGCCGGTGGCCCCCGAGGCCTGGGCCTTCGAGGAGGTCGTCGGCCACTGGGACCGGATCGTGCTGCGCTCGTTCGCCACCATCGACGGCCGCCGCGAGCTCTACCAGGAGGGCACGCTGGCGGCGATGCTGGCGCCGGCCGATCTCGCGACGCGCGAATTCGGCGCCGCCGGCCTGCCGGAGGGCACCGCGCTGTTCGGCGGCACCTTCGCCGCCAAGGGCGGCATCCGGCCGGCCAGCCGGTTCGACTTCGAGATGGAAGACCCGGTGCTCGGCCGCGTCATCCGCCACGGCTACGCGGTCCGCGTCCTGCCGGTGGTGGGATAGCGCCGCGGCCGGCGGGATCCGCCGGCCCGGCCCATGATCTGGCTCAAGCCGCGGCGGCGCGGGATTTCCTAAGGTGATGCGTCATCCTGTGGAGGCATCCCGTGACCAGGCCGATCCCGGACAAGGCGGAAGTCGCGCTCGAGTACCCCGACAAACTCTATGTCGGAACCTTCGAGCGCGCCTCGCGCTTCGAGGCTCATCTCGACGCCGCCGGCGTCGCGCTGACGCTGGAGCGTCCCGGCGCCGACGACGTCCGCAAGTCGGTCCACCTGCACATCCATTTCGCCCTGCTCGCCGCGATCCTGCGCGAGCTCGCGGCAAGCGTCGACAAGATCCCTGCCGACGACGTCGTCCACCGCGAGGACCTCGCCGCGGCGGTGGCCGAGCTGCATGCGGCGCTGGCTCAAAAACGTGGACCCGCGGGTCAAGCCCGCGGGTGAGTGCGTCCGTGAGCTCGATTGTCAGCACGGTGGGAGTCTGTGCCATGTGAAGTCATCGCAGATGTAGCCGAGAGCAACTGCGTCGTCGTGAGGCGGGGTGGGGAGCAGCTT
>JARLJA010000135.1 GCA_031291445.1 Xanthobacteraceae bacterium | reverse complement strand
CGGCGTCGACGGCTTAATCGTTCCGGCTCGCGACGCCGCGGCGCTGGCGCGGGCGATCGAGCCGTTGATGCGGGATCCGGCCGCGGCGGCTGCGATGGGGGCGCGGGGGCGGGCGCGGGCGATCGAGCACTTCAGTCTCGACGCCGAGGCGACCGCGATCGCCGAGGTCTATCGCGCGGTTTCCTGATCGGTCAGGCAGTGGTCGACGAAGGCGTCGAGATCGCCTCCGGAAAACAGATATCCGGCGACCCCGGCCGCGGCCGCGGCCTCGAGATCGGTGGCGCGGTCGCCGATCAGGAAGCTGGTCGCGGTGTCGACCGGCCAATGCGCGACCAGGTCCAGGATCATGCCCGGTTTCGGCTTGCGCCAGTCGCTGTCGCGGCGATAGCGCGCGATCGTCGCCTGGGGATGGTCGGGGCAGTAGCGGAAGTCGTCGATCCGGGCGCCCTGGCGGGCGAGCTCGCCGCGCATCCAGGCATGGAGCGCGCGGACATCGGCCTCGGAGAACAGGCCGCGCCCGACGCCGGACTGGTTGGAGACCACGAAGACCAGATAGCCGGCGGTATTGAGACGGCGGATCGCCGCGGCGACGCCCGGCATCCAGCGCACCCGCTCGCGCGTGCCGATGAAGTCGTCATCGTAGTTGAGCACGCCGTCGCGATCGAGAAACGCCGCGGGCTTCATCGCGTTGCGTTGCCCGCGGCGACCATGGCGTGCTCGATGGCGTCGCAGATGGCGTGGCCGGCCATCATGTGAATCTGCTGGACCACCGGCGTGTCGGCGGTGGGCGCCATCAGCAGCGTGTCGCAAGACGCCGCCATGGCGCCGCCCCTGGCGCCGGTGAAACCGACCGTGACGAGCCCCTGGGCGCGCGCGGTCTTCAACGCCGCGATCACGTTGGGCGAGGTGCCGGAGGTCGAGAAGCCCCAGAACACGTCGCCGCGCTGCCCCAGCGCCTGGACCTGGCGGGCGAACACGTCGGCGAAGCCGTAATCGTTGGCGATCGCGGTCAGCGCCGAGGTGTCGGTGGTGAGCGCGATGGCGGCAAAGCCCGATCGGTCGATCTTGTAGCGGCCGACGATCTCGGCGGCGAGATGCTGGGCGTCGGCAGCGCTGCCGCCGTTGCCGGCCAAGAGCAGCTTGCGGCCGGCCTTGAGCGCCGCGACCGCGGTCTCGGCGATGGCGCAGGCGGTTCGCAGCAGGGCGTCGTCATGCGCCGCCTCGGTGAGCGCCGAAAGCGAACTCTGAAAATGGGCCACGATCCGAGCCTGGCTCAAGGGGCACCCTCCGGGCAGTGGTTTGGTTGTAGTGAGCGGGTGCTGCGCATGCAAGCCAACGAACCGGGCAGGATCAGCGCGCCGGCGCGATCGGCGGGCTGGTGACGGGCCGGCGTGCGAGAACCCCGGCGGCGATCTCGACCACCTCGTCGGCCGCAATCTCGGTCATGCAGCGATGGTCGTTCATGGTACAGACCGGGCGGTGGCACGGCTGGCAGGGCACGCGGGTCCTGGTCTGCACGATGGCCGCCAGCTCGTTCAGCGGGGCCCAGTGGTAGGGACTGGTCGGACCGAAGATCGCCATTGTCGGGGTGCCGATGGCGGCTGCCACGTGCATCAGTCCGGAATCATTGGAAATGGCCAGCCGGGCAGCGGCCAGCGCCAGCACGCCGTTGCGCAGGTCGGTGCCGGTGAGATCGCGCACCGACGGTCCGCCGGCGGCGACGATGTCGGCGGCGAGCGCCTTCTCTCCCGGGCCGCCGACCACCCAGACCTCGAAGCCGCGCGCGGCGAGCAGTCTGGCGGCCTCGGCGTAGCGCGGCCAGCGCTTGCCGGAGCCGACCGAGCCGGGGGCGAGCGCAATGGCCGGCGTCAGGCCAAGCCCGTGGGCGGCGCGCCACGCCGCGATCTCGGCGGCGGGCACGGTGAGCTGGGGCACCGGCCACTCGGTCGCCATGGCGGTGCCGGGCGGCAGCGCCAGCGCGACCTTGCGGTCGATCATGCGGGGCAGCGCCTTCTCGCCCCAGCGCCAGTCGTTGATGAGCCCGAATCGGACCTCGCCGACAAACCCCACCCGCTCCGGGATACCGGCGAAGACCGGCGCCAGCGCCGCCTTCCAGGTCCGCGGCATCACCAGCGCCGTGCCGTAGTTCTGCGCCCGCAGGCGCTCGGCCAGGGCGCGCTGCTGCTTCAGCGCCAGCCGGCCGCGCGGCAGGTCCCAGACGATGCCCTGGCGCACGCCGGGCATGTAGTCCACCAGCGGCGCGCACAGCGTGGTCGTCAGCATGTCGACCGGGCGGTTCGGCCAGCGCTGCTTGAGAACCCGCACCACGGTGTGGCCGCGGACGAAGTCGCCGATCCACATGTAGGGCACGACCAGGATCGGCCGGGTGTCGGCGGGGTCGACCAGCGCTTGATCCAGCTGAAATGTTGAATCTTTATTCATTCTATGATGAGTTGACCGCGCTGGACAGGGACCGTCTGATCTGCGGGTTACAGGGTCGGGGCTGCCGCGTCCAGCCGGGTTTTCCAGTCCCCGAAGAACGGGTTGCGCGGCGGCGCCGCGCAGCCGAGTTGCTTGTGGGGCGCGACTTTGGCAAAGCTGCCGGGCAATATCATGGAAATCAGTCAATGCTGCTGGTGACCGGCGGAGCCGGCTTTATCGGGTCGAACGTGGTCGCGGCGCTGAACGAGGCGGGGCGGGCCGACGTCGCCGTGTGCGATGCGCTGGGCAGCGACGGAAAATGGCGCAATCTCGCCAAGCGGCAGCTCGCCGACGTGGTGCCGCCGGCCGAACTGATGGCCTGGCTGCAGGGCCGCAGGCTCGACGCCATCGTCCATCTCGGCGCGATCTCGGAAACCACCGCCACCGACGGCGACCTGGTGATCGACACCAATTTCCGGTTGTCGCTGAAGCTGCTCGACTGGTGCACCGCCAATGCCACGCCCCTGATCTACGCCTCGTCGGCGGCGACCTATGGCGACGGCCTGCAGGGCTTTGGCGACGACAACACGGTCGCCGCGCTGAAGACGCTGCGGCCGATGAACCTCTACGGCTGGAGCAAGCACCTGTTCGACATGGCGGTGGCGGAGCGGTTCGAGGCCGCCGAGAAGATGCCGCCGCAGTGGGTCGGCCTCAAGTTCTTCAACGTGTTCGGCCCCAACGAGTACCACAAGGGGGCGATGGCCAGCGTGCTGGCGAAGCGCTTCGACGACATCCGGGCCGGCCGCACCGTGCAGCTGTTCAAGTCGCACCGCGAAGGCGTCGCCGACGGCGACCAGCGGCGCGACTTCATCTATGTCGACGACGTGGTGCGGGTCATCATGTGGCTGTTGTCGCGACGCACGGTCAGCGGCCTGTACAACGTCGGCACCGGCGCGGCGCGCAGCTTCCGCGACCTCATCCTCGCCGCCTATTCGGCGCTCGGCGCCCGCCCCAACATCGAGTACGTCGACATGCCGCCGCAGATTCGCGGCAGCTACCAGTACTTCACCGAGGCGAGCGTCGATCGGCTGCACGCCGCCGGCTATAATGGCGGCTTCACCGCGCTCGAGGACGCGGTGGCGGCCTATGTCGGGGGCTTCCTCGACCGGGCCGACCGCTACCGGTGAATTCTGCGAACCCCAGAGGAACACGGACCCGCATGTTCGACTTTGAGACGCTGGCGCAGACGATGGTCCGGCAGACGGTGTTGTGCGTCGGCGACCTGATGCTCGACGAGTTCGTCTACGGCGAAGTCTCGCGGATCTCGCCCGAGGCGCCCGCGCCGGTGATCGCGGTCCGCCGCAGTCAGCGCGGCATCGGCGGCGCCGGCAACGTCGCGCGCAACATCGCCGGCCTCGGCGCGCGCTGCATCTTCGTCGGCCTGGTCGGCGACGACGCCGCCGGCCGGGAGCTCGCGGCGGATCTCGCCCGCGAGCCGCTGATCACGCCGCGGCTCGTGGTCGACCGCGCGCGCCCGACCACGCGCAAGGTGCGCTATGTATCCGAGCATTTCTCGACCCACATGCTCCGCGCCGACTGGGAGCGCGCGACGCCGGCCGAGGGCGAGGCCGAGACCGCGTTGATCGCCGCGGCGCTCGACGCGCTGCCCGCCGCCGACATCGTGCTGCTGTCCGATTACGCCAAGGGCGTGCTGACGGCGCGGGTGATCCGCAACATCGTCGACGCCGCGCGCCGGCTCGGCAAGCCGGTGATCGTCGACCCCAAGAGCGCCAATCTCGCGATCTATCGCGGCGCCACGCTGCTCACCCCCAACCGCAAGGAGTTCATGGAGGCGAGCCGCAGCCGCGCCGCCTCCGACGCCGAGATGGTGGCTGCCGCCCGCGACCTGATGCTGCTGGCCGATTGCGAGGCCATGCTGGTGACGCAGAGCGAGCACGGCATGACGCTGTTTCCGCGCGACGGCGAGCCGGTGCATGTGCCGGCGCTGCCGGTGAAGGTGCGCGACGTCTCGGGCGCCGGCGACACCGTGGCGGCGGTGCTGGCGCTGGCGCTCGCCGCTGGCGCCGACTGGCCGACCACGCTGCGGCTGGCCTGCGCGGGCGCGGCGGTGGTGGTGGGCAAGCAGGGCACCGCGACGGTGTCGCGCGCCGAATTGCGGCGGCGGATCCTGCCGCACGCCTCGCTGGCCGCCGAGGACAAGATCGCCGCGGACGCCGCCGTGCTCGACGCCCAGGTGGCCGAATGGCGCGGGCAGGGCCAGCGGGTCGGTTTCACCAACGGCTGCTTCGACATCCTGCATCCCGGCCACGTCAAGGTGCTGACCCAGGCCCGCGCCGCCTGCGACCGGCTGATCGTCGGTCTCAACAGCGACGCCTCGGTGCGGCGCCTCAAGGGCGAGAGCCGCCCGGTGCAGCACGAGCGCGCCCGCGCCGAGGTGCTGGCGGCGCTGGAGGCGGTCGACCTCGTGGTGCTGTTCGAGGAGGACACCCCGATCGAGCTGATCCGGCGGATCAGGCCCGACGTGCTGGTCAAGGGCGGCGACTACACCCGCGAGCAGGTGGTCGGTCACGAGGTGGTGGAGGCCAACGGCGGGACGGTCGTGCTGGTCGATATCCTCGAGGGCTTCAGCACCACCTCGCTGGTGGCGCGCGCCCGCGAGGGCGGCCGATGACCGCGAACGCGGCCCCCTCCGCCGCGACCGCCCTGGCGTCGCCGTCGGCCGCGGTGCGTCCGTGGTGGCGCGATCCGGCGGTGCGGCTGCGCAATGTCGACGCGATCGCGGCCTTGGTCGCGGCATCGCTGCCGTGGTCGACCTCGGCCACCGGCATTCTCATGACGCTGTGGCTCGTGGCGCTGCTCCCGACGGTTGATGGCGGCGCGCTGTTGCGGTCGCTGCGGCGGCCGGCGAGCGCGCTGCCGCTGATTTTTCTCGGCCTCGCCGTGGTCGGCACGCTGTGGTCGGACAGCGGCTGGCCGGCGCGGCTGCACGGCATCAATCCCGTCGCCAAGCTCGCGGCAATTCCGCTGCTGCTCTATCACTTCGAGCGCTCGCGCCACGGCCTGTGGGTGCTCGCGGCCTTCGCCGGCTCCTGCGCGCTGCTGATGGCGCTGTCGTGGCTGGTGTTTTTCGAACCGTCGCTCAAGCTGGCCGCGACCATGAATCCGGGCGTGCCGGTCAAGAACTACATCGACCAGAGCCAGGAATTCGCGCTGTGCATGTTCGCGCTGGCGCCGGCGGCGCTGACGTGGTTGCGGCAGCGCCGGCTCGCGCTGGCTGGCGCGGCGCTGGCGCTGATCGCGGCGTTCTTCGCCAACATGATGTTCGTGGTGTCGGCGCGCACCGCGCTGATCTACATGCCCGTCCTGCTGGTGCTGTTCGGCCTCGTCCACCTGCGCGCCCGCGCCGTCGCGGCGCTGGTCGCCGCGGCGCTGGTCTGCGCCGCCGTGGTGTGGACGGCCTCGCCCTACCTGCGCGAGCGGGTCAACGCGATCGCGACCGAGTACCAAGCCTATCATGACAGCAATGCCGGAACATCGACCGGCGAGCGGCTCGAGTACTGGCGCAAGTCGCTGAAGTTCGTCGCCGACGCGCCGCTGGTCGGCAACGGCACCGGCTCGACCAAGGACCTGTTCGTCCAGGACGCGGTGGGCAAGAGCGGGGTCTCGGCCGAGGTGATCGGCAACCCGCACAACCAGACCCTCAACGTCGCGGTGCAGTGGGGCCTTCTCGGCGTGGTCGCGCTCTATGGCACGTGGATCGCCCACCTGCTGCTGTTCCGCTCCAGGGCGGTCGCCACCACGCTCGCCGGATGGACCGGGCTCGTGGTGGTGGTGCAGAACGTCGTGAGTTCGCTGCTCAATTCGCACCTGTTCGACTTTCACGAAGGCTGGATGTATGTGCTCGGCGTCGGCGTTGCCGGCGGCATGGTGCTGCGGTGGCGCTCGGCCGCCGGCCGAGAGGACATGATTCCATGATGCGCTTCGGCGGCATGACCTGGCGCAACTGGCTGATGGCGCTGCACGACGCGCTGGCGACCGCGGCCGCGGTGCTGGTGACCGTGGCGCTGCGGTTCGAAGGCCCCAACCTCGTCGAGCGCCTGCCGCTCGTGCTCTGGATGCTGCCCTATTTCGTCGGCCTGAGCTTCGTCGTCGGCCATCTGTTCGGCCTCACCACCACGAAATGGCGCTTCATTTCGTTTCCGGACCTGCTCAACATCGTCAAGACCTCGACGGTGCTGGCGGTCGCGCTCCTGGTGCTCGACTACATCTTCCTGGCGCCGAACATGTACGGCACCTTCTTTCTCGGCAAGGTCACCATCATCCTCTACTGGTTCGTCGAGATCTTCTTCCTGAGCGGCGCGCGGCTGGCCTATCGCTACTTTCGCTATGCCCGCACCCGCAACCAGGCCCGCGTCGTCGACGCGGCGCCGGCGCTGCTGATCGGGCGGGCGGCGGACGCCGAGGTCCTGCTGCGGAGCATCGAGAACGGTGCGGTGAAGCGGCTGTGGCCGGTCGGCGTGCTGTCGCCGTCGCCGGCCGATCGCGGCCAGACCATCCGCGGCGTCCCGGTGCTCGGCGCGCTCGACGATCTCGCCGACGTGGTCGGCGACTTCGCCAGGCGGCAGAAGCCGATCGACCGCGTCGTCATGCTGCCCTCGGCGTTCGACGCCGAGGTCCAGACCGAAGCGGTGCTGATGCGCTCGCGCAAGCTCGGCCTCAAGGTGTCGCGGCTGCCGTCGCTGGAGGAGAGCCGCGATACCCCGCAGCTCGCGCCGGTGGCGGTCGAGGACCTCTTGCTGCGGCCGAGCGTCAAGATCGACTACGCCCGGCTCGAGGCCCTGGTGAAGGGCAAGTCGGTGGTGGTGACCGGCGGCGGCGGCTCGATCGGCTCGGAAATCTGCGAGCGGGTGGTGACTTTCGGCGCGGCGCGGCTGCTCGTCATCGAGAACGCCGAGCCGGCGCTGCACGCGGTGGTGGAGCACCTGGCGGCGCGGCTGCCGTCGGCCGCGATCGAGGGGCGGATCGCCGACATCCGCGACCGCGCCCGGATCATGCGGCTGATGACCGAGTTCCGGCCCAACATCGTGTTTCACGCCGCCGCGCTGAAGCACGTGCCGATCCTCGAGCGCGACTGGGGCGAGGGGGTCAAGACCAACATCTTCGGCTCGGTCAACGTCGCCGATGCGGCGCTGGCCTCGGGCGCCGACGCCATGGTGATGATCTCCACCGACAAGGCGATCGAGCCGGTGTCGATGCTGGGGCTGACCAAGCGCTTCGCCGAGATGTACTGTCAGGCGCTGGACCGCTCGCTCAAGGCCAAGGGCAACGGCAAGCCGCCGATGCGGCTGATCTCGGTGCGCTTCGGCAACGTGCTGGCGTCGAACGGCTCGGTGGTGCCGAAGTTCAAGGCCCAGATCGAGGCCGGCGGCCCGGTCACCGTGACCCATCCGGACATGGTGCGCTATTTCATGACCATCCGCGAAGCCTGCGACCTGGTGGTCACCGCCGCCACCCACGCGCTGCAGCCGCAGCGCCCGGACGTCTCGGTCTACGTCCTCAACATGGGCCAGCCGGTCAGGATCGTCGACCTCGCCGAGCGCATGATCCGGCTGTCAGGCCTGCAGCCGGGCTACGACATCGACATCGTCTTCACCGGGGTGCGGCCGGGTGAGCGGCTGCACGAGATCCTGTTCGCGGCGCAGGAGCCGACCGCCGACATCGGCGTCGCCGGCATCGTCGCCGCGTGCCCCAACGAGCCGCCGCTCGAAACGCTGCGCGGCTGGCTGAAGTCGCTCGAGGCGGCGGTGGCGAGCGAGGACCGCGCGGTGATCGAGGGCGTGCTCAAGGACGCTGTGCCGGAGTTCAAGTCGGCGACGGTGTGACGGATTTCGCGGTACTCGCTGCTGCCTCCCTCCGGCGCCTCTTGCGTATGCCGGTCCACAATGTTGATATTCAAACCTGTGGGGTCTCAGAGTCGCAATCTGCTTACCTCGGATTGTGCGGATCGAGACGCGGTTGTACCGAGCTGGCGGCATGACGCTATGCGAAAGCAGCCGTCATCCGGTCGACGCGAATCGGGAAAGTCAATCGCGGACCACGTATGACGACCAATAAAAGACAAGAACTCTCGGAATTCGATCGTTTCTACAAGTCGTTCGAGGACCAGTTTCGCGGCTCCCGCGCCCTGATCAAGGCGCGCCTGACGGATTATCTGCCGTTTCTCGTTCCGTTCCGGGAACTGGCGGCCCCGGCTCGCGCGATCGATCTCGGTTGCGGCCGCGGCGAGTGGCTGGAATTGCTTCGCGATCTCGGTTTTGACGCGTATGGGGTCGATATCAACGAGGCGATGCTGGCCGAGGCCGAGCACGCCGGGCTGAGGGTGAAGCAGGAAGACGCGCTGTCCGCGCTTCGCGATCTTCCGGCCGCCAGCCAGTCCATCGTCTCGGGATTTCATATCGCCGAGCACATATCTTTCGACGATCTGCTCACGCTGGCGCGGGAGGCCATGCGGGTCCTGATCCCCGGCGGCTTGCTGATCCTGGAGACCCCGAACCCGGAGAACATCAGGGTCGCCACCACCACTTTTTACTTCGATCCCACGCACAGAAATCCGCTGCCTGCCGAGCTGCTCGCGTTCGTCGCGCGCTATGCGGGCTTCGGCAGGGAGAAGATCCTGCGGCTGCGGGAGGATCCCGGGCTGCGTTCGGACCGTCCGATTGGTCTCGCGGGGCTGATGGATGGCATGAGCCGCGACTACGGACTCGTGGCGCAAAAGCCGGCCGATGCCTCCATCGACGCTTCGAAATGGGACGACGCGTTCGCGGCCGAGTATGGCCTGAGCTTCCAGCAGGTCGTGGATCGCCTCGACCGGCAGATCGCGGCTGATCATGCGGATCGCGACAGCCGGATTGCGGTTCTGTCGGAGGCCGTCGAGCGCTTCAATCGGCAGAGCGTGGCTGATAACGTCGATCGCGATCACCGGACTGCACTTCTGTCGGAGGCTGTCGAGCAAGAACGGAAAGCCTTGCTTGACCTCGACGCGATCTCCAGCAGGCAACTGGCGCGCCTCAGCGAAGCCCTCGTCTCCGCCAACGAGGCGTTGATCAAGAGCAACGAGGCGCAACTCAAGAGCAGCGAGGTGCTGGTCGAGACCAATGAAGCGCTCATCAAGAGCAACGAGGCGCTGCGGTCGACGAACACCGGGCTGGCCGACGAATTGGCGCAGAAGGATCAAGCGCTCGCCGGTCAACTCTCGGAAATCGAGCGGTTGCATCATCACATCAATTATATGAATTCGCAGCGCCAGGGGATGGCGGCGGTGGTGGCCGACCTGCAGTTCCAGGTCGAGCTGCTGAAGCGGTCCACGTCATGGCGCGTGACCGCCCCGCTGCGATGGATCCGGCGTGCCGTGAACGGGCTGTTTGCGAGGGAGGGGGCGCCGCCGCCAGGCGCCGCCGAGCCGGTATTGATCGAAGACGGTTCTGTCGAGGACGAGCCGCGTTCAGTCCAATTCGCCTACAGGCGGCTGATTTCCTACCGCACTGCCCGGAATCAGCCGGAGGCCGAAGGGGCGGATCGGCCGCGGCTCGCGTATTTTTCGCCGATGCCGCCGCAACGCAGCGGCATCGCCGACTACAGCGCCGAACTCTTGCCGTCTCTGTCGGCCCACTACGCGATCGACGTCATCGTCGAGAACGTGCGGGAGATCGAACCGCTGGACGATGCCTCCTGGATCGTGCGCGATCTGGACTGGTTCCGGAAACACGCGCACCGGTATGATCGCATTCTGTATCATCTCGGCAATTCGTCCTTCCACGCCTACATGCTTCCGATCATGGAGCTGTATCCGGGCGTGGTGGTGCTGCACGATTTCTATTTGGGGCATCTGTTGCCGGTTCTGGAAAACAACGGGTGGGGCCCTTATTGGACCAAGGCGTTGCTTTACTCCCACGGCTATGGTGCGGTCGTTGAGCGTTTCGCCGCGGACAAGGCCCGGAACGCATCCTTCGACTACCCGGCGAATTGCTTCCTCCTCGAATGCGCCCAGGGTGTCATCGTTCACAGCGAGCACGCACGACGGCTCGCGCGGAAGTTTTATGATCCCGCGTTCTCCGCGCAATGGGCCGTCATTCCGTCGCTTCGGCAGTTGCCGGAACGTTTCGAGCGGGATGCCGTTCGGCGATCGCTCGGACTGAAGGAGACGGACTTTGTCATCTGTTCGTTCGGCGCGCTGGGCGAGACCAAGCTGAATCACAGGCTTGTTTCCGCGTTCCTCGGATCCTCTCTCGCCGATGACGGGTCCTGCCACCTCGTTTTCGTCGGCGAATGCCCCGATGCTCCCTATTGCTTTCAGTTGCGCAGGGACATCGCTGGGGCAACGGGCAGGGCGAAGATTGAGATCACGGGATACGCGTCGCGCGAACTGTACGAAAAATATCTGCGGGCGGCGGATGTCGCAGTCCAGCTGCGCGAGCAGTCGCGAGGCGAGACCTCGGCGGCGGTTCGGGATTGCATGGGGTTTGGCCTGCCGGTCATCGTGAACGCCCATGGCGCCATGGCCGAGCTGCCCGAGGGCGCCGTCGTCAGGCTGGCGGAGAATTTCAGGGATGCCGACCTGGTCCGGGCGATTGAACATCTCAGGATCGATCCAGGCGCGCGGCTCAGGCTGGGCGAGGCTGCAAGAGAGTTTGTCAAGGAAGTATGTTCCCCGACGGTCGTCGCACAGTCGTATTTCGCCGCGATCGAGCGCTTCACGGCCGACGCGCCAGCTCTCTTCAATGACAAGGCTCTGGCTTCGCTGGCGCGACAGGTGCCCAGTGACGATTTGGGTGACGAGGCGTGGCTTCGGTCGGCGCGCGCCATCGCGAATCAGCGTCCGTTCCCGCGCGGAATGCGGCAGTTGCTGATCGACGTCAGCGTCATTGCCCAGGCTGATGACAAGACCGGCATCCAGAGGGTCGTGCGGTCGCAATTGCTGAGCTTGCTCCGGAATCCCCCCGCGCATTTCCGGGTCGAGCCGGTGCGATTGGTCCATGAGCGGGGGGCATGGCAATATCGATATGCGCGGACCTACACCGCCGGTCTTCTCGCGCTACCCGATTTCGATTTTGGCGATGACGCGGTGGAGGTCGCGCGCGGCGACGTTCTCCTGGTCGCGGATTTCTTTCCCGCCGGCGTCATCGGCGCGTCGAAACAAGGGCTGTATTCCGACTGGAAGGCGCGCGGCGTGAACGTGAACTTCATGGTGTACGACATCCTGCCGATTTCGTTGCCGCAGCATTTTCCTCCCGGTACGGATGAGGTGCACGGGCAATGGATCGCGTCCGCCGCGGCGAGCGCCGACCGGCTGATTTGCATTTCGAACGCGGTGGCGGACGAGACACGAAGCTGGTTGCGCCGCGAACAGCCGGCGGTTTCGCCGGACCTCGCCATATCCGCCGTGCACCTCGGCGCGGATGTCGACGCATCCGCGCCCACGACGGGATTGCCGGCGGATGCCGGGGCGGTGTTGTCGGCGGTTCGTTCGCGTCCGAGCTTCCTGATGGTGGGCACCATCGAGCCACGGAAGGGGCATCTGCAGGCGCTGGCCGCATTTGAATCGTTGTGGCGAAGGGGCGTGGACGTCAACCTCGTGATCGTCGGCGCCGAAGGATGGAAGTCTCTTCCACCCGAGCAGCGGCGCACCATCCCTCGGATCGTCAGGGCAATTCGGCAGAGCCCCGAGCTCGGGCGGCGCCTGTTCTGGCTCGAAGGAATCAGCGACGAATATTTGGCAAAAGCTTATGCGGAATCGAGTTGCCTGGTCGCAGCTTCGGAAGACGAGGGCTTCGGCCTGCCGCTGATTGAGGCCGCTCGGCACGGGATTCCGATCCTTGCCCGTGACATTCCGGTGTTCCGTGAAGTTGCGATGGACAATGCAAGTTACTTCGGCGGGATGCGGTCTGACGATCTCGGGCAGGTAATCGAAGAGTGGCTTGTGCTGCGGAGCGAGAACCGTCACGCCCGGTCGGAAGGCATGCCCTGGCTGACCTGGGAGGAGAGCGTGGACCGGCTCAAGTCGGTCCTTTTGGGGGGCGATGGGGCTGCCGGCGAGATCTACTCCAATACGGATACATCAGCGCCGCCTGCGGCGAGGGAGCGGGTTCAACGTGGGGAGCTTTGACGTTGACAATTGGCCCATTCCACTTGGGTGAAGCTCTTCCCGCCGGCCCGCAGAGCAGTTTCCGGCAGCGCGAGACCCTATTCACCCGCGCCATTCGGCGCGTGGCCAGGGTGAGGCGATCATTCTGCTTGTGGGCGGTGCTGCCGGCGGCCGTTTGCGTCTGGTTGATCTGGTATCCGTTCGGCTTTTCCCTTGGGGGGATGATCGAGGAATGGGACCTCCTGCACGTGCTGGGAATGTTTCCGGGGGCCTGGAATTCGTTTCCGGGCAATCCCATGTCGGGGCAGTATGCGGCCAGGCCGTTTCAGCTGACCGTGTATTATCTCGCGCACGCCATCGATCCCCATTCGTTTCTCGGCTTTCACATCGTCCTCATGTCCTCGTGCTTTCTGCGGGTGATTGCAGGCGCCTGGATCGGACGCTTTCTGTTCAGGAGTCGCGTCTACGCTGCTGCGCTGGGCATGCTGTTCCTGGTATTTCCGGCGGATACGCAGCAGATCAGCTTCCGGACCTTCAACATTTCGCTGGCCTCGACGCTGATGGTTTGTGGCGGGGTCATGACCCTCTCTGCATTCAGCGCGCGCCGTCGCGCGATGCGCGCGATTGCCATCGTGGCGGCCGTCGCGCTGTCGTGCATTGCGACGCTGATCTACGAGGGCGTTGCGCTTCTCTATGCGCTCGCGCCGCTGCTGCTCTACGTCAGGCTCGGAGGAGGGGCGGGAATTGCCCTGATCAGGCGCAGACGCGGGATAGCTGCAACATGGGCCATCGGACCAATCCTGAATGGTGCATATCTGGCATATGCGTTGGTCGTCGTGAAGAGCGGGTATCAACTCAGAGTTTTGCGCGTGAACCCGGATGGGAGCCTTCTGTCGGCGATCGCGGACAACGCCCACTACGTTCTGACCTCGGCCGCTTACCGCGCTTTCTACGATGGGTGGAATTCCAGTTGGGAAATTCTTGCCCATGAGGTCACGAACTGGACATTTTTTGGTGGTGTCGCGCTGGCAATCGTCGGCATGCTGCTGCTGCCGATTGATGGGATTGGCGGAAGATCACGGAAATACCTTCTCCGCTGCGCTTTGGCTGGCTTGGTGATCGCGCTGCTGGGCTATTTGCCGTTTATCAGCTCCCGCAATTTCGTGTACGAAACGCAGCGAACCTTCATCAGTGTCGCTCCGGGCGCCAGCATCGTCATCATCTCGATGATCCTGTTTCTGTCTGGTAGCGTCCGGGTTGCGGGTGTCGCGGTCGCATCCCTCCTGGTATTTCTCGGCATGGTCGCCCAGCTCTATCAGCATGACCAGTATGCTCGGCTGTATACGGGGGTCATTCGCCCCTACATGGCCTATGTCGCGGACAAGGTCGATCTGAGCAAGAAAGTCCATCTTGTGGAGGATGCCTCTGGAATCGGAGGCTATCTGAACGGGATGTTCGTCTCCAAGGTTGCCTACGGCCCCGCATCGAGACTGGATGATTTTGTTGGCCAGTATTTTCTCTGCATGGACGGGATGCCTAGTCGATCGAGGATCTTTCAGCGTTGCGAGCTGAGGGAAGGGGTCTGGATACTTCGAGGTTACGACGGAGCGGAACTGCATTTTTCGGCAGGAGACGTCGACGAGGTCGAAGTCGGGAAGGAGTTTGACGCCAGCTACCAGGCAAAGGATTCGAGGTGGAGGGATCTTGGCTCATTTTCCCAGGATGCATCTGTCTTCGCGAGTCCCCCCAAGGATAGCTATCGTTGTGTGGTCGACTCGACCTGGGGGTACTCTCGGTTTTGCCGCGGAGAAGGCTGGTCGGATGGCACGCCCTTCCAGAGCGGCTTTCGCCATCAAAGTTACTTGGTTCCACTGGAGCCCCGGGTCGATCTGCTTTTTCGTCTCGATCCTGCGCCCGAGGACTACACGTTGCGGGGTCAGTTTCTCCTGCCCCCTCTACCGGATCTGCTTGCCCGGTTGGAATTGAGCGTGAACGGGCACCCGATTCAGTTCGAAGCGGAGCGCGCGTCCTTTCGGGCCGACGTGTCCCGGCAGTATCTGCTCGCGGGCCTCAACGAGATCGCGTTTTCAAATGCGGTCGTCGGCGATGCGAAGGTCGTCCTTGTGACCGGTGTGGAGTTGGCCCCGAACTCACGACCTGCATCGATCGCCGCGGGAGCTGAAATTCCCGAGATTCCCGTGGATCGCTGGCTCGCGGCGCCTGGCGATCAGGGTTACGCGATGCTTGGGCCTGGTTTCTCCGGCGCGGAGCCAGACGGCGTATGGACCGACGGCGAGGTCGCGAACATGCGGTTCAAGCTGCCCGGGGGCAAGGTGATCAGTTCGCTCGTTTTGGAGGCCAGACCCTACCTGGACGAGAGCCACACGCATTTTGATGCGGACTTCGTGGTCAACGGTGAACTTATGCTGCATCGCAGCTTCGCATCGCCTGCCAGGTTCGAGACGATCGAGATTCCCGTCGACAAGGCCCGCATACCGCCCGATGGCGTGATCAAAGTCCGTCTGCAAATCGCTTATCCGAGCAAACCGCCGACTGCCGACAGGAGAGACCTGGGGTTGTTCCTGCGGCGGTTCAGGATTCAATAGCTGCCGTTGTCCTCGAAAGGGTGCTCGAAGACTGAACCGTGCGTCTCTCGAATTCTCAATCCCGGCTGGGCGTTGCGATTCTCGCGAGCGAAAGGGATTTGATGCCTATTCCCAATTCGCGTAGGTCGTGTCCGCCTGGAATGACGACACGGTCGGGAACGAAGGCGATCTCGATCTTTCCGTCAGCTATCAGTTCACCGGGGATCATTGCGGTGAAGGGATTGTTGCCAATTCCGGGCGAGAAGCGCCACAACGCAACCTCTGACCCGTTCACGCTAACGTGGAAGTCCCGAAGACCGTTGGCCCCGACCAGCGCGATAGCTTCTGCGCGCAACTGCAGCGCCCCTGGCAGATGCTCAGTTGTGATACGCAGCTTGCCGCCGTCCATGCCTTCCGACCAGCGTCCCCAGGGCTCGGCCCCGCTCCAGCCATTCGTCAAGTACCTGCCGCCCCCGCCGTCGCTCGCAAAGCTGATCACGGTGCCGATAATGTATCGGTGAAGGCAATCTGCGGAGACGACCGCAAATGTTGCGGTCTGGTCGAATTGCTCCGGGCAACTGCGATCGAGATCCGGGGTCCGGCGAATCATGAGCCGGCTCGACAGCGTCTCCGGGCGGGCCCCACTAAAGTATGCTCCGAAAGTCTCTGAATTGTTCGGAAAGCGGAAGCCGACCAGCGCGACTATGACGTTGGTGAGTGGCGTGCCTATCTGATCATCCGCCGCTATGCTGGCCGGCCGAAACCCTGGCTGTGAAGCGATCGTGGCGGCATATTGGAGTGGTTCCAGGACTATCTTCGCCGGGGTAAGCAGCGGCGCAACAACCCAGATCGTGACGGTCAACGCTGCACCCATGGTGATCAGATCGCTCGGAATCGATTTCCACCACGCCGTCAGAGCCCGGCCCGCCAACCTCGCGACCGACACCGCGAGCACGCTGGTCAGAACGAACAGGTGTTTCTTAACGGCATAGGGCGATCCCTGTCCAAGCCACAGCCACGCGATGTCTTGAAGGATCAAAAGGGCGATCGAGGATGCCAGTGCGCCGCCGATAATGGCATCGGTGCGCGAACCTCGGCCCGAAAGGCACAACCAGAGCAACACAGCGACTGCGCCGAGTCCCGGAAGCAGGATAAATGAAACGTGGGATATCGCTATGTTGGTGCCACCGTTCCAGTTTGCGATCAGCCGCATGACACCAAACGCGGGGTGCACGCCAATGATGACCAGCGAGGCGCAGGTTGCCGCGCCGATTGCGAGCAAGGACCTGCTGCTTAAATACCGATTGGCGCGCCACTGCATCAACGTGATGGACAGCATTGCCCCGAGGCCCGCACCCATGGCCTGCATTGCCACGAGCGGATGCACATACATCAGTCCGGCACCCCACAAGGGAAGAGCAAGCGATCCAGATCCGATCGGGTCCTTTACGACTGCGAGCCAGCAGAGAAATCCGAAAAAGAAGACGTCGGCCACGAGTTGCGGATAAAAGAAGCTGCCGCTCACCTCCCATCCGACCTGGCTGCGTAGGCCGGCAAGGCAAAAGATGCAGATGCCGAGAGCCGCCGCAGCCGCGATCGCCAGCTCGCGCTGTGAAAGCCAAAACAGCATTACGTAGCAGACGAGAATCGCAGCAATGGCGACCCAGGTCATGGCCACGAGTCCTGATCCAGCCAGTGGCGCAACGAGGGCGGCGATCCAGTGGGCGCCAGGTGGGTAGTCCGTCATGACACCGAGCGTCGTCGCGTCGCTCGGGGGCACGCCGCCGTAGCGGATAAGTTCCTCGACGAGCTGCAAGTGATGAGCCGTATCGACGCCTGCTACTATTGCTTGACCGCGAAGGATTACCAGAATGGTCGTGGGTATCAAGGCAGCTGTAATGGCAAATGTCAGTAGGCGTATGTTTGGCGACACGCGTATCCCCTTGTCATCCACCGGACTCTACTTTGAAGTTTGGCGCAGATAGCGTACAAGCTGCAATAGAGTTGATGCGAGCTCGTGCAGAAAAAGTTGAGGTTACCGTAGCTCCTACGCGGAGGTCTTGTCTCCGCGATCACGCGTTTTGTGACGTATCGATATGCTTCTGAGAGGAGGGAGCTGACGTGATATTCAATCGAGCCTGGTTCCGTCGAACCGAGCCGAGCCGGAACACATTTTCGGGGCGCCGCCGGTTCCTGGCGGACGCTCGCGGGAACATGGAGGCCTACGTCGAGGCAGCGAAAACCTATGCCGTGCGACTGAAATCAGACTCCTGGTTCTTCGCGAAGCCGTTTGATCAGGCTCCTGGTCATCCGGAGTTTTTCTACAACATGCATAACGCGGCGGGCATCTTGCAAGCGATGGATCTGCCGCTCCATGCCCACATTCTCGAGGTCGGGTGCGGTCCAGGATGGCTGACGGAGATTCTGGCGCTCCTCGGCTACAACGTAACTGCTTTTGACCCGTCCGAGGAGTTCACGCGCATAGCGCGAGTTCGGCTCGACGGTGCCGCGGTTCACCATGCGTGCCCTTCTTTAGGTGAAAACGTTCGATTTCTCGTTGGAACGATTGAGGAGCTTGAATTCCCTGATGCGAGCTTCGATGGGGTCATCTTCTATGATGTGCTGCATCACGTAATTGATGAAGAAGCGTGCATGGCAAATTGCTCGAAGTGGCTCCGGCGAAACGGGGCGCTCGGTATTGTCGAGGGCGCGTGGGTACCTGGTAACAAGGAGTTCGAGGAGGGCCTGCTGGCGGAGATGGCTCGGTACGGGACGTTGGAAAATCCTTTTACGCAGGAATATCTGGATGACCTGCTGAGACGTCATGGGTTCTCGGCGAGACGTCTTGTAGGCCGTGCGGGGTTTGTCGAGACCCAGCTGGGTGATCTGCCTTTCAATGCACTTGCGTCACAGCCGGCGGCCGCCCGCAACGATCTTGTCGCGATCAAGTCGGTCGGCTCGGTGTACTCTTCTGACCCGAACGGGAATACCAAGGTTACCGTCAAGGCCGAGAGCATAGAAGTGGGAAGCGGCTTTGTTTCCATGGAAGTTGACGTTCGAAATGTCGGGGACACCGTATTGCTCGCAAGCAATGTCGGGAGCATAGGTGCCACCAATCTCGCCCTTCGACGGGGCGAGGTCGGGGCCTCAGCGATGATCGAGGCGGCGAACAGGGTAGCGTTGCCGCGCAACCTTGGACCAGGCGAGGAGGTAAGGTTGCGCGCGACCTTCCGTGTTCCTGAAAATGCGTCCGGGAAATGGTATCTCGACGTCGTCTGTGAACACGTCGCCTGGTTGTCGAACAAAGGCTCGGATGCGGTGGAGATCGTGGTCTGAATAGCTTTCTGGCATCCCCCTCATGCTTTGATACTGGCGTCGGCGCTACCTACCGGGGCGCTGTTGCATATCTGCCACAGTCGCCGCCCCGGGAGAGATCCAGGAAGCGCCTGCCAACTCGGTGTTGCATCCGGAAAGTGCTTTGGCGGAATGCGGCCGGGGTTACGGGCGGGCCGTTCCATCGCTAAAAGGTCGCCATGAAAGTCGTCATTCTCGCAGGTGGTCTCGGGACCCGGATTTCCGAGGAAACCACCGTCCGGCCCAAGCCGATGGTCGAAATCGGCGGACGTCCGATTCTCTGGCACATCATGAAGATCTTCAGCCACTACGGGCATAACGACTTCATCGTCTGCCTCGGCTACAAGGGCTACCTGATCAAGGAGTATTTCGCGAATTACTTCCTGCATATGTCCGACGTGACGATTCACCTCGCCGAAAACCGGATGGACATCCACCGCCAGACGGCAGAGCCTTGGCGGGTGACGCTGGTGGATACCGGCGAGCAGACCCAGACCGGTGGGCGCATCAAGCGGATCCTGCACCATGTGGAAGGCGAAGAGACCTTTGCCTTGACCTACGGCGACGGGGTTGCCGATATCGATCTCGGCGCCCAGCTGGCGTTTCACAAGTCGCATGGCCGCCTCGCGACGGTCACGGCGGTCCGCCCGGCCAAGCGCTTCGGCGCCATCGGAGTCGAGGGCGATCGGGTGGTCAGCTTTCAGGAGAAGCCGGACGACGACGGCGGCTGGATCAATGGCGGCTTCTTTCTGCTGTCGCCCTCGGTCGGTCGATTGATCTCGGACGACGAGACCGTCTGGGAACGGGTGCCGATGCAGACCCTGGCCCAGACCGACCAGTTGCGAGCCTATGTCCATCGCGGCTTCTGGCATCCGATGGATACCCTGCGCGACCGCAACTTCCTCGAGCAGCAATGGAGCGAGGGCACGGCCAGTTGGAGAGTGTGGTGATCGACACCGACTTCTGGCGGGAGCGGCGGGTCTTCCTGAGCGGCCACACCGGCTTCAAGGGGGGGTGGACGGCGCTTCTGCTCCACTCCCTTGGCGCGCGGGTGTTCGGCTTTGCGCTGCCGCCAGAGGGCGAACCCAATCTGTTCGCGGCGGCCGGCATCGAACGCGACCTCCATCACTGCATCGGCGATCTTCGCGATTTCTCGGCGGTAAGTTCGGCGATCGCGGAGGCGAGGCCGGACATCGTCATTCACATGGGGGCTCAGTCGCTGGTACGCCGCTCCTATCTGGATCCGGTGTCGACGTATGCGACCAATGTGATGGGCACCGTGCACCTGCTGGAGGCGGTCCGTCACGCGCCGTCGGTGCGGGCGGTGGTCGTCGTCACCAGCGACAAATGCTACGAGAACCGCAATGTACCACGGGGCTATCAGGAGACGGATCCGCTCGGCGGGCACGATCCCTACAGCAACAGCAAAGGATGTGCCGAACTGGTAACGGACGCTTACCGGCGCAGCTTCTATTCCACCCCGTCTTCCGCAAGCGTCGCGACCGCGCGCGCCGGCAATGTCATCGGCGGCGGGGATTGGGCAGAGGATCGTTTGATCCCCGATGCCATGCGGGCCTTCATGGCGGAGGAGCCGCTGCTGATCCGGAATCCTCTGGCGATCCGTCCCTGGCAGCACGTGCTCGATCCCGTGCTGGCCTACCTGCTGCTGGCGGAGCGCCTCTTCGCGCGCCCAGGGGCGTTCGCCCAGGCCTGGAATTTCGGCCCGTCAGCGGACAGCGAGGTCTCCGTCGAGACCGTAGTCAACCGCGTAGTTCGTCTTTGGGGTGCCGGCGCGGGCTGGCAGAACGATGGCGGCGAGCACCCGCACGAGGCCGCATGTCTGAAGCTTGATTGCACCAAGGCGGCCACGCAGCTCGGCTGGCGCCCGCTGCTTTCGCTCGACGATGCGCTGCGACTGACGGTCGAGTGGTACCGGGCATTCCAGGACGGCGGGGACATGCGTGCGGTCACGCTCGGCCAGATCGGGCGGATCCTGGGTACGGGAGGACTGCGCGGTGTTCAGACTCGCGGGCTGGCCATGAGCTAGGACTCTGTAGCTAGGCCTCTGCGTGCACGCGGTCACACCGGGGGGCGCGATCCGCTCGAGTGCCCATCCAACGATACTCGGCAATTCAATCCTTAGACACCACGAAGGAACGTGCAATGGCCTATCAAGACGACTTTCGCATGCTGATGATTTCAGCGATGTACGAAAATGGCGGCAACACCACCCATCGCTTTCTCGATGGCCACCCGGAGCTCTACGTCTATCCTTTCGAATCCCAGCTTGGAAACGCGCGCCAGGCGGATTTTCTGTCTTCCCTCTATCCGTTCAAATATCGCTATCCGGATTTTCCGATGGGGCATTCCGCGGGCGAATACTACGAGATGTTCTTCGACGAGGAATATAAGACGGTCGCGCGCAATCCGAACGCGAGCAAGTTCCGCAATGCCGACTTCAAGATCGACGAGAAGCTGCGGAAGCAGGCTTTCGTCGAGATCATCGAGAAGCAGGGTACCTCGCGCGGCAACCTGGTCGCTGCCTTCTTCGAGGCGACGTTCCGGAGCTGGCTCAATCTCAACAAGAGCGGCAGGGAAGTGGCTTATGTCGGCTACAGCCCGGTGATCGGCTTCGACGCCGATCGAATTCTGTCGGACTTCAAGCAGGGGCACGTCATCCACGTCGTGCGCAACCCGTGGTCAGCCTTTGCCGACACGATCAAGCGTCCGTTCCCGTTGTCGATCGAGCGTTACTCGTGGACGTGGGCGATGATGCAGCATCACGCACTGGTTTTTGCAGCCAAATTCCCCGATCGGTTCCATATCCTGCGGTTCGAGGATCTGGTCGCCGACCGCCGCGGTACCCTGGGCAAGCTCGCGAACCAGCTCGGAATTTCGTGGGATGACAGCCTGCTCGAGCCGTCGTGGAACGGCAGGAAGATGGAGCAGGTCTATCCTTGGGGCACGATCCGCACTCCGACCACCGAGGCGAACATCGCCACGATGAACGAGCTGACCGGGGAGCAGAAGGCGGTCATCAAGAGCATCACGGGGATCATGCTCCCGCACTTCGGGTATGAGAAACTCGCGTGAAGGTGGCGGCGAAGCAACCTGAACGCCGTCCGCTGCTGCGCCTTGATCGCGCCGCGCGGCGGCGGATGTTTCATCTGAAATCGGATCTTCCGGTGGAGGATGAGTTGCTTCGCTCGCTCAGGGAACGTGCGGACGGCGAACTCCGGGCGCGCGTCCCGGCCATTGCCGAGCTCGCGGCGAAGCTGCATCTCGGCGGCGAGGTGCGGCCACTTGCCGCGGGCAGCTTTCATCTGGTCCATCGTCTTGATCGGGCGGACGGGACCGTCGTTTTTCGCAGCACCCTGTCGGACCTGTTTGTGGAAGATCGCACGCTGCTGTTCGACCGCTGGGTGCGCAACTGGCTGGGGACCGTCGGTCGTGCCGCGTTGGTCCCGGAAACCCGCGCCGTCGAGTTCACCGGCGGTGGCGCCCCGTTCGATTTCTCCGTCCTGGCGTTCGCGGACGGTATCGTCCTGCGCGAGCTCGGTGATCCCATCCTCGACGTGGAGCCCGAATTTCTGAGAGGGCTTGGTCTTGCCTTGCGGCTCGTCCACGAGGTGGAAGGCACGGGTGCCGGTCTGCTCGACGGCGACGCGGGAGGCGAGGATGCGCCGCGCGGTGTCCACGACGCCTGGACCGACTATATTGATCTCCGTCTGCAAGATCACGCGCGCACATGCGTCGACGCAGGCTACATCACGGCGGCTGATGCGGACACGATCCTGCACCTGTTCGAGGCCATGCGGCCCTCGGTTGCGGCCCGGCCGCGGCGCCTGCTCCATGGTGATCCGGGTACGCACAACGTCTGCGTCGATCCCGATACCAGGCGCGTCACCTCGCTTCTCGATTGGGAGGACGCGCTGGTCGGCGACCCGTTGTTCGACGTCGCCATGGCGATCAGTTTCCACCCGGAACGGCGGCACGCGCCGCTGCTGGCGGGTTACGGCCTGGACCGGCCGACGATCGAAGATCGACGGCTGATCGCGCTGTACTTTCTGAGAATTGCGCTGTTCAAGACGACGCACCGTCTGCGTTTCGCGATTGCCGACCTGCCCGGGCGCGTGCCCGGTCACCATCGCATCCTGAGCGGCGTCAACGAACTCGTCCGGTTGATGTGAGGCCGGCCCCGATGCGCATCGCAGTGACCGGCGGAAGCGGCTTTTTGGGATCCTATCTCGTCGAAGACCTGATCGCTCGCGGGCACGAGGTGGCGGTTGTGGTGCGGCCGCAGACCGACCGGTGGCGGCTGCAAGATGTTCTGGGCCGGATCCGGTTGCTCGAAGGCTCCCTGGACGATATCGCCGGCTTGCGCCGCCCGCTGGAGCTGTTTCAGCCCGAAGTCGTCGTTCATCTCGCATGGCGTGGGGTGGGCAACACGGATCGGAACAGCCCGGCCCAGGCACGCAATATCGTCGATGCCGTGGAGCTCGCGTCACTTTGTGCGGAAATCGGCGTGAAGGCTTTCGTGGGGGCGGGCTCGCAGGCCGAATACGGACCATACCAGCGCGCCATCCGGGAGGAGGATGTTGCCCGGCCGACGACGCTCTACGGCAAGGCCAAGCTGGCCGCCTGTGGCATGACCGAGCAGATTGCCACGTCCGGCTGGATGCGGTTCGCGTGGCTCCGGATCTTTTCGACCTACGGTCCGAAGGATGCCGATTTCTGGATCATTCCGGACCTGATCAGGACGTTGCGGTCCGGAAAGCGCATGCCGCTGACGGCCGGCGAGCAACTGTGGGGATTCCTGCACGCCCGCGATGCGGCGGCCGGCTTCCGGACGGTGATCGAGAGCAAGGGGGCTCAAGGCATCTACAATCTCGGGGCATCCGACGCGCCGAGGCTCCGGGACACGGTGACGGCCCTGCGCGAGATGGTCAATCCGGCCGCGGAGCTCGGCTTTGGAGACGTCCCTTATCGGCCGGACCAGGTCAAGGTGCTGAAGGCCGATATCTCGCGCCTCACCGCGCTTGGCTGGGAGCCTCGAATCGATCTCCCTTCCGGTCTGAAGGAAACGGTGGCCTGGTATGTCCAACACTCCTGACGTCGCCGAGTTCGCAAGGCGCATCCGCGGACACACACTTCGCATGGTGCACGCCGCCAATGCGTCGCATATCGGCGGTTGCCTTTCGATGGCGGATATCCTGGCCGTTCTCTATGCGCGCATTCTCAAGAACGATCCGGCACGGCCGACCGATCCGGACCGCGATCGCTTCATCCTGAGCAAGGGACACGCGACGGCAATTCTCTACGCGGCGCTGGCGGAGCGGGGCTTCTTTCCGGTCGCCGAACTGGCGACTTACTGCAAGGACGGCTCGAAGCTGACCGGCCATATCAGTCACGGCGTACCCGGCGTCGAGGTGTCGACGGGCTCGCTCGGGCATGGCTTGCCGATCGCGGTCGGCATGGCCATGGCGTCGAAGGCGGATCGTCGCGCGAACCGGATCTTTTGCGTCATGAGCGACGGCGAATGCGACGAAGGGTCGAATTGGGAGGCGATCCTGTTTGCGCCGCATCACAAGCTCGACAATCTCGTCGCGGTCGTCGATTTCAACAAGCTGCAAAGTTTCGGCCGCGTATCCGAGGTGCTCGCCCTCGAACCGTTCGCGGACAAGTGGCGTGCGTTCGGATGGCATGCCGTCGAGATCGATGGTCATGATCTGGAACGGCTGGCGACGACCTTCGAATCGGTGCCGCAGGCCAGGGGCAAGCCGACCGTCGTGATCGCGCACACGATCAAGGGCCGCGGCGTCTCGTTCATGGAAGATCGTCTCGAGTGGCACTACAAGTCGCCGAATGCGGCGCAACTCGCGCAGGCGCTGGCGGAGGTCGGGGCATGAGGAACACCTTCGTCGCCGCGTTGACGGAGCTTGCCGAGCGGAATCCGAATCTTTGGCTGCTGTGCGGCGATCTCGGCTTTTCGGTGCTCGAGCATTTCGCCAGTCGGATCCCCGAACGCTATGTCAACGTTGGCGTCGCCGAACAGAACATGGCGGGCGTCGCCGCCGGTATCGCCCTGTCCGGCAAGACCGTGTTCATCTACTCGATAGGGAATTTTTCGACCTTTCGATGCCTGGAGCAGCTGCGCAACGATGTTTGCTATCACGGTGCCGACGTCAAGGTGGTGTCAGTGGGGGCCGGATTTGCCTATGGCAGCCAGGGCTATACGCATCACGCCATCGAGGATGTCGCGGTGATGAGCGCGTTGCCGGGCATGGAGGTCTTCGTGCCTTGCGATCCGCATGAGGTGCGTACCATTACCACCGCCATCGCGACGAGCGGGCGGCCATCCTATCTTCGCCTGAGCCGGTCGGGAGAGCCCGTGCTCGCAGGTTCCGAGGCCTGGGAGCCGCGAACGCCGAGGGTGCTGCGGCAGGGCCGCGATGTGGTCATTCTGGCCAGCGGACCGATCGCATCAGCCTGTCTGGAGGCCGCCGAGGTCCTGGCGTCCGAGATGGCGGTCGGCGTCGTCAGCGCTGCATGCCTCAAGCCGCTTGACGAGGGATTCGTGCGTGAGCTCGCAGGCGAGGCACGGGCGATCGTCACGGTGGAGGAGCACATCGCGCGGGGAGGCCTTTACGCCGCCGTGGCGACGTGCCTTGCGGCGGCGAGGGGGCGCCCGCCGGTTTTCGGCCTGGCGATTCCGGAGGTCGCCGGAAAGATATCAACCGCCGGCGATCGGGATGCGCTGCTCGCGCGGGCCGGTCTGTCCGCCGCGGCAATCGCGCAGCGAATTCGGAACGCGATCGGTGGCCTCTAGACTGTGATGAGTTCAGGTTCGTTCACGCTCACCCGTCGTCCTGAGGAGGACCGCGCAGCGGTCCGTCTCGAAGGGCGACAGCCCGGGCCGTCGATCCTTCGAGGCTCGCTTCGCTCGCACCTCAGGATGACGGAACTGGCCCAACTTCAAGTCATCACGCTCTAGATTGCTCGCGCGCCCGGCTTCGTGCGAGGGTTATGCTGTGGGCGGGTTCGGCGCGCCTGCGACTGACGCGGGTGGAAAATTGATTCGTTCACGCTCGAATACCACGGGTTTGCCCCGCACCTGGCCGTAGATGGCCAGGATGTATTCGCCAATCATTCCCATGAAGAACAGCTGGATGCCGCCGAAGAAGAAGATCGCGACGATGAGGGTCATGATTCCGGGCTCGGCGACCTTCTGGTAACGCACCAGGCCGATGAACAGGTTGATGAACGCGTAGGCCAGGCTCAGGAACGAGAGCACGAAGCCGACGAACAGCCCAAGTCGCAGCGGCGCGTTGGTAAACGAGACAAGGCCGTTCAGTCCCTGATCGATCAGCGCGGAAGCCTTGTTCTTGCTGAACCCCTTCTTTCGCGCCCGCCAAGTGTAAGGAACACCGACGGCACGGCCGCCGCATTCGAACGTCATCATTCGCATGAATGGGTAGCCGTCATGGACTTGCCGCATCGCGTCGACGACGCGACGGTCGACGAGCTGGAAATCGCCCACGCCCGGCGGCACCGCGATCTCCGAGAAGCGGGTCAACAGGCGATAATAGGCATTGCGCAAATTGCGCATCAGCCAGCCCTCTTCGCGCGTGGCGCGGATGCCATAGACGATCTCGTTTCCGGCTTCCCACAGCTTGACGAACTGGGGGATGAGCTCCGGAGGATCCTGGAGATCGGCGGGGAGGAACAGGAGAACGGCATCGCCCGAACTGGCCATGACGCCATTGTAGGTGTTCTTCAGCGGACCGAAGTTGCGCGCATTGACGATGACGCGCACGGAGGGGTCGCCGTCCGCGATGGAGCGGAGGATCCGCAGCGTATCGTCGGTCGATGCGTTGTCGCAGAAGACATGCTCGCGCCGGTAGCCTTTGAGCTCGCCTTCGAACAGCCGCTGAACCGCCTCGTAGCAGTCGCGAACGTTCAGCTCCTCGTTGTAGCAGGGCGTCACGATCGAGATTGTCTTCATGGCCGGGCTCCGCTCCGAGGCCATGGTAGGTAACAGAGCCACTGGACAAACTCAATCGGCGGTTGCCCGGAGCTGGTCGAATGCGGTTTGGCGGCGCAGGAGCGAACCGCCGACATCGGCGTCGCCGGCGCGGTCGCGGCTCTGCCTGACGAGCTGCGACTCGAGGATGCCGTGCCGGAGTTCAGGAGTGCCGGCGCCCGATCACCTCAGCGCCCGGTGAAGCGGGGCGAGCGCTTCTCGACGAAGGCGGTGGCGCCCTCGCGCAGGTCGTCGGTGACGAAAGCGCGCGCCTGCGCCTCGGCCTCGCCCTCCAGGGCAACGGCCAGCGGCGCCTGCCAGGCGGCTTCGATCTGCTGCTTGATCAGGCCGAGGCTGACCGGCGGGCCGTCGGCGAGCTTTTGGGCGACCGCGAGCGCCTCGGCCAGCAACTCGGCGTCGTCCACCGCCTTCCAGATCAGCCCCCACTGCGCCGCCAGCTCGCCGGTGACCGGCTCGCCGAGCAGGGCCATCGCCCGCGCCCGCGGCACCCCGATGGCGCGCTGCAGGAACAGCGAGGTGCCGGCGTCGAGCGCGGCGCCCAGCTTGACGAAGGAGAGAATGAAGCGGGCCGAGCGCGCGGCGATCACGATGTCGGCGGCGAGCGCGAGGCCGGCGCCGGCGCCGGCGGCGGGGCCGTTGACCGCGGCGATGATCGGCACCCGTGCCGCCCGCATCTTCTCGATCAGCGGGCTGACGCCGTCGCGCAGCAGGGAGCCGACGTCGCTGCCGGCTTCGAAGGTCGGCCCGCCGAGCTGCGCGCCGGCGCAGAAGCCCTTGCCGGCGCCGGTCAGCACGATGGCGCGGACTGCCGTGTCCGCCAGCGCGGCGTCGAGCGCCGCGCTGAGGTCGGCCAGCAGCGTACCGCCGAGCGCGTTCATCTGCGCCGGATTGTTGAGAGTGATGAGCGCGGTCGCGCCCCGCTGTTCCGTCAGAACCATCGACATTGGCATGCTCCCGGTGACCGGCGTCAGATCAGCAGGCCGCCGCCGGCGACGACGACCTGACCGCTGATGTAGTTGGACTCGGGGCTGCAGAACAGGTAGACCGCGTCGGCGGCTTCCTCCGGCGTGCCGCCGCGGCCGAGCGGAATCATGCGCGACATCGCCTCCAGCATGTGCGGCTGGACGCCCACCTTGATGTCACGGCCGGCGACGTCGATGGTCTTCTGCTGCGCTTCGATCGGCTGGGTCAGGCGGGTGTTGATCAGGCCGAAGGCGACGCAGTTGACGTTGACCTTGTAGCGCCCCCACTCCTTGCACATGGTGCGGGTCAGGCCGATCAGCGACGCCTTGGCCGACGAGTAGCTGGCCTGGCCGGCATTGCCGTAGAGGCCGGCGATCGACGAGATGTTGACCACCTTGCGGAACACCTCGCGGCCCTGTTCGGCCTCCTGCCTGGCGAAGATGCGGATCGGTTCGGCGGCGGCGCGCAGGATGCGGAACGGCGCCACCAGGTGGACGTCGAGCATCGCCTGGAACTGCTCGTCGGTCATCTTCTGGATGGTGGCGTCCCAGGTGTAGCCGGCATTGTTGACGATGATGTCGAGGCCCTTGAAGGTCTCGACCGCGGCGCCGACGAAGCGGTCGGCGAAACCGGGTTCGGAGACGCTGCCGTTGACCGCGATGGCGTCGCCGCCAATGGCCTTGATCTCGGCCACCACCGCCTCACCCGGCGCGGCGTCGAGGTCGTTGACCACGACCTTGGCGCCTTCGCTCGCCAGCTTGAGCGCGATGGCGCGGCCGATGCCGCGCCCCGATCCGGTCACCATCGCGACCTTGCCCTGCAGCTTGCTCATTGATCCGTCGTCCTTCCCTTTGTTTTTCTCGGCGTGGCGTGCTGACGCTGGAGTATGGTGGAACCAAATTCGCTCACGTTCATCCGTCATCCTGAGGAGGACGGCTTCGCGGTCCGTCTCGAAGGATGCGCGGCCCGGGCCGTTCATCCTTCGAGACGGCGCTTCGCGCCTCCTCAGGATGACGGAAATAGTCCAACCTCAAGTCATCGTACGCTAGATCGCGATCACGGCTTCGCCGGCGAGCTTGACCTCGCCGCGTTCGTCCTTGGTGGTCAGCGTGAGCTTGGCGCGGCGTTCGCCGGCGTGCTCGAACAGCTCGGCGACGGTTCCCTCGCAGGTCAGCTTGGCGCCGAGCTGGGTGATGGCGGCGAAGCGCGTCGCGAACGAGCGGATGCGGTCCGGCGGCACCGCGTCGGTCAGCGACTGTCCGAGGCAGGCCATCACCAGCATGCCGTGGGCGAACACGTCGGGGAAGCCGGCGGCGCGGGCGAAGTCGATATCGACATGGATCGGATTGTGGTCGCCCGAGGCGCCGCAATAGAGCGCGAGCTTGTGGCGGGTGATCGCCGGGAACGTCTTGTGGACGATGCGGTCGCCGACGGCGATGGTGCGCAGCTCGGTCATGACGCTACCTCATTGCGGACGACGATGGTGCGGGAGGTGTCGGCGACATGGGCGCCGTGCTGGTTGGTGACCGCGGTCTCGACCCCGATCAGCGTCAGCGCGCCGCCTTTCTTCTCGGCGACGCTGACCACCCGCGAGCGGAACGTCAGCGTGTCGCCGACCACCACGGGGGCGTGATAGACGAAGCTCTGCTCGCCGTGCAGCACGCGGGCGAGGTCGATGTCCAGCGCCGTGAGGAACTCGAACGGATCGGGCGCATCCATCAACTCGAGGCAGAACAGGTAGGTCGGCGGGATCGGCGTCGCCGTGTAGCCGGCGCTGCGCGCCGCCGCGGCGTCGCGGTAGAGCGGATTGGTTTCGCCCAGGGTGTCGAGGAAATAGCGCAGCCGTCCCGGCTCAACCTGGGCGGTCACGGGCGTGAAGCTGCGTCCGACAGCGGATTGATCGACCATGGGGGGCCTCAGGCGCGTTCGTAGAGCGTGACGACGCAGGCGCCGCCCAGCCCGAGATTGTGCTGCAGCGCCAGCCGCGCGCCGTCGACCTGGGTGGTGGCCGCGGTGCCGCGCAGCTGGCGGGTCAGCTCGTAGCACTGCGCGAGCCCGGTGGCGCCGAGCGGATGGCCCTTCGACAACAGGCCGCCGGATGGGTTGGTGACGACCTTGCCGCCGTAGGTGTTGTCGCCGTCGTCGATGAAGCGCGCGGCGTCGCCTTCGGCGCACAGCCCGAGCGCCTCGTAGGTGATCAGTTCGTTGTGGGCGAAGCAGTCGTGCAGCTCGACCACGTCGATGTCGTCGGGGCCGATGCCGGCCGCCTCATAGACGCGATTGGCGGCGGCGCGCGCCATGTCGTAGCCGACCAGCTGCATCATGTCTCCGGCGTCGAAGGTCGACGCGGTGTCGGTGGTCATCGCCTGGGCGGCGATCCGCACTTTTCCGTTGAGGCCGTGTTTGGCGGCGAAGGCCTCCGACACCAGCACGGCAGCTGCCGCCCCGCAGGTCGGCGGGCACGCCATCATGCGCGTCATCACGCCCGGCCAGATCACCTGGTCGTTGAGCACAGCTTCGGCGGTGACCTCGTTGCGGAACAGCGCCAGCGGATTGTTCTTGGCGTGGCGGCTGGCCTTGGCGCGCACCTTGGCGAAAGCGGCGAGCGGGGTGCCGTATTTCTTCATGTGGCTGAGGCCGGCGCCGCCGAAATAGCGCAGCGCCAGCGGCACGCCGGGGGCGTCGACCAGCTTGTTGGCGGCGGCGTCGAAGTCGTCGAAGGCGCTGGGCCGGTCGGTGAACACCGCGCCGAGCGCGCCGGGCTTCATCTGCTCGAAGCCGAGCGCGAGCACGCAATCGAGCGCGCCGCTTTCCACCGCCTGGCGCGCCATGAACAGCGCCGTCGAGCCGGTCGAGCAGTTGTTGTTGACGTTGACGACCGGGATGCCGGTCATGCCCACGGGGTAGAGCGCGCGCTGGCCGCAGGTCGAGTCGCCGTAGACGTAGCCGACATAGGCCTGCTCGATCGCGCCGTATGCCAGCTCGGCGTCGGCGAGCGCGCGCTTGGCCGCCTCCGTGCCCATGACGTTATAGGGCGCGCTGGCGCCCGGCTTGGCGAACGGAATCATGCCGACGCCGGCCACGACCACGCGATTGGACATCGCATCCTCCCAAAAATGACTCGTTGGACTTTTTCTTACCCGCGGGTAATATATCGCTCGATCCCGCCCAGAGTCAACGCAATCGCCCAGGCCCGCAGCCACCGCATGGACAGCCGCCCGACCCCCGCCGACGCCTCGCCCTGGCTGCCGTTCGAGAACCGGCGGCGGGCGCGCGACGAGAAACGCGACGCGGTGCTGCGGGTGGCGGTGCAGCTGTTCCTCGAACAGGGCTATCACCGCGCCACCCTCAACGACGTCGCCGAACGGCTGAACATCACCAAGCCGGCGCTCTACAACTACTTCCGCAGCAAGGACGAAATCCTCTATGCCTGCTGGTCGCTGGGGCGGGAACTGGTCGACGACGCGATCGCCGCGATCGACGCCGGCGGCGGTCCGGGTCTGGCCAGGCTGCGCAAGCTGGTCCATGCTTATGCGGAGCTGATGGCGACCGATTTCGGCGCGAGCCTCGTTCGCTTCGATCCGCGCGACCTCACCGAGGCGCATCGCCGGATCGTCCGCGCCGCCAAGAAGAAGATCGACCGGTCGTTTCGCGACTACATCGCCGCCGGCATCGCCGACGGTTCGGTCAGGCGGTGCGACCCCAAGCTGTCGGCATTCGCCATCGCGGGATCGTTGAACTGGATCGGACACTGGTATCAACGCGACGGCGCGTCGTCGCCGGCCGAGATCGCCGACGAGTTCACGCTGCGCCTCACCGAAGGCATCGCCGCGACGCCGGACAAACCGGCGCGGGGCGGACCAAAAACCAAGACGGCGCGCAAAGCGTCCGCACCGGGAAAACAGGGACGGAAACCACCAAGGGGAGGAACGGGATGAACATCACCCACGGCTTGCGGCGGGCGCTGCAGATCAACGCGGAAGGGCCCTCGACGGTGTTCGGCGGGCGTCGCCGGGTCTGGCGGGAGACCGGCGCACGCGTCGCGCGGCTGGCGGGCGGCATGGTCGCGCTCGGGGTCGGCCCCGGCGACCGGGTCGCGGTGCTGGCGCTGAACAGCGATCGCTACCTCGAGCTCTATCTCGCCGCCGGCTGGGCCGGCGCGGTGATCGTGCCGCTCAACATCCGCTGGAGCGCGCTGGAGAACGAGGACGCGCTGCGCGACTGCCGCGCCGGGCTGCTGTTCGTCGACAAGACGTTCGCCGCGACCGGCATCGCGCTCGCCCAGGCCATCCCCGGGTTGACGCTGGTCCATGCCGACGACGGCGACGCGCCGGACGGGTTCGAAGGCTACGAGGCGCTGGTCGCGCGCAGCGAGGCGATCACTGATGCGATGCCCGACGGCGAGGACCTCGCCGGCATCTTCTACACCGGCGGCACCACCGGGCGCTCCAAGGGCGTGATGCTCAGCCACCGCAACCTGATGGCCAATGCGCTCAATGCGCTGGGCGAGGGGCTGTTTCCAGGCACCGCGGTCTACCTGCACGCCGCGCCGATGTTCCACCTCGCCAACGGCGCGGCGATGTTCTCGCTGCTGCTCAGCGGCGGATCCAACGTCATGATCCCGAGCTTCACGCCCGAGGGCGTGATGACGGCGGTCGAGGCCGAGCGCGTCACCGACGTGCTGCTGGTGCCGACCATGATCCAGATGCTGGTCGACCATCCACGGCTCGCGTCCCACGACCTGTCGAGCCTGAGGAACATCACCTACGGCGCGTCGCCGATCAGCGAGGCGGTGCTCGACCGCGCCATGGGCGCGCTGCCGAACGTGCGCTTCACCCAGGCCTACGGCATGACCGAGCTGTCGCCGATCGCCACCCTGCTGCATTGGAATGAGCACATCGGCGACGGCCGCGCCAGGGGCCGCCATCGCGGCGCGGGGCGGGCCACGCTCGGCTGCGAGGTCCGCATCGTCGACCCCACCGACGCGCCGGGGGCGCGCGGCCCCCGCCCCGAGATCGTGGTGCGGGGCGCCAACCTGATTATTGGGTACTGGGAACGGCCCCACCAAACCCCCCCCCCCCTG
>JARLJA010000134.1 GCA_031291445.1 Xanthobacteraceae bacterium | reverse complement strand
TGCGTTCTCCTGCCGACGCTTCGCCCTCGCCCTCGCGGGCGACGGCGCACGGCTCGGGGCCAGTGCGGTTCGCTACACCTTCACTGCAGAGGACTTCCACCTCCTACTCCTTGCCGGTTTGACCGGCGCTCAGCCCGGAATCCATAATCCCGGTCCTGGCGGTGGCCACCGAGCCGGCCACGCCGTCATCTCAAATCGACGTTGGTGATTATGGATTCCGGGCCCGCGCCGCTATCGCGGCGCGTCCCGGAATGACGTGGAGGGTGAGGCGACGATCGCGGCCGCTCAATGCCCGTCGAACGCCATCAGCGTCCGCACCGGGACGCCCATGGCGCGCAGCTTGGCGGCGCCGCCGAGTTCCGGCAGGTCGACGATGAAGCAGGCGGCGATCACGTCGGCGCCGATCTGGCGCATCAGCTTGACCGCGCCCTCGGCGGTGCCGCCGGTGGCGATCAGGTCGTCGATCAGGATGACGCGCTCGCCCGGTCCGATGGCGTCGGCATGCACCTCCATCTCGTCGACGCCGTATTCCAGCGAATAGGCGATCCTGACCGTGGTGTGCGGCAGCTTGCCCTTCTTGCGGATCGGCACGAAGCCGGCCGAGAGCTGATGCGCCACCGCACCGCCGAGGATGAAGCCGCGCGCCTCGATGCCGGCGACCTTGTCGACCTTGGAGCCGGCCCAGGGCTGCACCAGTTCGTCGACCGCGCGGCGGAAGGCGCGGGCATCGCCCAGCAGGGTGGTGATGTCGCGGAACATGATCCCGGGCTTCGGATAGTCGGGAATGGTCCGGATGCTGGCTTTCAATTCGGGCATGGCGTCCATGAGGTTCTCCTGAAAGCTCAGCGCGGCGCGCCGAGCCGAAATGCATTTTCCACGATCCGCAGCCCGACCTCGCCGCCCAGCGACATCAGAGATTCGGGATGGAATTGAACGCCGCCGATCGGCAGCGAGGTGTGCTCGATCGCCATGGCGACGCCGTCGTCGGTGACCGCCGTCACCTTGAGCACGGCGGGCATGCTGTCGGCTTCGACGAACAGCGAATGATAGCGCCCGACCACCACCTCGGCGGGAAGGTTGCCCATCAGCGTGCCGCCGTGGACCGTGACCCGCGACGGGCGGCCGTGGGCGGGCTTGGTCAACTGGCCGAGCCGGCCGCCGAAATACTCGCCGATCGCCTGCACGCCGAGACAGACGCCGAATACCGGCAGCTTCCTGGCGATGGCGGCGTCGATGGTTTTGGCGATCCCGAAATCCTCCGGACGCCCCGGTCCGGGGGAGAGCACCAGCAGGTCCCAGGACTTCGCCGCCAGCATCTGCAGCGCGTGGGTGTGGCGCGTCACGCTGACCTCGGCGCCGACCTGGCGGAAATAGTCGGCCAGCATGTGGACGAAACTGTCGTCGTGGTCGATCAGCAGCACCTTCCTGCCCGAGCCCAGCGCGTCGGGCGCGAACGCCGACAGCGGCTTCGGCGGATCGCCGCGCAGCGCCTGGAACAGGGCCGCCGCCTTGGTCTGGCACTCCTGCTCCTCGGCGACGGGATCGGAATCGTAAAGCAGCGTGGCGCCGACCCTCACCTCGGCGAGCCCATCCTTCATCCGGATGGTGCGGATGGTGATGCCGGTGTTGATGCCGCCGTCGAAGCTGATGGCGCCGATCGCGCCGGCGTACCAGCGCCGCGACGAGCGCTCGTGGTCTTCGACGAACTGCATCGCCCACAGCTTCGGCGCGCCGGTCACGGTCACCGCCCAGGCGTGGGTCAGGAAGGCATCGAGCGAATCGAAGCCGGGCCGCAGCACGCCCTCGACGTGATCGACGGTGTGAAACAGCTTGGAATAGGTCTCGATCTGGCGGCGCGCCAGCACCTTGACGGTGCCGGGCACGCAGACCCGCGCCTTGTCGTTGCGGTCGACGTCGGTGCACATGTTGAGCTCGAACTCGTCCTTCTCCGAGTTGAGCAACTGGCGGATCTGCTCGGCGTCGCCGATGGCGTCGCGGCCCCGCGCGATGGTGCCCGAGATCGGGCAGGTCTCGACCCGGCGGCCGTCGGAGCGCACGAACATCTCCGGCGACGCCGCCACCAGGAACTCGCCGTCGCCGAGATTCATCAGCGCACCGTAGGGCGACGGGTTGATCTTGCAGAGCCGCTTGAACACCTCGGCCGGGGTGCGCGCGCACGGTTCGCCGAACAGCTGACCGGGCACCGCCTCGAACAGGTCGCCGCGCGCGAACGCCTCGCGCGCCTTCTGTACGGTGGCCTGGTAGACGCCCGGGCCGTGATCGGCAAAGCCCTGGCGCGGCGACTTGAGGTAGACGCTGTCGGGGGTGGCGCGGTCGAGCCCGGCGGTGCTCGCGCCGTTCCAGGCGAATTCGTAAGCCAGTTCGACGCCGCGGCCGGTGGCGCGGTCATAGGCCAAGAGCCGGTCCGGCACGAACAGCACGATGTCGCGCTGGTCGGCCTCGCGGGCGCGGCGCTGCACCAGGTCCTCGATCTGGAATACGAGGTCGTAGGCGAAGGCGCCGAACAGCCCCAGCAGCGGATCGCCGGGCAGGCCCATCGCCGCCACGATCGCGCGCACCAGCGTCATGATGCTGGCGCGCCGGGTGCGCTGGTCCTCGTCGACCGGCGCCTCGCCGCGAATGATGTGGCCCGACAGCCGGGTCGAAGTCTTCTCCGTCACCGCCACCGCGGGGTCGGCGAGCGTGTCGCCGAGGAAGCCGACCAGCACCCGGCCGCGGGCGTTGAGCGCGTCGATGAAGAAGTCGTAGCCGGTCGCCTCCAGCCGCAGCGGCGGATCGGCGAAGCCCATGTCGAAGCTCTCGTAGCGGCCGGGCACCGTGGTGCCGGACGACAGCATCACGCCGCGGCGGCTGTCGAGCAGGTCGATCAGCGCGTCGAGCGCGGCGCCGCCAGTGAAGGGCGTGACGCGGCGCGTGACGTCGAGGCCCGCGGCGGTGCGGTAGGCGCTGTGCGGCGGAAGGGAGAAGACGGTTCTGTTCATCGTGTCCTCGGTCCTGCATTTTCCGGAGAATGGCGCGTCATGCAGAGCACACGAACAGAAGGCCGTCGCAGTGCAATGACGGCCTTGACGATTGCGAAGTGAATGAAAGGAATCGCACCGGCCACCTTCAGGAGGTGGGCCACCAATAACGGGACGGGGTGATGCGGGCGTTCATGGCCGCAAAGCAGCATCTGGCAAGGGTGCTGTCAAGGGTGCTGTCAAGGGCCCCTCGGAGGCCGCGGGCGGCCGAATCTCAGGGTATCGGGGTCGCGGCCCCCACATCCCGCCCGGCCGGTGCGGCCCGCAGGCTGAAAACCATGAGCTGCCGTTCCCCGACACCGCGCTCGAGCGGGAGCCAACCCTGCCCGGCATAGAAATCGTGCAGCTGCTCGCGCGCGCAGAGGTAGAGGGTCTCGTGGCCCAGCGCGAAGGCCGCCGCCGCGGCCCGCGCCACCAGCGCGCGTCCGATGCCGCGCCCGCGGAATTGGGGCTCGACCCACACGGTGGCCACCCACGGCGTGTACTGCGGCCGCTCGGCGAGATCGGAGGCAATCACCGAGGCGGCCCCGGCGAAGTCGGGGCCGTCATGGGCCACCATCATGAACGGGATGGCGTTTGCGGTGAGCGAACCGTCGACCCAGGCCGTCAGTTCAGCGAGCGGCGTGCCGCGCTCCCGCCACCAGGCGCGCCAGACCCGGTCCGCGATGACGTCGCGAAACCGGGGCTGGCGGCGCAGATCGACGACGGCGACGCTCACCCCAGATGCTTGGTGAAGAACTCGGCGGCGCGGCCCCAGGCCAGTTCGGCGGCCTGACGGTCGTGCACCGCGGCGCGCTGCTCGTTGACGAAGGCGTGGTCGGCGTCATAGCGGAAGATATCCGCAGGCTTGCCGGCGGCCTTCAGCGCCTTCTCGAAGCCATCGACTGCGGCCGGCGTGCACCAGTCGTCGCGGTTGGCGAAGTGGCCCTGGAACGGTACCTTGATGTCGGCGGGCTTGGCCGCCTGCTCGGGCGGAATGCCGTAGAACGCCACCGCGGCGCTCAGTTCGGTCAGGTGCGCCGCGCCGATGATGGTGACCGCGCCGCCCATGCAGAAGCCGGTGAGGCCGACCTTGGCGCCGTTGCGCTTCAGATACTGCGCGGCGCCGCGCACGGTCTGCAGCGTCGCATCCATGAAGTTGAGCGAGGTCATTTCCTTGTTCGCCGCGTCGGTGTCGTGATACGGGACCACGACGCCGTCGTAGAGATCCGGCGCCAGCGCGTCGAAGCCGGCGAGCGCGAAGCGGTCGGTCAGGCCCTTGATGTTCTCGGACAGCCCCCACCATTCCTGGATCACGATGACCCCCGGCGCGTTGCCGCGCGACGCATTGGCGAGATAGCCCTTGGCGTCCTTGCCGTCGGGGCGTTTGAAAGTGATGTTCGTTCCCATGGGCTTCCTCCAGAAGTCTTGAAAGGGCGGACGGCCCGCACCATGCCGCCTTCGCCGCTACGGTGCAATCATGCCGCGGATGCAAATCGTCGTGTAGAGGGCGCGAGTGCAAGGCGTGAGGGGTTATGCCAGACCAGATCCGTCATGCTCTTGTTTGTTGTTTTACTCGTCATGCGCGGGCTTGACCCGCGCATCCACACTTTGCCGCCGCTTCCCGGAAGAAAGCGTGGATTGCCGGGTCAAGCCCGGCAATGACGCCGAGTATGACGATAACGGATCATCTCACCTCATCCCATCATGGTCTTGCAACAACGTGCCGAAACGAAAAAGGGCCCCCGCGGGAGCCCTTCGTCATTGTCATTGCATCGCTTGTCACTGCACTGTCACGCCGCAACCAGCGCCCGTCGTCGTTTCCCTCGTCATTCCGGGGCGGCGCGCTTTCGCGCGCCGAGCCCAGAATCCATAACCACGACCGTGAGTATGGATCCCGGGCCCGACGCTTCGCGTCGTCCCGGGATGACTATGGTGAGGTGGTGAGCTGCCGTCGAAGGCAGCGAGGTCGCGCCGCGCTCAGTGCGCGTCGGCCCACACCTTCTTCTTGGTGAAGTACAGCAGACCGGCGAGGATGATCAGGAAGATCATGACCTGCAGGCCGAGCTTCTTGCGGGCCTCGAGCTTGGGCTCGGCGGTCCACATCAGGAAGGCGGCGACGTCGGCGGCGTACTGCTGCACCGTCTGCGGCGCGCCGTCGTCGTAGGTGACCTGGCCGTCGCTGAGCGGCTTCGGCATCTTGATCGAGTGGCCCGGGAAGTACTTGTTGTAGTAGGAGCCGTCGGGAAGCTTGAAGTCCGCCGGCGGGTTTTCCTCGAAGCCCTGGAGCAGGGCCGCGATGTAGTTCGGCCCCTTTTCCTGGAACTGGGTCACGAGATCGAAGATGAAGGTCGGGAAGCCGCGATCATAGCCGCGCGCCTTGGCCATCAGCGACAGATCCGGCGGCGCCGCGCCGCCATTGGCGACGCGGGCCTGCTGCTCGTTGGCGAACGGCGCGGGGAAATAGTCGGCCGGGCGGCCGGGCCGCTCGAACATGTCGCCGGTCTCGTTGGGGCCGTCCTTGATCTTGTAGGTCGACGCCAGCGCCGCCGCCTGCTCCTCCGAATAGCCGGGACCGCCGGCATCGGCGAGATTGCGGAAGGCGATGTAGTTCAGCGAGTGGCAGTTCGAGCAGACTTCCTTGTAGACCTTGAGGCCGCGCTGGATCTGGCCCTGGTCGAACTTGCCGAACGGGCCGGCGAACGACCACGACAGCGTCGGCGGGGTCTCTTCTTCCGCGCGCGACTGCGAGACGCCGCCGATCAGCAGCAGCCCGGCGGCCGCCAGCACGACGATGGCGGAGCCGACCGCCTTGAGCGCGCCGGCCTTGCCCAGCACGTCGTCGGCGATCGAGTTCGGCACCGGCCGCGCCTTTTCGACCCGGCTCAGGATCGGCAGCAGGATCAGGAAGTGGAAGAAGTAGTAGGCGGTCAGGATGCGGCCCGCGACCACGTAGATGCCCTGCGGCGGCTTGGAGCCGAGATAGCCGAGCCCGAGGCACACCACCACGAAGATCCAGAAGAACTGGCGGGCCAGCGGCCGGTAGCGCGCCGAGCGCACCTTGGCGCCGTCGAGCCAGGGCAGGAACGCCAGCACCAGGATGGCGCTGAACATCGCCACCACGCCGGCGAGCTTGTTCGGGATCGAGCGCAGGATGGCGTAGAACGGCAGGTAGTACCACTCGGGCACGATTTCCGCCGGCGTCACGCCGGGATTGGCCGGGATGTAGTTGTCCGGGTCGCCGAGATAGTTCGGGGTGTAGAACACGAACCACGCGAAGAACACCAGGAAGCAGGTCATGCCGAACGAGTCCTTGATGGTCGCGTAGGGCGTGAACGGCACGGTGTCCTTCTCGGTCTGCGGCTCGACGCCGGCCGGGTTGTTCTGGCCGACCACGTGCAGCGCCCAGACGTGCAGCACGACGACGCCGGCGATCACGAAGGGCAACAGGTAGTGCAGCGAGAAGAACCGGTTCAGCGTCGGGTTGCCGACGGCGTAGCCGCCCCACAGCAAGGTGACGATGCTGTCGCCGACGTAAGGGATGGCCGAGAACAGGTTGGTGATGACGGTGGCGCCCCAGAAGCTCATCTGGCCCCACGGCAGCACGTAGCCCATGAAGCCGGTGGCCATCATCAGCAGGTAGATGATGACGCCGAGGATCCACAGCACCTCGCGCGGCTCCTTGTACGACCCGTAATAGAGGCCGCGGAACATGTGGATGTAGACGGCGATGAAGAACATCGAGGCGCCGTTGGAGTGCAGGTAGCGCAGCAGCCAGCCGTAGTTGACGTCACGGACGATGGCCTCGACCGACTTGAAGGCGAGGTCGGCATGCGGCGTGTAGTGCATCGCCAGGATGATGCCGGTGACGATCTGGACGCCGAGCATCATCGAGAGGATGGCGCCGAAGGTCCACCAGTAGTTCAGGTTGCGCGGCGTCGGATAGCCGATGAAGGAGGAATGGATGAGGCCGCCGATCGGAAGGCGCCGTTCGACCCACTTCAATACGGCGTTCTGCGGCTGATATTGGGATGGTCCGCTCATGATGCGATCCTGGGAAATGCGAGGCGAGACGGGCGTTCGAAAACCGGCTTAGCCGATCTTGATCCTGGTATCGGACGCGAAGGAATAGGGCGGGACGGCGAGGTTCGCCGGCGCCGGCCCCTGGCGGATGCGGCCGGAGGAATCGTATTGCGAGCCGTGGCACGGGCAGAAGAAGCCGTCGTAGCTGCCCTCATGGGCGATCGGGATGCAGCCGAGATGGGTGCAGATGCCGATGACGACGAGCCACTGATCGTGGCCTTCCTTGACCCGCGCCTGATCGGACTGCGGATCGGGCAGGCTCGACACCGCCACGGCGCGCGCCTCCTCGATCTGCTTCTTGGTGCGGTTCATGATGTAGATCGGCTTGCTGCGCCAGAACACCTTGATGGCCTGGCCTTCGGCAATCGGCGCCAGATCGACTTCGATCGGCGCGCCGGCCGCAATCGTGGACGCGTCCGGGTTCATCTGTGAGACGAGCGGCCAGATCGCGGCAACCGTTCCAACGGCCGCCACCGCCCCTGTTGCGACGTAGAGAAAATCGCGGCGGCTGTGTTCCGCCGAAGTCGAGGTCGTCACGATCCCAAGCCCTTTCTGATCTGCAGCCGGCGGAACCGTCCGGCATCGCCGCGAAGCGACGCGATCCGGAAGGAGTCCCCGGGTGCCCGCGGCCCCCCGCGGTGGCAGAAACGACCATAGGCCCCGGCGCAAAGCGGCCGGAACACACGGTCCAGAGTGGTTCTATTGGCACCCTTGCCGGAAGAGCGCAAGCCCGCTATCGGCTGACTTTCAGGCAACGCCGGAAAACCCTGCCCCGCTGGGGTTTTGGCGTAACTCCGGCCGGGGAATCGGAGGTCCCGCGGGATGCGGATCGCGCTGTATCAACCCGACATTCCCCAGAACGCCGGAACGATTCTGCGGCTGTGCGCCTGCCTTGCGGTCGAGGCCCATATCATCGAGCCGGCCGGCTTTCCGGTCAGCGACCGCCACTTCCGCCGCGCCGGGATGGACTATCTGGATCAGGTGGCGATCCGGCGCCACGTGTCGTGGAGCCATTTCGAGGCATGGCGGCGAGAAGACGGCGGCCGGCTGGTGCTGATGACCACCAAGGCCGCCCGCCCCTATCTCGATTTCCGCTTCGCCGCGGACGATATCCTGCTGTTCGGCCGCGAATCGGCCGGGGTGCCCGACGCGGTGGCTGAGGCCGCCGACGCGCGGCTGGTAATCCCGATCGCGCCGGGGCTGCGTTCGCTCAACGTCGCAATGGCGGTCGCCATGACGCTCGGTGAGGCGCTGCGGCAGACCGGCGGCAGCGTCGACGGACACGGCGAAACCTGATCTGATCCGGCCCTGCCGGCCGGCGGCGAAGAAGATTGAGAGAGTTTGATGACGAGCACCGACATCGCCGCGCGCAAGGCGCGCGCCAGGGCCTGGTTCGAGCAGCTGCGCGACGACATCTGCGCGGCCTTCGAGGCGCTGGAGGACGCGTCACCGGCCGAGCGCTCCCCCGGCGCGCCGGGTCGCTTCGTCCGCACGCCGTGGCAGCGCACCGACCACAGCGGCGCGGCCGGCGGCGGCGGCGTGATGGCGATGATGCACGGCCGGCTGTTCGAGAAGGTCGGCGTCCACTGCTCGACCGTGCACGGCGAGTTCGCGCCGGAGTTTCGCGCCCAGATCCCCGGCGCCGCCGAGGACCCGCGGTTCTGGGCCTCCGGCATTTCGCTGATCGCCCACATGCGCAACCCGCACGTGCCGGCGGTCCACATGAACACCCGCTTCGTGGTCACCACCAAGGCCTGGTTCGGCGGCGGCGCCGACCTCACCCCGGTGCTCGACCGCCGCCGCACCCAGGACGATCCCGACACGCAGGCCTTTCATGCCGCGTTCCGCGCGGCCTGCGACGCCCACGCCGCGGTGGCGCCCTACGACAAGTTCAAGACCTGGTGCGACGAGTATTTCTACCTGCCCCACCGCAAGGAGCCGCGCGGCATCGGCGGCATCTTCTACGACTGGCTCGACAGCGGCGACTGGGAGGCGGACTTCGCCTTCACCCGCGATGTCGGGCGGGCGTTCCTCGGCATCTATCCGGAGCTGGTGCGGGCGAACATGGCGACGGCGTGGACCGCGGCGGAGCGCGAGGAGCAGCTCATTCGCCGCGGCCGCTACGTCGAATTCAACCTGCTCTACGACCGCGGCACCATCTTCGGACTGAAGACCGGCGGCAACGTCGCCTCGATCCTGTCCTCGATGCCGCCCGAGGTGAAGTGGCCGTAAGGGGGTGACCGCTTGTCATCCCGGGGCGCGCGCAACGCGCGCGAGCCCGGGATCCATAGGGCGTCGGATGTTCTTCGACGTCCATCCATTCCCGGAGGGCACGACTGGCGATCGCGGTGCCACAAGCCGGCACCGGGAGTATGGTTTCCGGGCTCGCGCGCACCTGCGTGCGCGCGCCCCGGAATGACGCCGGAGAAATAGCCCGGCGGCGCCCCGGAATGACAGGGCGTTACAGCCTGTGCTCCCGCGTGAAGCGCGCCACGGTGTCGTCGGCGATCTTGCGCAGCGCCTCGGGGTCGTCGGTGAAGTTGCTGGCGAGCCAGGCGTCCTCGGCGAGCGTCAGGATGTGGCCGAGCGCCGGGCCCTCGCCGATGCCGCGCGCGATCATGTCGGCGGCCTTGAGCGGAAACTTCGGCGCGGTCCAGCGGTCCGGCAAGGTCGCGAGCGCGCTCCAGCGCTCGGCGTCGGCCTGGCGCCCGGCCCGCGCCCAGGCCAGCATGATGCGGTCGCGGTAGCGCTCGACCCCGAGCCGGTACAGCCGCCGCCGCGCCACGTCGTCGTCCATGCCGGCGAGCCGCCACCAGCGATGTCCCATGGAATCGAGACGCTTGGCCTCGGCGTTGGACAGCCGCAGCCGCTGGGCGATGCGGCGGGCATCCTCGGTCACCGCCACCGCGAGCGCGCCGAGCCGCAGCAGCGCGTCGGGCGGATGGCCGAGGCAATGCTCGACGCCGAGCATCGCTTCGAACGGCCCGTGATAGGTGATACCGCCGAGCACCGTCTGCAGCAGCCCGCCGTCGGCCATGGCCTGGAGCGCCGCCGCGGCGCGCGGCGCCACCACGAGCTTGAGCAGCTCGGCGCGGATCCGCTCCGCCGACAGCGTCGCCACGCCCTCGCGGGCGCGCACGCAGGCGAGATAGGCGGCGCCGTCGGGTTCGCCCTCGCCATAGGCGGCATGGATGCGGAAGAAGCGCAGCACGCGCAGGTAATCCTCGGCGATCCGGCGCTCGGGATCGCCGATGAAGCGCACCCGTCGCGCCGCGAGGTCGTCGAGCCCGCCGACGTAATCGTGCACCACGCCGTCGACGCTGGCCGACAGGCCGTTGATGGTGAAGTCGCGCCGCCGCGCGTCGGCAACCCAGTCGCGGCCGAAGGCGACCTTGGCCCTGCGGCCGTAGGTCTCGACGTCCTCGCGCAGCGTGGTGATCTCGTAGGGCCGGCCGTCGACCACCAGCGTCACCGTGCCGTGTTCGAGGCCGGTGCCCACCGCCTTGATGCCGGCAGCCTCCGCGCGGCGCATGACCTCCTCGGGCAGCGCGGTGGTGGCGATGTCGACCTCGCCGACCCCGCGCCCCATCAGGTCGTCGCGCACCGCGCCGCCGACCGCCCGCGCCTCCTCGCCGTCGCAGTTCAGCAGCGCCAGCACCCGGCCGGTCGGGGCGGCCGTGAGCCACGAGGGATCGCGCAGCGCCGCCGTGGTCATTGCTCGGTCCCCGGCACCAGCCGGCCGTTTTCGAAATGGGCCGGCTCGTAGGTCGAATGCGCCGGCGCGCCGGAGAAGCGCACCAGCAGCAGCACGCTGGCGGCCACCAGCACCAGCGCGCCGAGCGCCAGGCGCAGGATGATGACACTCGACCAGGACGCGGGATTGAGGAAGCCGGCGCGGGTCAGGACCAGAAACAGCGCGTAGGCGGCGAACGGAACCAGAAAAATGCCGACTTCCGTCAGCACCGGCCGTATCATGATTTCACGATCCGCTCGTAAAGCACGCGCAGGATCCCTGCAGTGGCGCCCCATACGTATCGATCCGCGAACGGCATGGCGTAATAGGAGCGCATGATCCCTCGCCATTCCTTCGAGTGGCGCTGATGATTGACCGAGTTCATCAGAAACGCCAGCGGAATCTCGAACGCCTCGTCGACCTCGTCGGGATTGACTCGCAACGCGAATCCCGGGCGCACCCGCGCCACCGTCGGCAGGATCCGGAAGCCGAAGCCGGTGGCGTAGACGTCGAGATAGCCGATCGGATCGACGAAGGAGCGCTCGAGCCCGATCTCCTCTTCGGCCTCGCGCAGCGCGGTGTCGAGCGGGGTGGCGTCTTCGGGATCGATCTTGCCGCCGGGGAACGAGATCTGCCCGGCATGGTCGTTGAGATGCGCGGCGCGCTGGGTCAGGAGCACGGTCGGCTGGGTGTGCATGACGATGCCGATCAGCACCGCCGCCGGCCGGATCGGCCGCTCCTCGGCGACGATCTGCAGCATGCGGTCGGTGCCGTGGTCGCCGGTCGGCGGAATCACGCTGGCGTCGTGCAGCGCCGGCGGAATCTCGAACGTCAGGCGCGCCTCGGCGCGCCGGAAGAATTCGGCGGTGGAAAACTCCGACGCCGCCACGTCGCCCTGGGACAACGGCTCGGTCACGGCGCCGCCTTCGCTGCGTCGGAGTCGGCCATGGCGAAGAATTCGCCCGACGACATCACCCCGAACCGCGCCTTGCCGTCGACGGTCTCCTCGACCCCGAGATTGACCAGATCGTAGTACAGCGCGCGGGTCACCTTGGCCCAGAGGTCGGCGCGGACGTGCAGATACGGCTCGAGGCCGTCGGCGGCGCCGGCGTCGAAGCGCAGCCGGTGGGCGGCGTCGCAGGTCACCCAGTCGTCGACATTTGTCCTGAAATGAAGCACCTGGCTCCGGCCCTCGCCCTCGCGCCGCATCTCCACCGCCAGGAACGGCGCGTCGTCGACGCGAATGCCGACCTTCTCCACCGGCGTCACCAGGAAGTGACGGTCGCCCTCGCGCTTCAGGATGGTGGAGAACAGCCGCACCAGCGCCGGCCGGCCGATCGGTGTTCCGAGGTAGAACCATGTTCCATCGCGCGCGATCCGGATGTCGAGATCGCCGCAGAACGGCGGATTCCACAAATGAACCGGCGGCAGACCGCGCTGGCCGGCGTCGCGCGCGGCGGCCGCCAGTCCATCCAGGCCCTGGCCCGGAGGCGGTTCTGCGATCTGCCCTTGCTTCGCCATGGTTTGCCTAGACCCTGTGCATCGAAACGGTCGCCATATCGTGATCAATCTACCCTAATCCCGCTCGATATGGTGGGGACAGTCGATTTGAACACATACTTGTCCCGCCACACGGTTTAGCATGAAGCTTGCTAGCGTGGAGTTTGCTGGAGACAGGTTCACCCCGGGCCGGCGCACGGCGCCGGCGCCCCGGGATCACCGGCCCGCCACGCGGCGCGCCTCGAGGAGATACGGATGGCAGGCACAGACGGCGTCGAGAAGGCGGGGGTCGAGAAGCTGGAAGACGCGATCGTGCGCTCGGCCGAACAGGTCGCGGGCCAGGTCCGCGCGGTGCGCGACGCGGTCGCCACCGTCATCTTCGGCCAGGACCGCGTGGTCGAGAACACCCTGATCACCATCCTGTCGGGCGGCCACGCGCTGCTGATCGGCGTTCCCGGCCTTGCCAAGACCAAGCTGGTGGAGACGCTCGGCATCACGCTCGGCCTCGACAGCAAGCGCATCCAGTTCACCCCCGACCTGATGCCCTCGGACATTCTCGGCGCCGAAGTGCTGGACGAAAGCGCCACCGGCAAGCGCTCGTTCCGCTTCATCGCGGGGCCGGTGTTCGCCCAGCTCTTGATGGCGGACGAGATCAACCGCGCCAGCCCGCGCACCCAGTCGGCGCTGCTGCAGGCGATGCAGGAACAGCACGTCACGGTGGCCGGCGCCCGCCACGACCTGCCGAAGCCGTTCCACGTGCTGGCGACCCAGAACCCGCTGGAACAGGAGGGAACCTATCCCCTGCCCGAAGCCCAGCTCGACCGCTTCCTGATGGAGATCGACGTCGACTATCCGGACCGCGACGCCGAGCGCCGCATCCTGTTCGAGACCACCGGCGCCGAGGACACCCACGCCAAGGCCGCCATCACACCCGACACGCTGGTGACCGCGCAGCGGCTGGTGCGCCGCCTGCCGGTCGGCCAGTCGGTGGTCGAGGCCATCCTGACCCTGGTGCGCTCGGCGCGACCGGGGCCCGACGGCGGCCCGACGGGGAAACTGATCGCGTGGGGCCCGGGTCCCCGCGCCAGCCAGGCCTTGATGCTGGCGGTGCGCGCCCGCGCCCTGCTCGACGGCCGGCTGGCCCCCTCCATCGACGACGTCATCGACCTCGCCGAACCCATACTCAAGCACCGCATGGCGCTGTCGTTCGCCGCGCGGGCCGAAGGCCACACCATCCAGGAGGTGATTCGCCAGCTCAAGGCACGGATCGGCTGATGGCGCTGACCGATCACGGGAGCCATGACCACGCGGCGAACGAAACGCTGGCGTTGCGGCGGGCCGACGGCGAAAGCCGGACGCTCGCCGCGGCGCTGCCGCGTCTCGTGCTCGACGCGCGGCGCATCGCCGGCAACGTGATCCACGGGCTGCATGGCCGCCGCCGCGCCGGCGCCGGCGAGAACTTCTGGCAGTATCGCCGCTTCATGTCGGGCGAGCCGTCCAACAAGATCGACTGGCGCCGCTCCAGCCGCGACGACCACCTCTATGTCCGCGAACGGGAGTGGGAGGCCGCGCACACCGTGTGGCTGTGGCCGGACCGCTCGGCCTCCATGGCGTTCGCCTCCAAGGGAGCGCGGGACAGCAAGCTCGAGCGCGCGCTGATCGTCACCTTCGCGCTGGCCGAACTGCTGGTCGCCGGCGGCGAACGGGTCGGCATTCCCGGGCTGATGAACCCGAGCTCGAATCGCAACATCATCGACCGCATGGCGGAGGCGATCCTGCACGACCGCGCGCCGCGCTTGAGCCTGCCGCCGTCCTTCGTGCCCTCGACGCTGTCGGAGATGGTGGTGCTGTCCGACTTCTGGTCGCCGGTCGAGGACATCCGTGCGCTGCTGTCGGCGCTGTCGGCTTCCGGCGCGCGCGGCATCCTGCTGCAGGTGGTCGATCCCGCCGAGGAGGCCTTCCCCTATGCCGGGCGCGTCGAATTCGTCGAGCCCGAGGCCGGCACCGTGGTCATCGCCGGCCGCGCCGAGACCTGGACGAAGGACTACATCGCGCGGCTCGCGCTGCACCGCGACCAGATCCGCGCCGAGACCAACCGGCTCGGCTGGAGCTTCGCGGTTCATTCCACCGGCCGCTCGGCGGCCGAGCTGTTGCTGATGCTCCATGGCAGGCTGACCGCGGCCCGCGACGGCCTCGCGGTCAGAACAGGACCGGGGGCATGATCGGCGGCATTCCCCTCTCCTTCGCGGAGCCCCTGCTGCTGACGGCCCTCGTCACACTGCCGGCGCTGTGGTGGCTGCTGCGGGTGATTCCGCCGCGGCCGCGGCGCATCGCGTTTCCGCCGACGCGGCTCTTGCTCGACATCGCGCCGAAGGAGCAGACCCCGGCGCGCACGCCATGGTGGCTCGCCGCACTGCGCCTCGGCATCGCCGCGCTGATCATGATCGCGCTGGCCGGCCCGGTGCTCAACCCCAGGAGCGGCGTCGCCCATGACAACCGGCCGCTGGTGGTACTGATCGACGACGGCTGGAGCGCCGCGGCGAGCTGGGACGCGCGCCTTCGCGCCGCCGACCAGATGATCGCCGACGCCGAGGGCGACCGCCGCGCGGTGGCGCTGGTGCCGCTGTCGGAGCCCGCGCGCGACCTCTCGCTGATCACCGCGGGCGCGGCGCGCGTGGCGCTGCGCCAGCTTGCACCGAAGCCTTACGCGATCGACCGCGCCGAGACGCTGCCCGCGCTCACCCGCCTGATCGCCGCGACCGGCGGCGCCGATCTGGTCTGGCTCAGCGACGGCGTCGACAGCGGCAACGGCGCGGCCTTCATCGACGGGCTCGGCAAGATCGCGGGCGACGGCGCGCTGGCCGTGGTCGAGGGCGGCATGCCGCCGGCGCACGCGCTGGCCGGCGCCGAGAACGCCGCCGCGCGGATGACGGTCCAGGTGCTGCGCGCCACCGGCGACGCGCCCGAGGCCGGCGTGGTCCGCGCCCTCGACGTCAAGGGCGCGCCGATCGGCGAGGCCCGCTTCCAGTTCGCGCCGCAGCAGGTCGAGACCGAGGCCGGCTTCGCGCTGCCGGTCGAGCTGCGCAACGACATCACGCGGCTCGAGATCGCCGGCGAACGTTCCGCCGGCGCGGTGCAGCTGCTCGACAAGCGCTGGCGCCGGCGCACCATCGGCGTGGTCAGCGGCTCGACCAGCGAAACCGCGCAGCCGCTGCTGGCGCCGACCTTCTACCTCACCCGCGCGCTGGCGCCGTTCGCCGACCTCCGCGTCGGCGACCGCGGCGCGCCGGCGGAAGCCATCGGCCAGTTTCTCGACCAGAAGCTGCCGATGATCATCCTGGCCGACGTCGGCACGCTGTCGGCGGAATTGCGCGACCGCCTGGCCGGCTGGATCGACGCCGGCGGCGTGCTGGTGCGGTTCGCCGGCCCGCGGCTTGCCGCTGGCGACGACGACCTGGTGCCGGCCAAGCTGCGCCGCGGCGGCCGCAGCCTCGGCGGCAGCCTGACCTGGGAAAAGCCGCAGCACATCGTCAGCTTCTCGCCCGACGGCCCGTTCGCCGGCCTCGACGTGCCCGCCGACGTCACCGTCGAGCGCCAGGTGCTGGCCGAGCCCGATCCGACGCTGGCCGCGCGCAGCTGGGCGTCGCTCGGCGACGGCACGCCGCTGGTCACCGGCGACCGGCGCGGCAAGGGCATGGTGGTGCTGTTTCACGTCAGCGCCGACATGCGCTGGTCGGACCTGCCGATGTCGGGCGCCTTCGTCGAGATGCTCAAGCGCGTGGTCGACCTCGCCGGCTACAACGCCGGCCCGCTGGCCGAAGTCGGAGCCGAGAGCCGCAAGGAGGCGCTGGCGCCGAGCCGCGTGCTCGACGGCTTCGGCGCCTTCACCTCGCCGGGATCCACCGCGCGGCCGATCGCCGCCGATGACACGAGCCGCGCCAGCGCCGATCACCCGCCGGGCTTCTACGGTCCGCCCGAAGGGCCGATCGCCGTCAACACGCTGGCGCGCACCGATCGCCCGGTGCCGCTCGACACCTCGGCGCTGCGCGCCCGGCGCATCAGCTATCTCAGCGAGGAGCCGCGCGACCTGCGCGGCGCGCTGCTGCTCGCGGCGATGATCCTGCTGGTGGCGGACAGCCTGATCGTCGCCGTGCTGGGCGCGGGCCTGTCCGGACTGACGCGGCGGCGCGCGGTCACGGCCATGCTCGCGGTCGGCCTCGCGCTGGCTGCGGCAGCACTTCCGCCATCGGCCTCGCACGCGGAGGGCAACGCCGCCGCCGCGCCGCCGGCGACCACCTCCAGTTCCGCCGACGAGGCCGCGATCGCGGCGACGACGCAGACCCGGCTCGCCTATGTCATCACCGGCAACGCCGACGTCGACGCCATCGTCAAGTCGGGGCTCACCGGGCTGACCCTGTTCCTGTCGCAGCGCACCGCGCTGGAAGCCGGCGAGCCGGTCGGCGTCGATCCGGCGCACGACGAGCTCGCGTTCTTCCCGCTGCTGTACTGGCCGGTGGTGCCGGGCGCGCCGAAGCCGCCGCAGGCCGTGCTCGACCGCATCGACGCCTACATGAAGCACGGCGGCACCGTGCTGTTCGACACCCGCGACGCCGTCGAGGCCACCGGCGCCGACGCCCAGACGCCCGGCATGCAGACGCTGCGCGGCATGCTGTCGTCGCTCGACATTCCCGAGCTCGAGCCGGTGCCGCGCGACCACGTGCTGACCAAGACCTTCTACCTGCTGCGCGACTTCCCTGGCCGCTTCGAATCCGGGCAGACCTGGGTCGAGGCGCTGCCGCGCGAGGACGACGACGACGGCGCCGCGCGGCCGGCGCGCGGCGGCGACGGCGTGTCGCCGATCATCATCACCTCCAACGACCTCGCCGGCGCCTGGGCGATGACGCCCGACGGCCAGCCGATGCTGCCGCTGACGCCGGGCGAGCCGCGCCAGCGCGAATTCGCCTTCCGCGCCGGCGTCAACATCGTGATGTACACCCTGACCGGCAACTACAAGGCCGACCAGGTGCACATGCCGGCGCTGATCGAACGGCTGGGGCAGTAGGCCATGCACTATTCGATCGTCTTCGCCCCGCTGGTTCCGACGCTCGCGCTGTGGATCGCGCTGGGCGCGGCCGTGGTCGCCACCGCCGCGGTGGTGTGGGCGCGCCGCGGCCGCGCCCTGATCCGCATCGCGGCGCTGGCGCTGTTGCTGCTCGCGCTCGCCAATCCGTCGCTGACCCGCGAGGAGCGCGAGCCGCTGCCCTCGGTCGCCGTGGTCGTGGTCGACAAGAGCCCGAGCCAGAATTTCGGCGACCGCACCCGGCAGACCGAGCAGGTCCGCGCCGCGCTGGTCGAGCGGCTGAAGGCGGTCAAGGGCATCGACGTGCGCGTGGTCGAGGCCGGCCAGGCCGACGGCGAGACCGACGGCACCCATCTGTTCGGCGCGCTTGCCAACGCGCTCGCCGACGTGCCGACCGACCGCGTCGCCGGCGCCTTCCTGATCACCGACGGCCGCGTCCACGACATTCCCGGCGGCGCCACCGCGCTCGGCTTCACCGCGCCGCTGCATGCGCTGATCACCGGCCATCGCGACGAGCGCGACCGCCGCATCGCCATCGTCGCGGCGCCGCGCTTCGGCATCGTCGGGCAGAACCAGACCATCACCTACCGGCTCGACGACCAGGGCGTCAGCGGCCAGCAGGCCCAGGTCACGGTGCGGCGCGACGGCGAGGTGCTGAGCCAACGCACGGTGGCGAGCGGCCAGACCGTCAGCCTCGGCATCGAGATCCCCCATGCCGGGCCCAACATCGTCGAGATCGAGGCGTCGCCGCTGGAGGGCGAACTCACGCCGGTCAACAACCGCGCGGTGGTCGCCATCGACGGCATCCGCGACAAGCTGCGCGTGCTGCTGGTGTCGGGCGAGCCGCATTCCGGCGAGCGCACCTGGCGCAACCTGCTCAAGGCCGACCCCAGCGTCGACCTCGTGCACTTCACGATTTTGCGGCCGCCGGAGAAGCAGGACGGCACCCCGATCAACGAGCTGTCGCTGATCGCGTTTCCGACCCGCGAGCTGTTCCAGCAGAAGATCCACGAATTCCAGCTGATCATCTTCGACCGCTACGCCCGCCAGGGCGTGCTGCCGATCGCCTATTTCGACAACATCGCGCGCTACGTCCGCGACGGCGGCGCGGTGCTGGTGGCGGCCGGCCCGGACTACGCCTCGACCACCAGCATCTGGCGCACCCCGCTCGACGCGGTGCTGCCGGCCGAGCCGGTCGGCGTCACCGAGAAGCCGTTCTTCGCCGAGCTCACCGATCTCGGCAAGCGCCACCCGGTGACCCGCGAGCTGGAAGGCTCCAACACCGAGCCGCCGCACTGGAGCCGGTTCTTCCGCATCGTCGACACCCGCAACGCCGGCTCGCCGGCGCTGATGGAGGGCGCCGACCACAAGCCGCTGCTGTTCCTGTCGCACCAGGGCGACGGCCGCGTCGCGCTGCTCTTGTCCGACCACATCTGGCTGTGGGCGCGCGGCTACGAGGGCGGCGGCCCGCATCTCGACCTGCTGCGGCGGATGTCGCACTGGCTGATGAAGCAGCCCGAGCTCGACGAGGAGGCGCTGCGGCTGCAGGTGCAGGGCCATTCGCTGATCGTCAGGCGGCAGACGCTGGCCGACGGCGTTGCGCCCGTCACCGTCACCTCGCCGTCGGGCGCGACCCGCACGGTGACGCTGACCGCCGACGGCCCCGGCCAGTGGCGCGCCGCCGTCGACGCCGGCGAGCTCGGCCTGTGGCAGGCCACCGACGGCACGCTGAAGGCGCTGGTCAATGTCGGCCCGGTCAATCCCAAGGAGTTCTCCCAGGTCACCTCGACCACCGAGACGCTGGCGCCGCTGGCGCACGCCACCGGCGGCGACGTCCGCCGCGTCGCCGACGGCAATGGTGTCGACGTGCCGCGGATCCTGCCGCTGCGCGGCGCCACCTCGTTCGCCGGCGACGGCTGGCTCGGCGTCAGTCTGCGCGACGCCAGCGTGGTGCGCGGCATCGGCGTGCTGCCGGTGTTCGCCGGCCTGATCGGGCTGCTGCTGCTGATCGGCGCGCTGGCGGCGACCTGGGCGCGCGAAGCGAGGTAGCGGCGTTTCCTTGAGCGCACGCGGCCGCTCGACGTCGTCCGCATTTTCTCCGCGTCACCCGCGGGCTTGACCCGCGGGTCCACTCTTTTGGGCGACCGCTGCACAGGAAGCGTGGATTGCCGGGTCAAGCCCACGGCTGTCCGGTTTAATTTTGGTGGACAGGGCGCATGGCGTTGATTCTTCTGTGTTCCAAGCGTTTGGCGACGTTTTGGGACACGGGGGAAGGATCAAG
>JARLJA010000133.1 GCA_031291445.1 Xanthobacteraceae bacterium | reverse complement strand
CCTCACTGCGCGTGGCGATGCGCTCGTTCAGGTCCTGCCGCAAGTGCTGCAATCCCGCCACTCCCTGGATCTGCGCCAGCGTCTGCGTGCGCATGAAGGCCAGCATGTCTCCCGCGATCTCGCCCGCCAGCGCGTCGCCATGCGGCAGAATCTTGCCTTCGAACAGGATCGTCCCCTCGATGCGAACCCAGATGTCGGGCGGCGCCGCGAGATTGGTGACGACCGGCGGCAGATCGAGCGATCCCATCTCGACGACCGGCGTATCGTTGCGCGGCTCGCCTTTCGCCGGAGACGTCGCCGCGCCGTTCGCCGCGAGCGGCGGTCGCGCCGTCAAAAAGCCTTCGGCTCCGCCGAGACCCGCGGCGATGACAGCCGCGGCGACGAAGGCCATCGCATTCTGCGCCAGGCTCATCCCGCTTTTCGCGCCATCCGCGCCGGTTTCCGGCTTTCCGGTCGCCTTTGCCACCATCGGGGCCGCCATCAGAACGGCTTCAGCGCGTCGAAGATCTGCTGGCCCCAGGCGGGCTGCTGCACCTCGCTCAGGCGGCCGCTGCCGCCGTAGGAAATCCGCGCCTCGGCGATCTTGTCGTAATTGATGGTGTTTTCCTTGCTGATGTCGCGCGGCCGCACGATTCCCGCGACCTGCAACAGGCGCAACTCGAAATTGACCCGCACCTCCTGCGTGCCGCTGATGACGAGATTGCCGTTCGGCAGAACGCGCGTGACCACGGCGGCGACGGCGAGCTGGATCTTCTCCGAGCGATCGATGCTGCCCTGACCGTTCGACGAACTGGACGAGTTGATGTCGCCCGCCGAATTGACCTTGTTCTGGAACTGGTTCTGGTTGAAGACGAAATCGAAGCCCATGCTTTCCTGGGCGGTCTGCGAGCGTCCGGTGCTGTTGCCGAATGTCGCCTTGTCGTTGATCATGATGAGAACGGTGATGACGTCGCCGACCTTCATCGCGCGGGAATCCGTGAACAGATTGGCCGCGCCATCCTCGAACAGCGACGCCCCCGAGGGATGGCGCGTCGAGGCGAGTTCCGCCAGGGCCGGATCGGTCGAGGCGACGAAGCCGCTGCCGACCGGCGACAGCGGCGGCTCCACGAACAGGCGCGACCGCTCGTTGAAACAGCCCGACAACCCGCCGGACAGCAAAATGACGGACGCGATCGCGGTCGAACGGCGCAAGGGTGCTTTCACGATTTCTTCTCGTCTGATCGGGCTGCGGACAACAATTCGCCCAGGCGCGCGGCGCGCGCCGGGTCCATTTCGCTCATCACCGCGCCGGCGACGGCGGGCTTCAGTCTGGCGAGCAGGGCCGCTGCTTCTTCGTCGTCCATCGCCTGCATTTGCGCCGACGCCGCTTCCGGCTTCATCCGGGCGTAAATGGCCGTGAGATTCTCACTCGCCTTGGCCAGCAATTGCTCGCGTTTCTGGACCCATTGCCGAACCTCGGCGGCCTTGACGTCGAGCTCGGCCGTCTTGACCAGCAGCTCGGCCTCGAGCGTCCTGATGCGCTGTTCCTGCCAGGCGAGGCGCGCGCTCGCGGCCGAGGCGGCGATGGCGCCGCAGAAATTCTCGACACCCTTCATGCCATCGACGGCCAACGGCTTGATCGGCGCGAGCACGGGCTTACGCCACGGAACCTGTTTGACGCCCGGAAGCCTCGTCTCGGCCTGCGGCGGCTTGGCCTCGGCCTGCGGCGGCTTGGTCTCGGCCTGGCGCGCTTCGGCCGCGGCGGCGTCCTCGTTGGCGCGGACCGGCCCCGCGCACGCGACCAGAGCGGCGGCGCAGAGCAGAGCCGGGGGGAAGAATCGATACAGGCGCTGGCGAAAGCGGCGGATCATGAGCGTTCGTCCTTTGCCGCACCTTTGCCCGGCAAGCTTGCGCTGGGCTGACGGCCTATTGCACGATGATGTCGGCCTGCAAGGCGCCTGCGGCCTTGATCGATTGCAGGATTGCGATGATGGTCGGGGGCTTCACGCCGATGCGGTTCAGCCCGTTCACCAGCCCCTTCAGGCTTCGGCCGCCGATCACCGCCACCCAGCCGCCGCCTTCATGCGCGTCGACCTGGGTCTGCGGCGTCACCACGGTGCGGCCGCGCTGCGAGAAGGGCGCGGGCTGCGACACCTGCGGCGTCTCGGTCACCCGCACGGTGAGCGAGCCCTGGGTGACCGCCACCGGAGAAATCTGGACGTCGAGCCCGATCACCACCGTTCCGGTGCGCGAATCGATCACCACCCTCGCCGGCGCGTCGGGCTCGACCCTGAGATCGCCGATCTCGGCGATGAAATGGGTGGCGCCGATATTGGGCGGACGGTTGATCGCGACCGAATTCGGGCTTTGCTCGGCCGCCGCGCGGCGTCGATAGCGCGCCCAGGAATAAGCGTTGATGGCGTCGGCGATGCGCACGGCCGTGTTGAAGTCCGGATTGTGCAATTCCAGCGTCATCGGACCGTCGGACGGCATGCGGCTGACGATTTCGCGCTCGACCGTCGCGCCGTTCGAGATATGGCCGGCCGTCGGCACGCCCTGCGTCAGCGTTTCGGCCTGTCCCTGCGCCGCGAAACCGGTGACGGAAACCGCGCCCTGCGCGACCGCATAGGTCTGGCCATCGGCGCCGCTCAGCGTCGTCAGCAAAAGGGTGCCGCCCATCAGCGAGGTGGCGTCGCCCATGGAGGAGACGGTGATGTCCATGCGCGTGCCGCGCGCGGCGAAGGGCGGCAGATCCGCCGTCACCATCACCGCGGCGACATTGCGCGTGCGCAGGTTGGCGTTGCGGACATTGACGCCCATGCGATCCATCATCGCCTGCAGCGACTGTCCGGTGAAGGGCGTGTTCTGCAGGGAGTCGCCGGTGCCCAGCAGGCCGACGACGAGGCCGTAGCCGATCACCTGGTTGTCGCGCACGCCCTTGACCGAGACCACATCCTTGATGCGCACCGCGGCTTGAACCGGCGCGACGGCGCTAACCAACAACGCCAGCGCGCAGGCGGAAAGAAAGCGCATGTCAGCCGTCCCTGCAGCGGATGGAGCCATCGGGCTGGACGATTCCGGTCACCACGATGCCGCTGTCGAGATTGCGCGCCTGCACCATCTGGCCGGCAAAGCCGTTCTGCAGCGCCTGCCCCGTGGTGACGATGCTCAACCCGTCCTGCTCAAAAACCAGCTGGACCAGCGTGCCCGTGGACACGGCGCGCGGCTCCTCCACGGCGAAGGACGGGATCGGCCGTCCCGGCAGCAAGGTCCGCCGCGCGACCTTGCCGACGATGTCGGCGCGCTCCCACAGGACATTCGACTCCGGCGCGCCGGCGTCCTGCGCGTCGACGAGCATCGCCGACGTGATCTTGTCGCCGGGATAGATCACCTGCGCCGGAACCGGCAAGGCCCTCGGGTCCGCCGCCACCGGCGACGCCAGCAGAGCGGCCATGGCGAAGAATAAGAAATTCCGACCCCGCCGCGCGCTCATGACACCCTCAGGTTGGAAATGGTGCCGGCCATAGAGCTGGCCGCCTCCACGACCTTGGAGTTCATCTCGTAAGCGCGTTGCGCGGCGATCATGTTGGAGATTTCCGACACCGGATCGACATTGGAGGCTTCGAGATAGCCCTGGTTGATATGGCCAAAGCCCGGATCGCCCGGCACGCCTGTCACCGCTTGGCCGGACGCCGCCGTGGGCTGGAACAGATTGCCGCCCAAGGCCATCAGGCCCGCTTCATTG
>JARLJA010000132.1 GCA_031291445.1 Xanthobacteraceae bacterium | reverse complement strand
CGCGGCGCCGCAGCGCGCGGCTCCGCCTGAGCCTGCCGCGACCAGCGCCGCACCTGCCGCCCCCCTGCCGCCGGGCCCGAAAATCTCGCTCGACAACCTGGAAGACGAGATGGCGAGCCTGCTCGGCCGTCCCAAGTCGCCAACGTGAGGCGATGGGTCCGACCGCGTAGAGTTTTCATCACCGCCACCGTCTTCGCCGCCGCCGCGCTGATCGAGCCGGCCGCCGCGCAGGACATCAGCATCAACCTCGGCCAGGGCAATGGCGGAGTGACCGAGCGGGCGATCCAGCTGATCGCGCTGCTCACGGTGCTGTCGATCGCGCCATCGATCCTGATCATGATGACGGCGTTCACGCGCATCGTGGTCGTGCTGTCGCTGTTGCGCACCGCGCTCGGCACGTCGACGGCGCCGCCGAACTCGGTGATCCTGGCGCTGGCGGTGTTCCTCACCGCCTTCGTGATGGGACCGGCGCTGCAGAAATCCTACGACGACGGCATCAGGCCGCTGGTCGCCAACCAGATCGGGGTCGAGGAGGCGCTCAAGCGCGCCGTGGTGCCGCTGCGCATGTTCATGCAGAAGAACGTGCGCGAGAAGGATCTCAAGCTGTTCATGGACCTGTCCGGCGAACCGCCGCCGGCGACCCCCGACGAGATGTCGCTGCGCATCCTGATGCCCGCCTTCATGATCTCGGAGCTGAAGCGCGCCTTCGAGATCGGCTTCCTCCTGTTCCTGCCGTTCCTGATCATCGACATGGTGATCGCCTCGGTGCTGATGTCGATGGGCATGATGATGCTGCCGCCGGTGGTGGTGTCGCTGCCGTTCAAGCTGATCTTCTTCGTCCTGGTGGACGGCTGGTCGCTGGTGGCAGGCAGCCTGGTGCAGAGCTACGGCGGCTGAGGCCGGCCGATGCGGGGCGGCGGCCACGGCCGCCGACAAGGAGCTGCGGTTCTGACTTGCGCCCGCAAGGCGCGCCCCAGCGTGCAGATCCCCGGCAGGCCTCTACGCACCGAAGGGAGTCGGCACCCCGTAATATATATGTATATATATCCCGCCGCGGCGCGGCGCATCCGCTGGTGCAACGCCGCGGAATGCAACCGAGGTGCCCCATGCTTCGAATCCTTGCTGCCCTCTCCCTGCTGGTTCCGGCGGCCGCCATGGCTCAGGCCTCGAACGAGGGTCATTCGACAATGCATCATATGCCGGCGGGCCACGCCGCGATGCACGGCGGCTCGCCCGCACCGGGCGCCGCTTCCGCCACGCCCACGCAGGCCGGGCAAGCCGCGTTCGCGGCAATTCAGGAAATCGTCCAGATCCTCGAAAACGACCCGGAGACGGACTGGTCCAAGGTCGACATCGAAGGCCTGCGCCAGCATCTCGTCGACATGAACAACGTGACGCTCGCGGCCGACGTCAAGAGCGAGCCGGTAACTGGCGGCATGCGCTTCCTGGTGACGGGTGAAGGCCCCGTCAGGGACTCGATCCGGCGCATGGTGGCTGCTCACGCGGCGGCGATGGATGGCGTCGCCGATTGGCACATGTCCGCCGCGGACAGCGACCGGGGCTCTACCCTCACGGTCCTGGTGCCGTCCCGGGATCTGCAGAAGTTGCAGGGACTCGGCTTCATCGGCGTCATGACCCGCGGCATGCATCACCAGCAGCATCATCTCATGCTGGCCCGCGGCCAGCATCCGCACGGTTAGATCATGATGCGATTGAATTGAATCGCATCATGATCTCATCATTTTCAAGCATGATCCCTCGGATCAAGTCCGAGGGCATGCTTTTCGAAAAACCGGGTTCCACTTTTCCGGATCGTGCCCGCACATGCCTGACGAGGTCCGCCTCACCTGGTGGACGGCTGGTCGTTGGTGACGGGCAGCCTGGCGCAGGGCTACAGCAACTGAGGCTGGCTCTGGAGCGAGGCCGCGCCCGACGCGACAAAGCCACCAGGACCGTGCCGTTCGGCCGATCGCCCATCAGTCTTCGAGCAAATTCTCGCGCAGGCTTGCATGAGCATATCCGGAGCGATACCGACCGCGCCGCTGCAGCTCCGGAACGACCAGATCCACGAACTCCTCGAAGCACCCGGGGGTGTACGTCGCAGCCAGCATGAAGCCATCGGCCCCGCCGGCGTCCATGAAATGCTCCAGCTGATCGACGATGTCCGCCGGCGTTCCGACAAGGCGCGGCATCCCCATGCCTTCCGCGTAGATCAGCGCCGCCTCGCGCACCGTGACCGGCGCCCCGCCCCGCGCGTAAATGATGGAATCGAAGAGCCCCTGGATACCCGGGATTTCGATGTTCTGGATGATGTCGTCAGGAGCGTATTTGGAGAAATCCGGGCCGAAATGTCCGCTGATCCAGGCCAGCGCCCCTTCGAGCGGGATGCATTCCTGGATCTGCCGATACTTCTCCTGCGCCTCGCTCCGCGTCGGCGCGACGACAGTCTGGACGCCATAGATGCGCTTGACGCTGTTCGCCTTGCGATTGAATCGGCTCTCGAGCCGATGGTTCAGGTCGTCGGTATATTCCCGCATCCGCTCGACATTGGGATGGACGGCGAAGATCGCTTCGGCATGGCGCGCCGCGAAGTCCCGGCCGCGATCGGATGATCCCGCCTGCCAGAGCACAGGACGTCCCTGCGGCGAGCGGTATACGAACGATCTGCCCCGGCAGCGGAAGAACTCTCCCTCATGGTTGACTTCATGCACCTTGTCCGGATCGGCGAAAACTCCGCTGCCACGGTCGGCGACGATGGCATCCGGTTCCCAGGAATCCCAGAGCTTGTAGCAAAGCTCCATGTATTCCTCCATGCGCTCGTAACGGCCGGCGCGCTGGGTCATCTCAACGCCGTAAGCATCCCATTCGCTCTTGGAATAGGAGCTCACGATATTCCACGCGATGCGCCCGCCCGACAGGTGATCCAGGCTCGAGAGCCGCCGCACCATCGAATAGGGATGCTCGAACGCGGTCGACAGGGTCACGCCGACGCCCAGATGCGTGGTCGCCGTCGTGATGATCGGCACGATCGTCGAGGGCTCGTGCACCGGGCACTGCACCGCATACTTCACGGTCGCATCCGAACTGCCCTGGTAGTTGTTGTACGGCGCCAGTTCGTCGGCGATGAACATCGCGTCGAAGAGCCCCCTTTCCATCGTTCTCGCCAGGTGCTGCCAATAGGGCGGCCGCGACCAGTCCCAGTTGATCTTGTCCCTCGCATGCCGCCACATGCCGGTCGCATGGCTGTTGACGCCGTGCTGAACGAACCCCAGCAGATGGGCTTTCTTCTTCGCCATGGCTGTACTCGTGGCCTCTCGTTTGACTGGGAAACGCCGACCGGCCGGATCAGCCGTTCAATTCGCGGTGAAAGGTATAGGCCACGGCCACCGGGCTCGCGAGCGCGAGCAGCACGCCGAGGTAGAGCAGTTGCGGGCCGGCGCCATAGAGTATGATCGTCAACGAAGACGCGATAACCGCGACGATCGCGCCGGCAAAGCTGTGCGTGAACGCGTCTTCCTGCCCGTCGTCGGGGGCGTCGAGCGTCTCCGACGTTCGACGCAACGCCAGCCACATATATCGCAGATAGACCACGCTGATGACTGCGCCGACGGCGATCGTCGCCGCAGTCGCAGGTGACACGAAGATGTCGGTCATTGGATGAGTCTCCGTCGTTCCTGGGCTTGGCTACGTCATTCGGCGGAGATCGGATCGACCGTTGCAATGGTCGCGTCCTTCACCTGCTTGAGACGATCGAAATCGAAGCGATGCTTGCCGAGAACGCCGATGATGAGCGGAACGACGGCGCTGATGGCGAGGATCGCCAGCGATCCCCACAGGTCGCCGGTCGCCGCCCGAATCGGCATGCCGATGGCAATCGCCAGCACCGTTCCCCCGACGAATCCCCACCCCGTCGTCCGCGGCCAGAACAGCGACAGGATCAGGGGCACCAGAATTGCCGTCCTGATCGCATAGCTCGTCAGCACGATGGTCACGAAGTCGACCCCGGTCAGGACGATGCCGGCAGCGATCGCGGCGGCGATGAACATCGGCACCTTGGCCCAGATGAAGAGGGATTTTTCACCGATGTCGGGCGCCAGCGGCTTGATGATGTCGACGACGAACACCGAACTGGTCGCCGTGAAGGCGCTGTCGATGACCGAATAGCACGCCGACAGAATGACGATGACGTAGAGGATCACGAGCCAGGTCGGCAGTCCGAGATGCGAAACCAGATAGGGCCCGACCGCCGCGGCATCGCCGCCGAGCTGGGTCGCGACATCGACGTGCAGGGCCAACCCGATCAGCCCGAGCAGGCCGAGGCAGATCGGGATCGGGTAGAACCATGCGCCGGCCCACAGGAACGTCCGGCTGACGTCCTTCTTCTTCAGGGCCCAGGCAACCTGCCAGAACTCCTGACCGGCGATCGTCGCCGTCAGCAATCCAAGGGCGAGCGTGATTCCGAACCCGACGGCCGCATCCGCGCGCGTCACGCTCAACAGACCGCCGCCCTGCGCTGCCACGCTGTTCCAGATGGCGTCTACGCCGCCGGCGTAATGGAACGCAGCCACCAGAATGATAGCCGACGGCACCGTGTGCAGCAGCGTGGCGAGCGCCGACGTCGTGATCGACGCCCAGAGCCCGCCGAGGATCGAGTAGATCAGCACGACGGCGAGGCCGATGATCGCCGCGACTCTCGGATCGACGCCGAAGACGTTTGAGACGACCAGCGAAGTGCCCTTGATGTTGATGATGACCTCGATGAGCGAGCCGAACAGTGCCCCGAGCACGACCACTCCGCCGGCGATCGCATTGCCGTCGAACCTGGCCCTGACGAACTCCGGTATCGTGTAGCCTTCCGGCATCAAGGTCCGGATCTTGCGCACGAATGGAATCACGGCGATCACGGCGAGCCCATTCGGTACCGTGAACCAGAACAGCCCCGACAATCCGAAGGAATAGGTCTGGGCCGCCGACATCATCACGGCCATCGCCCAGGTCCATATCGAAATCAGTCCGGCCACACCGAAACCGAATCCGATCTTGCGGTTGGCGATCACGAAATCCTTGGTATTTCGCACCAGCTTGATCTTCACGTAGTAGACCAGCGCCAGCAGCAGCACGCCGAGCAGGACTTCGCAGACGATTCCCGCGGCCGGCACCAGAGCCGGATCCGCGAGCAAACGAACTTCGCTCATGTTCCCCATCCCCTGAAAAGATCGTATCCACCGCCCGCGCTCGCTGACCGCGGTCGCAATACTTCCTCAGATAGTTTACTGATTTAGTAGATCATCGAGTTCCACCCGGCGCCATTTCATATTCGGATGGCATCGCCACCGATTTGTTTTTCACGAGCGGGATTTTCGAGAATGAAGCGAGCGCCGTCGTGCTGCAGGCCTACGGCAAGATCGACACGGACATCAGCGAGCCCCCTCGATCGCGCATCGGCCTGAGGCTGCGATGCCACGCGCGGAAGAGACCGAATGGGATAGCCGGATCCGGTGTTGGACGACGTGCCACTGAATCGTGGGTCGGCAGGCTGGAGGCCAGCGCGCCGGGCCGTAGCGGCGGACGCCGCGATTCGGCAGCCGATCAGCGGGATCGATCGGCCGTGACGGCGTCGGCGAAGCCCTGGTCGACGATGTCGACCGCCTTGATCGGGTGCGCAATCAGCCCTGCGCGGGCGTACAGGTCGATGGTGGCCTGTTCGCCGGCCAGCACGCGGTCGTCGATCGGCGCAAGGCGGATGTTCGCCCGGCTCAGCCAGTTGACCGCGACGCGCGCCGGGATACCCATCAACGCGCCCCAGACATTGGCGTAGTCGTCGACGTGATCGCGCGACCACGCCCGCGCCGCCGCGAGGCGGCGGAGGAAATCGGCGAGTTCGGCGCGCCTGTCGCCGATCGCCCGCGGCGTCGCTACCTGGAAGCTGAGCCCCGGAGTGATCCCTTCGCCGGTCACGACGCGGCGCGCGCCGAACAGCACTTCCTCCTGGCTGACATAGGGCTCCCAGGTCGACCACGCATCCACCGAGCCGCGCGCATAGGCGATCTTGGCATCCGGCGGCGCCAGGAACACGAGATGGACGGCGGACGGCGACCAGCCGCGGGCCTCCAGCGCCGCCAGCACCAGCTGATGCCCGATCGAGCCGCGACCGGTCGCGATGGTCTTGCCCCTGAGGTCGTCGAGGCTCCGCGCCGGCGAGTCCTTCGGCACCATCACGGCGAGCCCTTCGCCGCTCTGCTGGATCGCCGCGATCGCCTTCACCGGCACGCCGGCCGCGGCCGCGAAGGTGAACGGCGCATCGCCGACCAGGCCGGTGTCGATGGCGCCGGCGCCGAGCGCCTCGAGCAGCGGCGCCGCCGCCGGAAACTCCTTCCATTCGATGGTGTAGGGCACGTCCTTGAGCACGCCGGCGGCCTGCATCACCGCCTGCGAATTGCCCTTCTGGTCGCCGACCCGCAGCACCGCCCCGGCGCGCGCCGCCGACACCGCGGCGAGCAGCGCGAGGCCCGCGAGCGCAATCCGGATCATGCAGCGGCGTGCTGGCCGCGGCCGGCGTCGCGTTCGGCGATCAGCCGGCGCGTCAACGGAATCAGCTCGCGGCCGTAGTCGATGGCATCGACCAGCGGGTCGAAGCCGCGGATCAGGAAATGGCTGACGCCGAGGTCGTAGTAGTCGCCGAACACTTCGGCGACCTGGGCCGGCGTGCCGACCAGCGCGGTGGTGTTGCTGTTGGCGCCGGTGAGCTTGGCGATCTCGGTCCACAGCCGCTTGTCGATGCGCGTGCCCTGCTCGGCGAGCGCCAGCAGCCGACGGGCGCCGGCGGTGGCATGGCCGTCGGCCGGCCTGCGGTAGCCGGTCTGGTCCTGCAGCGCGGCGGCGCGCTCCAGGATCCCCTCGGCCTTGGCCCAGGCCTGCTCCTCGGTCTCGGCGAGGATCGGACGCACCGACAGGCTGAAGCGCGGCGCCGGACGGCCGTGCCGCGCCGCAGCCTGCCGCACGCGGGCGGTCACGTCGCGCACCTGGGCGTAGGACTCGCCCCACAGCGCGAACGTGTCGGCGTGCTTGCCGGCGACCTCGATGGCGGCGTCGGAGGCGCCTCCCACGAACACCCGGATGGCGCCATCGTGGCTCGGCCGCACCTGGGAAAAGCCCCTCTGCACCTGATAGTATTTTCCGGCGAAATCGAACGGCGCGGTGCTCTCCCACTCCTTGCGCAGCACCTGGAGGAATTCGTCGGTGCGGGCGTAGCGCTCGTCCTTGTCGTCGACCACGTTGCCGTCCTGCCGCAGCTCGGTGGCGTTGCCGCCGGTGATGACGTGCAGCGACACCCGTTCCGGCCACAGCTGGTCGAGGGTCGCGAACTGCCGCGCCAGGATGGTCGGCGCCGTGAAGCCCGGCCGCTGCGCGATCATCACCTTCAGCGTCCGGGTGACGCCGAGCACGTGCTGGCCGACCTGCAGGCTGTCGGGCGTGGTGGAGTGGAAGGCCAGCAGCGCGCGGTCGAACCCGGCATTCTCGTGGGCCTTGGCCAGGGTCTCGATATGGTTGCGATCGACCACCGGCCCGCTGCGCACGATGGTCTCGGAGGAGTTGTTGTTGCCGATGAAGCCGATGAACTCGACGGACATTGCGGATTTCCTTCCCGTTATTTTTGCTGCGACAACGCGGCCCGGCCGGCGGCCAGCCGCGTCGAATCGTCCTGCGGGGTGTGGACGCGCCCGCACAGCACGTCGCGATAGTGCCGCTCGAGCGGATTGGTGCGGCTCAGGCCGTGATTGCCGGCGAGCGCCAGCGCACCCTCGACCACCGCGACCGCGTTGCTGGTGACCGCGAGCTTGAGGATCGCGGCCTCGCTCGCCTCGAGCGCGGCGCCGGCGTCGATGTCGGCGGCGAAGCTCTCGATCAGGCGCCTGTTGAGGGCGAGCTTGACCTCGCCGTCGCCGACCGCCTCCTGGACCCGCGGCAGGGTCGCCAGCGGCGCACCGAGATTGGACGGCACGCGGTGCGCGAGGAATTGCTTGAGCCAGCCCTGCGCGGCGCGGGCGACACCGTCATAGATCGCGGCGATGACCAGACCATGGATCGCCTGTTGAAACGGATCCGGCGCCTGCCAGTCGGCCGGCGGCCGCAGGTCGATCTCGTGGTCGAGCGGCACCAGCACGTCCTCGAACACCACGTCGTGGCTGCCGCTGGCGCGCAGCCCGAGATGGTCCCAGGTCTCGACGATGCGGATGCCGGGTCGGTCGGCGGGGACCAGCAACTGACCGACGCGGACCTCGGGCTCGTCGGTCCGCACCCAGACCATGTACCACTTCAGGATCGGCGCGCCGGTCGAATAGATCTTGCGGCCGGTCAGCCGCCAGCCGGTCGCGGTGCGCCGCGCGACGGTCGCCGGCAGGCCGCCGCGCGACGGCGAGCCGAGATCGGGCTCGACCCGCAGCGCATTGATCAGCGCGATGCCCTCGACGCTCTCGCGCGCCAGCTTGCGCACAAGATGCGCGGGATAGCGGTCGCTGGTCGCCATCACCAGGTGCTGGACATAGTGCATCGCCAGCACCAGCGCGGTGGACGGATCGGCTTCCGCGACCACGTTGAGCACCCGCGCCACCTCGCCGGCCGCCGCGCCACCGCCCCCAAGGGGAACCGGAACGGTCAGCGCCAGCAGGCCGGCCTCCGCGAGAGCTGCGAAGTTCTCGAATGGAAAGCTGCCGTCGCGGTCGTGGACCGCCGCGCGCGCCGCGAACTGCGGTGCCAGCGCCCGCGCCGCCGCGACCGCGTCGTGCGCCGCCGCCGCTGGGGGGCGCAGCGGGTTGACCGCGCTCACCATGTGGCGTCGGCTCCCAGCAAGCCGAGGATGCGATGGCGCAGCTCGGCCAGCGCCGGATCGCCGCGGTGCCGCGGATAAGGCCGGTCGACCTCGATCTCGGCCTTGATGGTCGCGGGACGATCGCTGAACACGATGATGCGGGTGGCCAGGAACACTGCCTCCTCGACGTCGTGGGTGACCAGCAGCGAGGTGAAGCCGGAGCGCTGCCACAGCGACAGGATCTCGGTCTGCATCGCGATCCGCGTCAGCGAGTCGAGCTTGCCGAGCGGCTCGTCGAGCACCAGGATCCGGGGATCGTTGACCAGCGCGCGGGCCAGCGCGACCCGCTGCGCCATGCCGCCCGACAGCTGGTGCGGATAGGCGTTGCGGAACTTGGCGAGGCCAACGAGATCGAGCGCCGCGTCGACCCGCGCACGTTCGCGCTTGAGAATGCCCTGGGCCTGGAGGCCGAGCGCGACATTCTGCCAGACCGTGCGCCAGGGAAACAGCGTCGGGTCCTGGAACACCACCACCCGCGACGGATAGGGCCGCGTGATCGGCACGCCGTCCTCGCTGAGCGAGCCGGCGCGCGGCGGCTCGAGCCCCGCGACCAGCCGCAGCAGGGTCGACTTGCCGCAGCCGGACGGCCCGAGCAGCGCGACGAATTCGCCGGGCGCGACGGTGAAGGAGACGTTGTTCAGCACCGGCAGCAGCTGGCCGTCGATATCGAAGGCATGGCTGACGCGATCGACCTCGAGCGCGGCGCCGCCTACGACGCGCGGCGCAAGCGCAGCGGCTGCGGCTACCATCGGACCACTCCCTTCTGCCACACCAGCAGGCGGTCGCGGGTCTTGAACAGAAGCGTGATCGCGCCCGAGCACAGCAGCGACATCACGATCAGCGCGGCGTACATGTTGGCATAGGCGGCCCAGCCCTGCGCCCATTGCAGGTACCAGCCCAACCCGGCCTTGACCCCGATCATCTCGGCGACGACGAGGACGGCAAACGACGCGCCGAGGCCCATGAACAGCCCGACGAAGACGTGGGGCAGCGCGCCGGGGATCGCCACCCGCGTGATCAGGAACCAGCGGCTGGCGCCGAGCGTGCGGGCGACGTCGTGATAGGCCGGGCTGACGCTCGCCACCCCCGACCAGGTCAGCACGGTGACCGGAAAGCCGGTGGCGAGCGCGATCAGGAAGGTGCTGGCGCTCAGGCTCGAGGGAAACACGAAGAAGGCGATCGGCAGCCATGCCGTGGCCGGCAGCGGACCGATGAAGCGCAGCACCGGATGAACCCAGTAGCCGACCGCGCGCGAGCAGCCGATGGCGACGCCGGTCAGGAAGCCGGCGGCGGCGCCGATGGCGTAGCCGCCGAGCTGCAGCTTGACCGAGGCGAGCACGCTGGCGGCAAGCTTCGGCATGTCATCGGTATAGACTTCGAGGATCGCCTGCGGCGGCGGGAAGAACGGCAGCGGCGCCCAGCCGAACTTGGCGGTTGCCAGCTCCCATACCGCCAGGACGGCGCCGAGCAGCGTCAGCCACGGCAGGCGCCGTGTGATCTGGTCGCCGCCCCGGCCGGGCGGCCACGCCGCGGCCGCGATCACCACGGCGGCCGCAACCACGAACGCGCCGATCGCCAGCGCCTGGGTCCGTGACCAGTCGCCGAGATCGTCCCACCACAGGCAGGACGCGCCGAACGCGGCCCACGTGGCGCCGGCCGCAAGACCGGCGGCGACGCGCCGCGCGAGGCGGCCCTCATCGGACCGCCGCGCCGCCGCGCGCAGAGACAAGGGGCGGCGAGACGTTCCGAGACCGGACTCAGACGCCGAAAAGGTTGACACTGATTTTCTCCGCGAAACGCGCCGTGTCGGTCGAGGGCTTGAACACCGAGACCAGCTTGAGGTCGTCGGCGTAGGCCTTGAGCTCCTGCTTCAGGGCCTCGCCGACCGGATGGTGATGATGGGTATGGTAGCGCACCATGGCCTCGAGATCCTCGAGGGTTGCGGTCTTCGGCGCGTAGGGCTTGAACGCCGCGGCCGCGACCTCGGGATGCTGCGAGGTGAACATCGCGGCATCGAGGATCGCCTGGGTCAGGGCCCGCGCCACGTCGGGCTCCTCGCGCACCAGGCTGCCGCGCAGGCCGACGATGCAGCAGGTCTTGTCCTTGTAGTCGCCGTCGAGATTGGACGCGACCTCCTTGTAGGCCGGGTCCTTGAGCCAGAGATACGCGATCGGATCGGAGGCCATCACCGCCTGCGCCTCGCCCTTCTCCACCGCGAGCTGCAACAGGTTGCCGGGATAGACCCGCCACTCGACGTCGGTTGTTGGATCAACGCCCTGGCGCGCGAGCTGGATCGAGAAGAAGTTCTTGTCGGGCCCGGCGAGATCGCCGACCGCGACCGTCTTGCCCTTGAGATCGGCGAGCTTGTCGATGCCCGAACCGGCGCGGGCGAGCACGCGCATGCAGCCGCCATGGGTACCGGCCGCAATCTTGACGTCGAAACCCTGCTCCAGCGGCTTCAGCCAGCGCAGCGCCATGCCGAGCCCGGCGTCGGATTTTCCGGTGGCGATGGCTTCGAGCAGCTGGTCGGTCGAGCCGCTGTAGTTGACGAGCTCGACGTCGAGATTGCGCTTGGCGAACAGTCCCTGCTCGACCGCGACCGGCAGCGGCGCGAGGCAGACCGCGCCCGCATTCCATGACAGCCGCAGCTTGCGCGGCGCGCCGGTCAGCGCCGGCGCCTCGGCTGCGGTCCGGCACAGCGGGAACTGGGAGAAATCGATCGCCGGCGCCGAACGAAACGGCAAGGCGTGGGCGGCGAGCACGCCGAGCGGCGCCGCCGCGGCCGCAGCCCCCGCGCCAAGCAGCAGGCTGCGGCGGTTGACCAGCGGCGCATGTGAGGCCGTCTTGTTCTTCATTGACGTTGTTCTCCTGCCTCCAAGAGGCATAGCTCCGCCACCGGCAGCAGCGGCCACAGCACCGCAGCCCAACCGAATTGACAGAGCGCATGAAAAAAAGAGCAGCCGGCTCTCATCCGGCTGGCGAAATGATGCGCTGCGGCACCGTGACCGTCAATGAAATGGAATTTTGAATGTCGGACGGTTCGGAGAGAATATGTTTATGCGGTGCCCGGCCGGCGCAGGTTCGCTTCTCCGTGCCCAGAGAACGCGCAGACGCCTTGCGACTAGGACCGGGCGCCACAACCGGCGAAGGGAACCGGGACCTAAACGGTCAGGTACGACAGGATCTCGTCCCGCGCCATGTCGGCGGCGGCGCCGCTGTGAACCACATCGCCGTGGTCCATGATCACGATGCGGTCGGCGACGCGCTCGACCAGGGTGAGGTTCTGCTCGACCACCAGGAAGGACATGCCCGCCTGCTTGTGCGACTGGATCAGGTCGGCCATGCGGACCACGTTCTCGAACTGCACGCCCTCGGTCGGCTCGTCGATGACGACCATGTTGGCGCCTTCGGCCAGTCCCCGCACGAACGACAGCAGCTTCTTCTCGCCGCCCGAGAGCGTGCCGGCGTGCTGCCGCCGCCGTTCCGAGAGCCGCGGAAACACCTCGAAGAAGCGGTCGAAGGCGTCGAGCCGGCGGTTGTCTCGCATCAAGGTCAGGTTCTCCGCGACCGTCAGGTCGTCGAACACCACCCGCTCCTGCGGGCAGTAGGTCAGGCCGGCGCCGAGGTTGTCGGAGGGCGGCCGCCCGGTGATCTCCCGTCCCGCAATTGTCACCGTGCCGCCCGCGGGCCGCAGCACGCCGCAGGCGAGCTTGACCAGGGTCGACTTGCCGACGCCGTTGCGGCCGAGCAGGCAGACCGCCTCGCCGCGACCGACCGCGAGGCTGACGTCGCGCACCACCAGTCCCGAGCCGTAGCCGCCCGACAGGCGGTCGATCTCGAACAGCGCCTGCGTCATCGCGATCCTCCGACATAGACCGCGCGCACGTCCGGATTGCCCTGCACCTCCTCGACGCTGCCGTCGGCGAGAAAGCGGCCCTGGTGCAGCACCACCACGCGGTCGGCGAGCCGGCGCACCAGCTCCATGTCGTGCTCGATGATGATGATCCGCAGGTTGAGCTCGTGCCGCGCCCACTGGATCGCGTCGATCACCGCGGCGGTCTCCTCGTGCGAAAGCCCGGCGCAGGGCTCGTCGAGCAGCAGGAGCCGCGGCTCGGTGACCAGCGCCATCGTCAGCTCGAGGATCTGCCGCTCGCCATGGGAGAGATCGGAGGCCGGCTTGGCGCCGGAGCGCAGGAACCCGAACCGCCGCCGCATCTCGTCGAGCAGCGGCGTGGTCCAGCCGAACAGGCTCGGCCGCAGCAGATCGAGCCCGCGCCAGCGCCCGGCCCACAGCGCGATGGCGAGGTTCTCGTCGATGGTCAGCTTCTGGAACACCGACGGCGTCTGGAACTTGCGCCCCACGCCGCTGCGCGCCACCGCCGCCGGCCGCGGCCTCGGCACGTCGACCCCGTCGATGACGATGCGGCCGCCGCGCTTGGGCAGCGCCCCGGTCATGACGTTGAGCGCCGAGGTCTTGCCGGCGCCGTTGGGACCGATCACGCACAGCACCGCCTCGTCGCCGGTCCGCACCGACAGGCCGTCGAGAATGGTGACGTCGCCCATGCGCACGCGGACCTCATCGAAGGCGACCGAGAGCGGCGCGGCGATCCGCGGCTTGTCCGGCGCCCGCGAGGGCCGCGGCGCCGGGCTGCGGGCAATGCTCAGACGCTTGAGCCGCGCGAACAGCGTCATCAGGCCGGCGGGCAGGCGCAGCACCACCACGATGAAGAACAGGGCGATCACGATTTCCCACCAGGGGAAGCGGTCGCGCAGCTCCGCCGACAGCGCACCGACGACGATGGCGCCGATCGCCGGCCCGAGCACCGCGGTGCGCCCGCCCGCCGCGGCAAAGATCACGAGATCGCCGGAAAAGGCGAAGCCGGCGAGATCCGGCGTCACCAGGTTCTGCTGCGGCGCGTAGAGCGCGCCGGCGAGCCCGGCGAGGCCGCAGGCGACGGCGAAGGCTGCCGCCTTCAGCGCGGCCACGTCGTAACCGAGGAAGGCGAGCCGGCGCTCGTTGTCGGCGACAGCCCGCCACAACGCGCCGATCGGCGCGCGCACCAGATAGTCGACGGCGGCGATGGCGAGCGCCAGCACGACGGCGATCAGGTAATAGAGGTCGAGGAAGCCATCGAGCCCGGGCAGTCCGGAAATGTTGCGCAAGCCGTTGAAGCCGCCGGTGACGCTCGACCAGGTGGTGGCGACCTGGAACGCGGCCAGGGTCAGCGCCAGCGTGATCAGCGAGAACGACGGCCCCTGCTCCGAGCGGCCGCGAAAGATCGTCACGGCGAAGGCAAAGCCGAACAGCGCCACCGCGATGCAGGCGGCGGGAATGATCAGATAGGCGAGCGGCGAGGATCCGAATCCGAGTAGCCCGTACGCCGCGAGATAAGCCGCCAGCGCCACGAACATGCCCTGCCCCAACGGCAGGATGCCCGCCTGGCCCCAGGCCAGCCCCACACCCATGGCGGCCAGCGCATAGAGGAAATAGAGCCCGAGCTGATAGGCCCAGAACTCGCCCACGAACACCGGGACGAGCACCAGGACGACCAGGATCAGGCCGTTACGGACGAGGAAAGAGGCCACGGGGACGCTGCCACAGGAACAGGATGGAGAGGACGAGCATGGCGAGGTAGGCCGTGGTCGGGCTCACCGCCGCGGTCAGCACGCTCTGCAGGCCGCCGATGATGGCCGAACCGGCGAACAGGCCGGTCACCGTGCCCATGCCGCCGACCACCAGCGCGAAGAACGAATTGACGATCAGGGTCAACCCCATGAACGGCTCGACCGGCGTCAGCGGCGCGATCATCACCCCGGCCACGCCCGCCCAGGCGGTGCCGGCGACGAAGGTGTTGCGGGCGAGCTGGCGGGTCCTGATGCCGACCGCCTCGGCCAGCACCGGGTTGCCGACCATGGCGCGAATGCGGGCCCCGGTCGGCGCGCGGAGGTACCAGACGAACAGCGCGACCAGCACCACAGCCGAGACCACCATCAGCACCAGCCGGTAGGTCGGATAGGCCTCGCCGAAAATGTTGATCGATCCGCTGATCGGGATGTCAACGCTGCGGTAGCCGCGGCCGAAGCCCAGTTCGACCAGCTTGCGCAGCAGCAGGCCGAGGCCCCAGGTGGCGAGCAGGGTCTCGAACGGGTCGTAGCGCAACGGCCGGATCAGGAAACGCTCGACCACGACGCCGATCGCGCCGCACACCACGGCGGCCGCCGGGACCGCCGCGAGATAGGGAAGCCCCGCCTTCTGGACCAGATAGGCGGTATAGCTTCCCAGCATGACGAACTCGCCATGGGCGATGTTGAGAACGTTCAACAGGCCCATGACGACCGCGAGTCCCAGAACCAGGGCGGCCAGGATCAAGACCTCGTAGGCGACGTTGATCGCCTGGGTGACGACGAGAGACTCCATTCCTGGCCCTGTCCCCTGCGCTTCAGCTGCAGGCCTGCTGGGTCGGCACCGCCGAGAAGGTGTCGACGATCGTGAACTTGGTTCCGTCGCACCGCGCCAGGAAGATGTTCTTGTCGGTATGCCGGTGCTTGACGGTCATGGGACCGCTCGGCGTATCGAACGTCAACCCTTCGACCGCGGCGCCGAACTTGCCGGCATCGAGCGACTTGGCCTTGGCGGCCGCGGCCGCCGCGAACACGAACGCGTCGTAGAGCCCCTTCGAGATCGTGCACTGCTGGGGGGCCTTGTCGCCGTACTTCTTGGCGAGTTCGGCGATGAAGGCCTTGTTCTGCGGCAGGTCGATGTCGGCGAAGTAGCCGAAGCTCGAATAGAGGTTCTTGCTGGCATCCTTGCCGATGCCGGCCAGCGTGTTCTCCTCCAGAAGGCACGACAGGCGGACGATGTCGTCGGACAGGTTGAAGTCGGCGAAGGTCCGGTTGAAATTGACGTTGTCGCCGCCGACCAGCGTCTCGAGCACGATCGCCGGCTTGGCACTCTTGATCTTCGCCACCGAGGTTTCGAACTTGTTGGGCGCGCCGAACGGATAGTAGTCTTCCGCGACCACGGTGCCGCCGAGATCGGCGATGTACTTCTTGGCCTTCTCGTTGGTGGTGCGGGCCCAGACGTAGTCGTCGCCGATCAGATAGAACGTCTTGCCGTGGGCCAGCTCGACGATCTTCGGCAGCGCCTTCTGCAACTGCTGCTCCGGCGTTTCCCCGAGGAAGTAGACGTTGCTCGAACAGTCGTCGCCCTCGAAGCACGGGGTGTAGACGTAAGGGATCTTGCCCTTCACGACGTTTTCCACGCCCTGGCGCACGGCGCTGTCGTGGGAGCCGAAGATCAGCTCGACCTTGTCGCTCAGCATCAGCTTGACGGCGCTCTTGGCCACCTCCGCCGGCGGCGCGCCGGCATCGGCGAACACGATCTCGACCTGACGGCCGAGCAGGCCACCCTTGGCGTTGACCGTCGCGGCGCCGAACTCGGCCGCGGCGCGCTGCGCCGGACCGAACAGGGCAGCGGGTCCCGAATCGGCGACGAGAACGCCGATCTTCAGCGTGTCGGCGGCCGCCGCCGGACGAATGATGGCCGGCGCGCCGATCGCGAGCGCGCCGACACCCGCGGCGCGGAGCAACTCGCGGCGACTGGTCTTGAGCGAAGTGAGCATCTTCCCCTCCTGTGTTGGCAATGGACAAATCAATGCGATCTTGACGTCACGGCGCGGGCGGCGGCGGAAACACGCTCTCCACGGCGCCGGCGAGCGCGAGCAGATCGCGATCGCCGCCGGCCGGACCGTCGAACTCGAGACCGACCGGCAGGCCGCCCGAGGTCATGCCGACCGGAACGCTGATGCCGGGAATGCCGGCGTTGCTGCCGGGATCGGTGTTGCGGATCACCGTCATGAAGGTCGGCAGCGCGCGGCCGTTCAGCATCACGGTTTCGTCGTCGCCGATCAGCGGCGCCGGCAGCGGCGTGGTCGGGAACGCCACCGCGGCGACGCCCTGGCCGACGAAATAGCTGCGGTAGAGCTCGATGAGCCTGGGGCGATGGATGGTGATCGCATCGCGATAGGCCTGTTCGGGAACCGCGGTCGCGGGATCCAGCAGCGAGCTGAGAACACCCGTGACGTCGGGGCTCGCGGTCTGCGCCACGATGTCGGCGAAACGTTGCGTGAGCCCTTCGCGCTCGAGATAGCGGTCGAGATCGCGCCTGGTCTCGTAGAGCGCGACGGTGAAGGAGATCGCCTCGTTGATGGCGCCGATGCCGGCCAGATCGGCCTCCACCAGCACCGCGCCGGCGTGCCTGAGCGTATCCAGCGCGGCTTCACAGACGCGCGCGGTCTCCGGCTCGAGGTCCTCCCAGAAGTAGCCCCGCGGCACCCCGATCCGCAGCCCCTTCAGCGGCGTCGCCGCCAGCGCCCCGCCCGCGCCGGTGACCACGGCGTCGATCGCCGCGAGATCGACCGCCTTGCGGGCCAGCGGACCCGCGGTGTCGCGGGTCGCCGAGATCGGCACGATGCCGGCCTGGGGCCAGCGCAGCACGGTCGGCCGGAACCCCATCACGCCGCAGAACGCCGCCGGCACGCGCACCGAGCCGCCGGTGTCGCTGCCAATGCTGGCCGGCACGATACGGGCGCCGACCGCGGCGCCCGAGCCGCCGCTCGAGCCGCCCGGGACGTGCCTGGGATCGAACGGGTTATGGATGGCGCCGAAGCCGGCATTGTTGGAGGTGATGCCGTAGGCCAGCTCGTGCATCCCGGCCTTGCCGAACACGATGGCGCCGGCGTCGATCAGAGCCTGGGCAACCGGCGCGTTGGCCTTGGGCCGATGCTGCCGCAGCCCCGGGGTGCCGGCGGTGGTCGGAAACGCCGCGGTGTTGATGTTGTCCTTGAGCGCGATCGGCACGCCATGCAGCGGCCCCAGCAGCTTTCCCGCCGCGCGATGCTGGTCGGCGGCGCGCGCGGCGGCCAGGATGATATCGGCGTCCAGCGTGACGAAGGCATTGAGCGATTCGAGCGCCTGCGCGCGTTGCAGCAGCGCGGCGGCCAAAGCCTCGGCGGTGATGTCGCCGGCGCGGATGGCGGCAGCCGCCTCCAGGACTCCAAGTTGGTGCAGTTCTTCCATGGCGTACCTCAGGACGACGTCTCCGAGGTTCCATTCGTATTCCCCTGTTCAGGAGGCGGTATCGACAGAAATGTGGAGGCACGCGCCTTCGTTGCAGCGCAACAGACCGGCGCCGGCGATCCGCCAGCGCCTCAGCTGTTCAGCTTTTCCCGCGCCACCAGCGCCGCGAGTTCGGCCCGGTTGGCGCAGCACCGCTTGCGCATGGCGTTGTTGATGTGGGTGCGCACCGTGGCAAAGCCGATGTTGAGCAGCCGCGCGATGTCGCGGTCGGTGCAGCCGCGGGCGACCAGCGCCGCCACATCGCTTTCACGCGCCGTCAGCGCCTCGTAGCGGTGGATGCCGCGCAACATGGCCTGGCGCAGGAACGGCTCCAGCGCATTCAGCAGGTCGACCTCGCGCTGCTCGAAATCCGGCCGCCCCGCCGCGCGCCAGATCCTGAAATCGCCGAGGTCGCGCTCGCCATCGAACACGTACATGTTGATGCCGTGATCGAGCCCGTCCCGGGCCAGGAAGTCGTTGAAGAACTCGGTCCGAAGCATGTCGCGGCGGGACAGCACCTCCTCGACGAAGGAGGCGCGGCGGCGCTGGCGCAGCTTCGCCGTCATCGGATCGCGATACTGGTACCAGTCGTCGTAACGTTTCAGGTTCTGCGGATCCATGTTGTAGCTGGATCCATGCTGAAAGCGATCGGAACTCCAAATATAGGAGGCGCCGAAATCCGCGCGCAGCAGCCGCATCAGGTCGGCGAGCACCGCCGCCCTCAGGTCGGTCTCCGGATCGAGCCGCTGCAGGCGAGCGACGATCTCACCGAACACCCGCAGATCCTCGGAGGTGACGTCCCTGATGTGTGTCATGGCCCGTTCCACCCGTGGCGGGTGCATGAGATCAATGCTTTGCGTCATCTAAACAGAACCCGCGGCAACAACCAAGGTGGTGTTTTGGGCAACCGGGGGCACCGGCGCCGCGACGCAGGCGGGGCTGGCCGCCCTCGCATTGCAGCATTCAGCGGCTGGCAAAGTTGAAGCTCGCCATCAAGCCGTGAAGCTTTGCCCATTCCTTGATCAGGCTCAGCACACCCCAGCGGCAGCTCCACCGCACAATCGCTATGGCCGCCCGATCGCGCGCCTGTCCGAAACCATTTCATCGAGACCGTGAAGGGTTGGTCTTGGCCGCAGCGGGCGACCGCCTTGGCCCTGGATGGTCGCGCTGCGGAGCTTAGGGCCTCCGGACCATCCTGACGGGGCAGCCGTTGCTTTCCGAAGGTTTTCTGATATTTGCCTACCCGGTTGTATTTCGTACCGAAATTCTCTGACGTCGCAACGCGCGGTTCCGGGACCCCCGAAAGCATGGTGTTACGTTTTGCGGGTTTTGAACTGGACCAGCAGCGCTCCGAACTGCGCGGCCCCGATGGCGGCGTCATCAAGCTGCGGCCGAAGACGCTCGGCATCCTGACCTTGCTGGCCGCCAACGCCGGGCGCGTGCTGAGCAAGCAGCAATTGATGGACGCGGTCTGGCCGAACGTCCATGTCGGCGACGACAGCCTGTTTCAATGCATCCGCGAGATCCGGATCGCGCTGGGCGACGACCGGCGCCAGATGGTCAGGCTGGTGTCGGGCCAGGGCTATCTGTTCGAGGCCGAGGTATCGGTGATCGAACCGCCGATCTCCGTCGTGCCGGGGCCCGGCCCCGCCCCGGCTGCCGAACCGGGGCATGCAGCCGGACCCGCGCCGCGGCTGCTCGGACTGCGCCGCCCCGCGGCGTTCGCTGTCGCGGGTGTCTGCGCGATCGCCGCGCTGGCCATCGTCACGACGATGGTGAGGCCGAGCGTCCTGTTCGGGCGCACGCCGCCGACCATCGCGGTCCTGCCGATCACCGCCGCCGACGACGACATCGAGGTCAAGGCGATGGCCGCGAACGTGACCGAACGCCTCGCCGATGGCCTGGCGAAGATCGAAACGATCCGGGTGTTGGCGCCATCGGCGGCGCCGCAAATCTCCGGCGGGCCGCAGGCGGACTTCGTGGTGCAAGGCGAATTGCACAAGAGCGAGCAATCATGGGAGGTCCGCGCGCGCATGACGCGGTCCGCGACCGGTGAAATCGTGTGGGCCGCGCCGGTATCGGTCATGCCGGAAGACGCCGACGTGGCGCTACGGCAATCCCGGCTTGCCGCGGGCATCGGTCATCCGCTGGCGCTGCGCATCGGCGAGCTCTTGAATGCCGACGCGCATCCGGCCGCCACCGGCCGGAATTCGCTGCCAAGCAGCACCAGGGCCGCCGTCGAGCAGGCGGCCGCCTCCATCACGCAAACGTCGCGCGAGCGCTTCGGCGCGGCGCAGACGATGCTGGAAAAAGCCCTCGCCGAGGATCCCGACGATGTCGACCTCGCCGTCGCGCTCGCGGCCCTTCAACTGCGCGGCATCCAGATGGTGTGGTATGGTCCGGCGGAAAGCGCGGCGGCGCGAACCAGCGCCAGGTCGATCCTGGAGCGCGCGTTGCGGGCCCGGCCGGACTCCATCCCGGTGCTGGAGGCCTATTGCCGCTTCCTCAGCGCGACCAACGCGTTCGCCGAGAGCCTGGTGGCCTGCGCCAGAACGCTGAACCTGGATCCCTGGGACGGAATGGCGCTGTATCACATCGGTCTGAACCAGATTTTCCTGGGGCGCTTCGAGGACGCGCTGGCGACGTTCCAGCAGGCCGACCGCTTCGACACGCCCCAGGTGTCGCGGTGGACCTGGAGACTCGGCGCCGGATGGGCCAACCTGTCCATCGGCCGCAACGACGATGCGGTGGCGTGGCTGCAACGCTCGATCGCCATCACGCCGGCATCGGGACGTTCGTACATGCTGCTGGCGGTGGCCTACCATCGGCTGGGCCGGCCGGAGGAGGCAAAGGCCGCCATGGCCCAGGGCATGGCGTTGCGGCCGGGGTCGACGGCGGCCAACGTCGCACCGCCAAACCTGAATACCAGCGAGGCCTATCTGGAGATGTCGCGAAGGAGTATCCGCGACATGGTCGCGCTCGGACTGCCGGAAGGCTGATCGTCCTGGCCGCGAGCGCGCGTTCTAATGCGCGACCGCTTGCTTCACGCGCGCGATGACCGGCAGCGACCCGGTCGGGTTGGGGTCCGCCGCCGGCGGTCCCGCCTTGGCCATGGTCTCGGGGAAGCGCGCCTTCATCTCGCGCAGGAAGCCGTCCAAGGTGTCGACGCTCGCCGCCATCTTGGCGATCTGGGCGAATTCGGCGCTGCTCGCCGTCGCCGGCTGGCTCGCGATGTCGAAGGCGACCCGGTCGGCGCCCTCGCTCATCTTCGGACCGTATTTCTCGCGCAGCCGCGCCGATCCGATGCCGTCCTCGGCCAGCGCATAGCCGATCGCCGCGCGGATGATGTCGCCCTTCTCCGCGGTGTCCAGCGGCTGGAAGTCCTTCCAACGCTCGCCGTAATAGAGTTCGATCTGCTCGGCCGACTCGCGCCAGCGCCGCGCCGCCCAATAGATGTCCGAGCGCAGGCGCACCACCTCCCGCCCGGTCAGGTTGGAAATGATATCGAGGGCAAGGTCGTGGCGGCCGATGTCGCTCTGCGCGCGCGCCTCGAGCAGCAGGCGCTGCTGGCGCAGCTCGCCGGCGAGATCTGAAATGCGCGTGCCGCGCAGCACGCTGGCGGCGCGATCGGGCTTGCGGTTCATCAGGTAGATGGTGGCAAGCCGCGACGCCACCTGGGCCCGCGCCGCGCCTTCGAGGCGATGGTCGACCTGGTATTGCAGGAGATCCGCGGCCTGATCGAGCAGGTCGATACCCACCAGCCGCTCGGCGAGCCGGCGGATCAGTTCGTCGCCGCGCCGGCCAATCGGGGTGAGTTCGCGGAAATCATAGAACAGGCCGAGCGCCTCGACCGGGGAGAGGTCGTCGCCCTTGTTGCCCAGGAACAGCTTGGCGAACAGTGCGGAGGATTCGTCCTGGATCTGGCGCGACACCTCCGAGTTCGGCTGCAGCTGCATCGCCGCCCGCGCCGCCTTGAAGGCGTCGCGCGGCCGGTTGGTATCGGCATAGATGCGGGTCAGCTGCCCCAGCGTCTGCATTTCGAGCGTATCGCCACGCCAGGTCATCTCCTGCGTCTCGAGCGCCGCGGTGAGATCCTCACCGCCGATTTCGTTGCGCTTCTGGCGCAGCAGAAGCTGCAGCAGATTGGCCTTGGCCGCCGCGGGCCGGTTGTCGGAGGCCACCACCTCGTCATAGGCTTCGAGCGCCTCTTTCTCGTGCCCCATGGCCTCGGCGAGCTGGCCGCGCATCACCTTCACCATCGGCTTCATCTCGGCGGGCACGCCGATGATGTCGAGGTCGTTGCTGCGCGCGGACGCTCCCGCATAGTCGTGGACCTCCAGCGAAGCCCGCATCGCGCTCGCGAGCACGGCCCGCTGCAGGTCTTCCGGCAGCGCCGCCACCGAGAACTCGGCATTCTTGAATTTCTCGCGCGCCTCCGGCCACTTCTCCTGGCGCGCATAGGCAAGCCCCTTCCACACCTGAAGGTCGTAGGCGCTGCCGATCAGCGGGTTCGCCAGGTCCCTCAGGGCATCGGCGGGACGATTGCTCATCACGTTGGCGATCGCGCGAATGATCAGCGCGGCGGGATCCTCCGACCCGGGCTTGGCCTCGGCCAGCGCCAGGTTGCTCGCCGCCCTCGCCTCCGGGAAGAAACCGCGCGCGAGGTAGAACCGCGCGAGATCGATGTTGGCGGCAACCCGGCCGTCTTCCGGCATGCGCGCCGCCGCCTCGATCAGCGCGTCGAGCCGTTCGGTGAAGGGCGCATCGTGGTTCTCGCGCCAGTCGGTGGGGTCGAAAATCGGACGCGGGCCGTTGGCCGCGCGGGTGTTGACGATGTCGGCCGACGACAGCGTCAGGCCGCCCGGGCGCGAGATCACCACCTTGTCGGGATTGGTGGTGACGGACAGATCGTCCGCGTCCGATTGCAGGACGACGCCGTGGATCGTTTCCAGCAACGAGAATTCGACGAAGCGCTGCGACTTGATGAAGCCGCGCGCCGGCAGCGGCGCCGTCACCACCGTAAGCTGGTCGCCGGCGTCGGGATCGACGATGCGGTGAATTTCGCCCGGATTCGGCAGCGCGATGGCGACGTGCGCACGCGTCGGATCGGTGATGTTGCGTACCGCAGACAGCGCCTGCGACGGCGCCTCGATGGTGTCGGCGAAGGTGACGGTGAGGTCGGAGCCGTCGCCGAACAGGCTTGCCAACTGTGGGCGGTTGAGACGGATGCGCAGCGCCTGGCCGCCGTCGATCGCCATCAGCGAGACGTCGGCGACGATCGATCCGCCCTCGCGGCGGATCGCGTCGACGTTGATGGGGTCATCGTCGTCGAACACCAGCCAGACGGCCTCGCCGCGCCGGAACATCGCCACCGACTGCGCCTGCAGGAACGGAAAGATCAGCCGCAGCCCGTCGCTGCTGCGCTTGGCCGACACCGTGACGGTGCCGGTGCGCGCGGGCCCTGCGGCGACCGGTGGCGCAGGCGAGGCTGCGGTCGCCGGGGCTGGAGCGGACGCCGGTGGGCCGGCGTGGGCGGGAGCCGCTGCCTGAACCTGGGGTGACACCGCCGCACTTGGCGCCGGCGCCGGTGCCGCGGCCGGCGCGGGCGGTGGCGGCGCCGGATGCTCCTCGGTGACCTTGTCGGGCGACTTTTCAGGTCCCTTGTCCGGCGACTTGGGCGCTGGCTCCGGCGACTTGGCCGCCGGCGCGGCCGGCGCAGGCGCGCCGTGGGTTTCCGCCGCGGCAGCCTTGACCTGCTCCATGATGTCGTTGGCCGCCGCCGCCAGCGGCGGGGGCGGCGGCGCATTGTGGGCCTCGGACGCTTCCGCCGCGGCCGGTTTCGACATCGCGGCCGCGGGGGCCGGCTTCGGTTCGGCCGGATGCGACGCGGTCGCCGGCGGCTTGCGGGCCTGGCTGAAGCCGATGTCGACGACGTAGCTCGCGTCCTCGCGGAACGAGTGAACGTCGACCTCGCCGATCGTCGCCAGCGTCACCCGGGTGGTCGTGCCCTCGATCTTCTGCTCGATGGCGCCGATATTGGTCGGGGCCGAGACCTTGGCATCGGCGAGATCGAAACTCAGCGGTGCGGTGAACACCAGGGACAGCTGCTTGTCCTCGAGCGAGGACGAGGCACCGACGCCCGGCGGCAGGTCGAACACGAAGCGGACGAAGGTCGGCTGCACCGAGGCGCGGACCCGCACCGGCGCCCGCTTCTTGGCCTCGACCACGCCCTTCTGCTGGCGCAGCTCGCGCTCGGCTTCGCGGGCACGTTCGGCGAGGTTGCGGACCACCTCCTGCGGCAGCGATGGCGGCGGCCCGTTCCAGGACTCGGGCAGCAGATCGATGAAGGTGCGTTCGCCGGCCATCATGGAATTGACCGTGACCTTGCGGGCCAGCGCCAGACGGATGGCCATGCCGTCGGGATCGCGCCGCGCCGAGCCGACATAGTCGGGCACCGCGTCGGCGAGCTTGCCGACCGCAATATCGACCGGCTTCTTGAAGCGGATCACGACGATGGAGCCGGCCAGGTTGACCTCGGACTCGACATCGTCGTCGAGCCGGATGACGAGACGGGCGAATCCCCCCGACGCCGACAGCGTCGCATCGCCCTTCACCGGGTCGGCCTGCGCAGCCGACGGCAGCAGCGGCGCGAGTGCCGCGGCCGCCGCGACCGTGGCGACAGCCGCCGCGCGCCGTGCCGCGACGCACAGGCGTGCCAACGCCCGCGGCCAGCCTTCTGCGCTTTCCGATCGCGCCATGCTCTCAGTCTCTCGGCCCGCCGTCGCGGGCATCCGTTTCAGGCCCTGCATCCCGCCCGGCCCCGCCGTCGCCCGGTTGGCGATCAGGAGCCGACATCGCGCCGATCCAATCTAGGGGACCGCCAATTAAGGAGCTGTTAAGCAACACGCGAACTATCTAGTTGGTCTCCTCGCCGGTCGGCCGGCCGTCGATCTTGGGCAGGTTCGACGGGCTCGTCGGATCGCCCCCCGCGCGGCGCGCCAGTTCGACGGTCAGGCGCTCGGCGGCTTCGGGCTGCATCAGCCCGACGATATCGGACATCTTGCGCGGCGCGATCTTGGACGCGACCTGGATCAGCACCGCCATCTCCAGCCGGTCGAAGATCTTGGCGGCGTCCTTCGGCTTCATCGATTCGTACATCGTGACCAGGTCCTTGAAGCGGTCGGCGTCGGCCTGGCCCTTTTTCTCCGTCGCCGATCCGATCCGGGCCTCGACCGCCTTCATCTCCGAGACCTTGCTCTCGATACGCTTCTCCGCGGCCTTGAGCAGGTTCTCGCGGATGTCGATTTCGCGGGCCCGGGCGTCGAGCTCCTGGCGGCGTTCGGCGAGGCGCTCGAGGATCGCCCGCTCCGAGGCCGAGACCCCGCCGCCCGGCTGGGCCAGCGCCGACAGATCGACCGGGCGGCCGCCTTCGGCCGGCTTGGCCGCTTCCTTCGATTCGGGCGCCTTGTCCTTGCCCTCGGATTTCGCCTCCGGCTTGGCTTCGGCCTTGCCCTCGGGCTTGGCCGCCTCCTTCTTTTCTTCGACCGAGCCGGTGATGTCGGCGGGGTCGGCCGGCGACGCGCCGCCGCTCCCCGACGGGAAATTGAACATCTGCCGGGCCCACGAGGCGGGCTTCGGCGGCGGCGCCACCTCGCGGTCCGTGAAGATGTAACCGCCCTCGAGCACGAGACCCATGGTCTTCAGCACCACGAGGCCGATGATCGCCGCCAGCACCAGCGGCAGGAGGCGGAAGCCGCGAAACCTCATGCCGCGATTCCCGGCGTGCGCTTGCGTTCGGAAAACGCCTTGGCCGCGGCGACGATCGCCTGCGGAGAATGCGCCGTGGTGCGTTCCGGCGCGCGTTCCGCGTCCTCGGCGCCGCGCCCGGCAGCCACGATGCGCGACAGCCGGCGCAGCAGTTCATCGCCGGCGAGCAGCCGCCTGCTGAGCTCGCCCGACATCTCGGTGGCGGCATCGATCCGGCTGCCGAGGTTCTCGTTGCAGTCGCGCACCGTGAGCTTGAGCCCGGCGATGGCGCGCTCGGCGATCTCCGTCGCGGTGACGAGTTCGGCGATCACCGCCTTGAGCGACTGCTCGTCGGCCTTGAGCCGGGTCAGGCGCTTGTTGAGCAGCATGCAGTAGCCGATGGTGACCATCAGCAGCACCGCGACGAGGCTTTCGATCAACACTCCGAGCATGTGGTTCATTGTGCCTCCATCATCTTGGTCTGCTCGTCGGCCTTCTCAAACATCGCGAGCGTCATGTGCGGCTTGCGCAGCGGCTTGACCACCCGGATGGCGACGCGGTCCCCGACCCGTCCCATCCGGCCCTCGGTCAGGGTGACGTCGCCGCAGCGCACCGACACCACGGCATCGGAGCGCAGGCCGAGCGGCAGGGTGTCGCCGACCTGGAGCTGCATCAGCTGCTTGAGCGGGATGTCCGCCTCGTAGAGCACGGCGTCGACGGCGATCTGGGCGCGTGAAATCTCGGTGGCGAGATGGCCTTCCCAGATCGGGTCGCGCCCGAATTTTTCACCCATGAACATCTGCAACAGGACGTCGCGGATGGGCTCGATGGTGGCGTAGGGCAGCAGCAGCTCGACGTTGCCGCCGCGGTCTTCCATGTCGATGCGCAGCCGGACCAGGATCGCGGCGTTGGCCGGGCGGCTGATCGCGGCGAAGCGCGGATTGGTCTCGAGCCGGTCGATGGTCAGCGTCACCGGCGACAGCGGCCGGAACGCCTGCTCGGCGTCGGCCAGCACGACCTCGACCAGACGCTTCACCAGGTTGGTCTCGATGGTGGTGTAGGGCCGGCCCTCGATGCGCAGCGACGTGGTGCCGCGGCGCCCCCCGAGCAGCACGTCGATCATCGAATAGATCAGGCTGGAGTCGACGGTGGCGAGCCCGAAATTCTCCCACTCCTCGGCCTTGAAGACCGCGAGCACGGCGGGCAGCGGGATCGAGTTCATGTAGTCACCGAATCGCACCGAGGTAATGCGGTCGAGCGAGACCTCGACGTTGTCGGAGGTGAAGTTGCGCAGCGAGGTCGTCATCAGCCGGACCAGCCGGTCGAAGACGATTTCGAGCATCGGCAGGCGCTCGTAGGACACCATCGCCGAATCGATGATGGAGCGGATGCCGGAATTGTCGTCGAGCGTCACCTCGCCAACGCTGAAGCCGAGCAGGTTGTCGATTTCCTCCTGCGTCAGGACGCGCTCGCCGGAGGTCGCCGCGCTCAGCCCGCGGCTGCTCTCCTCGACCATGGCGGCCCACTGCTCCGCCATCGCCTCCGTGAGCTCGTTGGCAGCCGCCTCGGCGGCGGCCGCCTCGGGATCCTGCGAATCCAGCGCCGCGCCCCACTGGGCGGCTAGCGCATCCTGGTCGACGTCATTTCCCGCCACGACTCAGCCCCTGCCCGATTACTGGACCACGATTTCCTTGAACAGCACCGCGCTGACCTGGTTGGGCTGGATCGTGGCGTTGACCCGCCGCGTCAGCTCTTCCTTGAGACGAAACAGTCCCGCCGAACCATTGAGGTCGCTGGAGCGCAGCTCGCGCATGTAAGTCTGGAAGATGTCAACCAGTCGCGGCATCGACGGCTTGATCGCCTCGATCTGCTTCTCTTCCTTGACCTCGAGCGCGATCTTGACCTTGAGGTACTGGATTCGCTCGCCGGGAAGACCGGCGAGATTGACCATGACATCCGGCACGTCGACATAGACCGGCGGCTTCGCCGGCGCCGCCTCGGCGTGCTGCTTCTCCTCGGGCTTCGGCCGCATGAACAGGAAGTAGTAGGTCGCGCCGCCGGCGAGAACGGCGAAGACGATGACGCCCGCGACGATCAGCTTGAACTTGCTCTTGGGCGCAGTTGCGCCCTCTTCCGTGCCGTCCGTCGCCTCGTCCGCCATGACCCCGCCCACCCAAATTCGATGGGGCAATGCTGCCGCGCAGGCCGTCAAACACGCGATACATCTGCTGCCGGCGCCAGCGCGCCCGTTACGGAAAGATTAGGTTTACAATGGTTAACGGAACCTTTCCCGGCGGCGCCGGGTGGGAAAATTTTGCCGGGGAAATATGGTCAACAAGATCTTATTGCCGCCCCCGAAACTCGCGCCAATCACATCAACATCCTGAAATCACGCCATTTTCCACATTGGCACGACTCTCGCTTTGAACAGGACGACCCCGGGCTTGGGAGAGCCTTGGGGTCGCAGGATCCGCCACCGGCCTGGGAGGGTTGGCGGCGATCCATCAAGGGGAGAACACCGATGGAGAATACCCTCCTCATCGGACTGTCGCGTCTGACGACGCTTGAGCGTCAGATCGACGTGATCGCGAACAACGTCGCCAACGTGAACACCAACGGGTTCAAGGCGGACAAGTCGCAGTTTCAGGAATACCTGATGCCGGTGGCACGCGCCGACAACTTCGTCGGCAGGGACCGCCAGCTCAGCTATGTGCTGGACCGGGCGACCTGGCGCGACAACAACCAGGGCTCGATCGAGCAGACCGGCAACCCGCTCGACGTGGCGCTGGACGGCAGCGGCTATCTCGCGGTGCAGACCGCGGCCGGCGAGCGCTACACCCGCAACGGTTCGCTGCAGATCAATCCGCAAGGCCAGCTGGTGACCCCCGACGGCAACCTCGTGCTCGGCACCGCCGGGCCGATCACCTTCCAGCCGGGCGACCACGACATCGTCATCTCCGGCACCGGCACCGTGAGCGTGCGCCAGGGCAACACCCTGGTCGATTCCCAGCGCGGCCAGATCCGCATCGTGAATTTCGCGCAGCCGCAGCAACTGCAGAAGGAAGGTGCCAACCTGATGTCGGCGCCCAACGGCGTGACCGCCCAGGCCGACCCCAAGACCCTGCTGCGCCAGGGCAGCGTCGAGCGCTCCAACGTCAGCGCGGTCGCCGAGATGAGCCACCTCATCGAGGTGTCGCGAACCTACTCCGAAATCGCGTCGATCCTGAAGCAGCAGGGCGACATGCGCAAATCGGCGCTCAACCAACTCGCCGACGTCACGAGCTGAGGAAAGACTGACCCATGCGCGCGCTTTTCACAGCTTCGACCGGAATGGCCGCTCAGGAACTGAGCGTCCAGGTCATTTCCAACAACATCGCCAACATGCAGACGACGGGCTTCAAGAAGCAGCGCGCCGCCTTCCAGGACCTGATCTACGAGCACGTGCAGCGCGTCGGCGCCCAGGCCTCGACCCAGGGCACCATCCTGCCGGTCGGCGTCGACATCGGCGGCGGCGTCCAGACCGTCGGCACGCCGCGCTCGATGGGTCAGGGCACGCTGCTGCAGACCGGCAACACGCTCGACGTGGCGATCAACGGGGACGGCTTCTTCAAGATCCTGATGCCGGACGGCACCTTCCAGTACACCCGCGACGGCACCTTCCAGATGGACGCCACCGGCCGCGTCGTCAACGCACAGGGCAACCCGGTGCAGCCGACCATCACCATTCCCAACAACGCGTCGCAGATCACGATCAACACGCAGGGCCAGGTTTCGGTGGTGCCGCCGGGCACCAACACCTCCACCATCATCGGCCAGATCGGGCTGACCCGCTTCATCAACCAGGCCGGCCTGCAGCCGGTCGGCAACAACAACTTCATCGACACCCCCGCCTCCGGTTCGCCGCAGGACGGCCTCGCCACGGTGGACGGCTTCGGCTCGATGACCCAGGGCAGCCTCGAACAGGCCAACGTCGACGTCGTGACCGAGATCTCGAACCTGATCGGGGCGCAGCGCGCCTACGAAATGAACGCCAAGGTGATCACCGCGGCCGACCAGATGATGCAGTCCACGACCCAGATGTATTCCTGACGTCGAGGAGATTGAACGACCATGACGTTTTGCCGGATCCTTCTGATCACCGCCGCGCTGGCCGCGGGCAGCGCCGCCGCGTCCGCGAACGAACCGGATGTCGAGGCCATCATCGCGCAGGCCGGTGCCGAGGCCGCTGCGGCGCCGCAGTCCGAACATCCCGCCGCCGAGACCTTTGCCGTTCCCAGGCTGCGCGAGAGCGTCAGGGTGGCGAGCGAGGTGGTGCACATCGGCGACCTGATCGACAACGCCGGCAGCCTGGCGCAGATCGCGATCTACCGTGCCCCGGATCTCGGCACCACCGGCTTGCTGTCGACCGCGGAAGTGCTGGCGACGCTGCGCAACTACCAGGTGTTCGGCGTCGACACCCACGGCGTCGGCGAGATCACCGTCACCCGGATGGCGCGCACCTTCGCGGCCAAGGACATCGAACAGAAGGTGGCGCGCGCGCTGGAGCGCCGCTACGGCCTCGGCACCGCCGCCAGCCTTGCCGTCACCTTCGACCGCGACATCGGCACGGTGCAGCTCGATACCACCAACACCGGTGACCTGCGCGCCACCTCGACCCGCTACGACGCCCGCAACGGCCGCTTCGACATCATGTTCGAGATCGTCAACGTGGAAAGCGCGATGCCGACGCGCCTGCGCTTCACCGGAACGGCGGTCGAGACGGTCGAGGCCGCGGTGCTGACCCGCGCGGTCGAAGTCAACGAAGTGCTGAGATCCTCCGACGTCGTCACCGAACGCCGCCCCAAGGGCGAGGTCGGCAGCGACCCGACCACCCGCGAGCTCGCCGTCGGCAAGCAGGCCCGCCGCGCGCTGCGCGCCGGCCAGGCGCTGCGCTCGGCCGATCTCGGCAACCCGGATCTGGTGCAGCGCGACCAGGCAGTGACGCTGGTCTACGACTACGACGGGATCTACCTCACCGTCCGCGCCAAGGCGCTGGAGAACGGCACCGCCGGCGACCAGGTCTCCGTGATCAACCCGCAATCGAAACGCACCGTGCAGGGCGTCGTCACCGGCCCCGGCCAGGTCTCGGTGCTCGTCGCCGCGCATTCGGTCCCCACCACCACCACCGCCGCCGTCACCGACAGTTCGAGCCGCTAGCAAGAGCGAGAGTCTTCAGTCATGTTGATGTCCAAGTACAAGACGATCAGCCGCTCGACCATGACGGCCGGGCTGCTCGCGCTGTGCGGCCTTTCCGGCGGGTGCTCGGCGATCGACCGCCTGGCGTCGATCGGCGAACAGCCCAAGCTCGCCTCGATCGACGACCCCACCACCAAGCCCGGCTACAAGCCGGTGCAGATGCCGATGCCGACGCCGCAGCCGGCGACCTACAATCCCAATTCGCTGTGGCGAACCGGGTCGCGCGCCTTCTTCAAGGACCAGCGTGCCGCGCAGGTCGGCGACGTGCTGACGGTGACCGTCAACATCAACGACCAGGCCAACTGGGCCAACGAGACCCAGCGCAGCCGCACCGACGCCGAGAAATCCTCGATCGACAGCTTTCTCGGCTCCTCGCTGCTGACCGGGACCGCGCTGCCCGGCAGCCTGCTCGGCGTGACCGGCAGCCTCGCCACCGACGGCAAGGGCACGATCCAGCGCCAGGAAGCGTTGCAGACCAACATTGCCGCGGTGGTGATGCAGGTGCTGCCCAACGGCAACCTGGTGGTCGAGGGCAAGCAGGAGATCAAGGTCAACTTCGAACTGCGCGAGCTGATCGTCGCGGGCATCGTCCGGCCCGAGGATATCGCCAGCGACAACACCATCGACTCCTCCAAGATCGCGGAAGCACGCATCGCCATGGGCGGCCGCGGCAACATCACGGAAATTCAGCAGCCCCGCTACGGCACGCAGGTGTTCGACGTGCTGCTGCCATTCTGATCACGCATGATCCGGCCGGAAAGCCGAACCCCGCTTTCCCGATCGTGCTGACGCCATTCGTCGCGACGCCGTTTTCCCGGCGCCGCGGCCTGAAGAGCTCCCACACTTTGCCGCGAACCTAGGCGCGGCAAAGTGACTGACACGGCCTCCGGTAGCTCCCCTGCCGGAGGCCGTGGCCGTTTTGCAGGCCGGCCCGGCCGACACGCCTGATGGACGTCGATCCTGCAGGCACTCACTTCGCCTTCTGCAGTTTCGTGATCGTCAATCCCTCGCTGAGGTCGCCCGCCTCGAACAGCACCCGATCTCCGACCTTGACCTGTTTCAGCATCGCCGGATCCTTGACGTGAAACACCATGGTCATGCTGGGGTCGTCCATGCCGAGCGCCTTGATCGGACCGTGCCTGAGCGTGATCTTGCCGGCCGCCTCGTCGATTGTCCTGACCTCGCCCTTGATCGTCGCGTCCTGTGCGCCGGCGCGCACCGGCAAGATCACGACCAGCAGAAGGGCCGCGGCGAGCAGGCGACCGGCGGCCGATGTCGGACGGTGAAGGCGGCGCATCATCACATCTTCCTCACCTTCATCTTCCTCACCTTCATCGCCCGCAGGGGCGTGGGTTCCTCCGGCGCCGTCGCGCGAGGGACCGCCCGCGGCGGCTCGGCCGCCGGCGCCTCGACCTCGTAGGCCACCGTGCCCGCCGGAAACGCGTAACGCCCCGGATCGCGGTAGTCGTCGCGCGAAAGCCCCTCGCGCACCTTCATCACCGTGAACATGCCGCCCATCTCGACCGGCCCGAACTGGCCCCGCCCGGTCATCATCGGCAGGGTGTTGTCGGGCGCGGGCATCTCCATGTCGCCCATCGACATGCCGCTCGTTCCCATCGCCATGGCGTCGGGCGCCAGCCGGCCGACCACCCTGGCGAGGTCCTGTTTCGGGACACCGATGAAATTGCGCACGTCGTGCCCCATCGCGTTCATGGTGTGGTGCGACTTGTGGCAGTGCATCGCCCAGTCGCCCGGATTGTCGGCGACGAATTCGAAGGCGCGCAGCGCCCCGACCGGAATGTCGACGGTGGTTTGCGGCCACTGCGCGCCCTCGGCGATCCAGCCGCCGTCGGTGCCGGTCACCGCAAAGCTGTGGCCATGAAGATGAATCGGATGATTGGTCATGCTGAGGTTGCCGACCCGTACCCGCACCCGGTCGCCGAGACCCACCGGCAGCGGATCGATGCCGGGAAACACCCGGCTGTTCCAGGTCCACATGTTGAAGTCGGTCATCTCGGCGACCTTCGGCAGCGCGGTGCCGGGGTCGATCCGGAACGAACTCATCAGGAACACGAAATCCCGGTCGACCGGGCGCAATGACGGCGCGCGCGGGTGGACGACGACCATGCCCATCATGCCCATGGCGCCCTGCACCATCTCGTCCGAATGCGGATGGTACATGAAGGTGCCGCTGTGCTTCAGCTCGAACTCGTAGACGAAGGTCTTGCCCGGCCCGATGTGCGGCTGCGTCAGACCGCCGACGCCGTCCATGCCGCAGGGCACGATCATGCCGTGCCAGTGGACCGTGGTCGGCTCGGGCAGCCGGTTGGTGACGAAGATGCGGACCCTGTCGCCCTCGACCGCCTCGATGGTCGGGCCCGGCGACTGGCCGTTGTAGCCCCAGAGGTGGACGTTCATGCCCGGGGCGAATTCGCGCACCACGGGCTCGGCCACCAGGTGGAATTCCTTCCAGTCGCCGTTCGCGCGCCACGGCAGCGACCAGCCGTTCAGCGTCGCCACCGGACGATAGTCGGGACCGCTCGCGGGATGACGCGGCGGCTGCATCGTGGCCTTGTCCATGACCGGCGCCTCCGGGATCGACGCGGCCTGGACCCGGCCGGCCACGGCGCTCGCGCCGATCAGCGCGGCGCCGCCGATGAGCTGTCGTCGTGAATGCATGGCGTCCCCTCCTCAACGATCCGCGTCGGCCGCCCGGGCCACTGCCACCCGGCCGTCGTCGCGCCGGTCCGCGGCGCCGCCGCCGTTGACGGCATCGTCGAGATCGGATTGCGCCAGCCAGAAATCCCTCAGGGCGTCGATCGCGGCACGCTGCGAGGCGATACGCTGGCGTTCCTCGGTGACGAGGGCGAAGACGTCGACCTGCATGCTCGACAGCCGCAGCTGCATCTCCTGCATGATGACGCTGCGCAGCGGCAGCACCTCGCGCTGGTACTGGCGCGCGATGTCGTAGCTCGACCGATAGACCCGGTAGGCGTCGCGCGCCTCCGAGCGCACGTTGACGGCCTTGTCCGTCAGGCGGTTGAAGGCGCGACGGTAGGTCTCGGCGGCCTGCCTGAGGCGGACCTCGCCGCCGTCGAACACCGGGATCTGGAACGCGATGTCGAAGCCGCGTTCGCGAAACGGACTGGTCTGCGGCTCGACCGTGCGGCGGTCGAGCCCCGCCAGCTCCAGCATGGTGACGAACCGCGTCGCCTCGGTGAGGTCGAGCGACTTCGCCAGCGCCTCGAGCTCGATGCGGGCGATCTGCAGGTCGATGCGGTGACCGATGGCGTCGACCTCGACGGTGGCGAGCGCCGGCGGTCGGCGCGGCAGCGGCGGCAGCCGGTCGGACAGCCTGAAGCCGAGGTCGGCGCCCGAAAGTCCGAGCAGGCGGGCAAGTCGCTCGCGGCCGCTCGCCGCGTCCTGCCGGGCGGCGGCGAGTTCGGCCACCATCTCGGCGGCGAACACCTGCTCGCGCGCGAGGTCGAGCTTGCTGATCGCGCCGGTGTCGCCGAGCTTCCCGGCGAGTTGCGCCAGCGCCGCGGCGGTACCCTGGGCGTCGGCCAGCAGTGCCGCACGCCGACCGGCGGCGACCGTGCGGTAGTAGGCGCGCCGCACCTCGGAGGCGAGCCGCAACGTGTCGAGCGCCGCCCGCAGCTGCGCCTGACGAAAGCGATCGCGCGCGATCTCTGACCGGAACGGCAGCGTGGCGAGTGCGAGGATATCGCCGACCACCTGGCGCTCGATCTCGCTCGCGCCGTCGCCGGCGATGCGCGAGACCGCGAACACCGGATTGGGCGGCAGGCTCGCCGCGACCAGATCCGTCTCGGCCAGCGCGAGGTCGTTGTAGGACGCCTGCAGGCCGCTGTTGTTCAAAAGCGCGATCGCGACGGCCGAACCCGCGCCGAGCGGCGCGCCGAGCAGACGCCGCACCGCGGCACCGGCCCGCGCCGCCTCCTCGTCGGACCGGATGAAGACGACGTCGCTGCGGATTGACGGCGCGGTCATCTCCGCGACCGCGGAGAGGCCGGCATCGGGCGAGAAGCCGGCGCAGCCGGACAGCGCGAGGATGAGCGGCACCGCGGCAAGGCGAAATTCCGCGAACCGACGACCGGAAACGCGGCACGCCGACGATGTCATCGTCAGCGGTCCGCGCGCCCGACCACCGCCATCAGCTCGGCGATCTTCTGGCGCTGGTCCGCCTTGTTGCCGCTGCGGATGGCATGCTCGACGCAGTGGCCGACGTGGTCCTTGAGGATCTCCTCCTCCGCCCGCCGCAGCGCCGCGCGCACCGCCGCGATCTGGGTGACGATGTCGATGCAATAGCGGTCTTCCTCGACCATGCGCGCCAAGCCGCGCACCTGGCCCTCGATCCGGCCGAGGCGTTTCTTCACCGAGGTCTTGAGCAGCTCCTGCATGCGCGCTATATACCCCTACGGGGTACAGGTTTCAAGGACGAATGGCCATGACCGTTGCGAAGGATTCCGAGCTGTCGACCGGCGAAGGCTGCGGCGGACAGCCCCGGGATGCGGCGGCGACGCACTCCTGCTGCGGGGGACATCACCACCCCGAACCGGCTGCGCCCGGCCCCGCGTCCTGCTGCGGCGCCCACACCGGCGACTCAGGTCACCACACCGGGGCCCATGGCCACCATGATCCTGATCAACACCGCCACGAGGGCGCAGCCGCCACCGCCCGGGATCCGGTCTGCGGCATGAGCGTCGACCTCGCCGCCGGCAAGCCGAGCTTCGAGCATGCCGGCGCGACCTACCACTTCTGCTCCGAGCGCTGCCGGACCAGGTTCGCCGCCGATCCCGCGGCCTATCTTGGCGGCACACCACCCCGCGTCGAAGCGCCGGCGGACGCGACCTACACCTGCCCGATGCATCCGGAGATCCGCCAGGTCGGCCCCGGCAGCTGCCCGATCTGCGGCATGGCGCTCGAGCCCGAAGTGGTGACGCTCGACACCGGCCCCGATCCCGAACTGGCCGACATGACCCGCCGTTTCTGGATCGGGCTCGTGCTCGCGTTGCCGGCGGTGGTGCTGGAGATGGGCGGACACCTGGCCGGGCCGCACGGCCTGGTCGAGGCCCGGCTCGCCAACTGGATCGAACTCGCCTGCGCCACGCCGGTGGTGTTCTGGGCGGGCTGGCCGTTCTGGGTCCGCGGCTGGCAGTCGCTGGTGACGCGCCATCTCAACATGTTCACCCTGATCGCGCTCGGCACCGGCGTCGCCTATGGCTACAGCGTGGTGGCGACGCTGGCGCCGGAGCTTTTCCCCGCTGCGTTTCGCGGTCATGGCGGCGCGGTCGCGGTCTATTTCGAAGCCGCGGCGGTCATCACGGTGCTGGTGCTGCTCGGCCAGGTCATGGAGCTGCGCGCCCGCGCGGCGACCTCGGGCGCGATCAAGGCGCTGTTGTCGCTCGCCCCGACCACGGCCCGCCTGGTCGACGCCAGCGGCGACGACCGCGAGGTCGCGCTCGACAGCGTCAGGGTCGGCGACCGCCTGCGGGTCCGTCCGGGCGACAAGGTTCCAGTCGACGGCATCCTCACCGAGGGCCGCGCCGTGCTGGACGAGTCGCTGGTCACCGGCGAGGCCATGCCGGTGACCAGGGAGCAAGGTGCGCGCGTCATCGCCGGCACCATCAACCAGACCGGCGGCTTCGTCATGCGCGCCGACAAGGTCGGCCGCGATACCCTGTTGTCCCAGATCGTGCAGATGGTGGCCCAGGCCCAGCGGTCGCGGGCGCCGATCCAGCGGCTTGCCGACCGCGTCGCCGGCTGGTTCGTGCCGACCGTGATCGCGGTCGCGGTCCTGGCCTTCGCCGCCTGGGCGCTGTTCGGGCCGGAGCCGCGGTTCGGCTTCGGCCTCGTCGCCGCGGTCAGCGTGCTGATCATCGCCTGCCCCTGCGCGCTCGGGCTCGCCACGCCGATGTCGATCATGGTCGGAGTCGGCCGCGGCGCGCGGGCCGGCGTGCTGATCAAGGATGCGGAGGCGCTGGAGCGGATGGAGCGGATCGACACCCTCGTGGTCGACAAGACCGGCACGCTGACGCAGGGCAAGCCGGACGTGGTGGCGATCGCCGCCCGCCCCGGCCGGCAGGATGACGACATCCTGCGGCTGGCGGCCAGCGTCGAGCGTTCGAGCGAGCATCCGCTGGCGGACGCGATCGTGCGCGCCGCCACCGCGCGCGGGCTCGCCATCGCCAGGGTCGAGAATTTCGAAGCCCCGGCCGGCCTCGGCGCCAGCGGCACGGTCGAAGGCAAGGCCGTTCGCATCGGCAATACCGGCTACCTTTCGGCTGCGGGAATCGCGACTGCGGCGGCCGACGGCGACGCCGAGCGGCTGCGGAGCGACGGCGCCACCGCGATCTACGTCGCGGTCGACGGCGAGCTGGCGGGACTGATCGCCATCGCCGACCCGATCAAGCCGACCACTGCGAAAGCGTTGCGGGCGCTCGCCGCCGACGGCATCCGCGTCATCATGCTGACCGGTGACAACCGCACCACGGCCGAGGCCGTGGCCCGCCGCCTCGGCATCGCCGAGGTCGAGGCCGACGTGCTGCCGGGGCAGAAGAGCGCGCTGGTGCAACGGCTGAAGGCGCAAGGCCGGGTGGTGGCGATGGCCGGCGACGGCGTCAACGACGCGCCGGCGCTCGCCGCCGCCGAAGTCGGCATCGCCATGGGCACCGGGACGGACGTCGCGATGGAAAGCGCGGGGGTGACACTGCTGCGGGGCGACCTGACCGGCATCGTGCGCGCGCGGGCGCTGTCGCGGGCGACGATGGCCAATATCCGGCAGAACCTGTTCTTCGCCTTCGTCTACAACGCCGCCGGCATCCCGATCGCCGCAGGCGTGCTGTATCCCGTGTTCGGCTTGCTGATGTCCCCGGTCATCGCCGCCGCCGCGATGTCGCTGTCCTCCGTCAGCGTGGTCGGCAACGCGCTGAGGCTGCGGGCCGTGAAGCTCGACGCCACGCCATGATCGGCACCGCACCTGGCGCGTATCGCCGAGCCGGAGAGCCTGCGGATCGCCCATGACCCAGGAAACCACCAAGGCCGCGACCGCGCTGCCGCGCGAGATCTGGGTCCTCGGCTTCGTATCGATGCTGATGGACATCTCCTCGGAGATGATCCATGGCCTGCTGCCGGTCTATCTCGTCACGGTGCTGGCGGCCTCGCCACTCACGGTCGGGGTCATCGAAGGCATGGCGGAAGCCACCGCCGCGATCACCAAGCTGTTCTCCGGCGCGCTCAGCGACCGTCTGCACAACCGCAAGGTCCTCACCGCGTTGGGCTACGGCCTCGCCGCGGCGACCAAGCCGATCTTTCCGCTGGCATCGACGGTGGGATGGGTCGTGGTCGCCCGCTTCATCGACCGTCTCGGCAAGGGGATCCGCGAGGCGCCGCGCGACGCGCTGATCACCGATCTCGCCCCGGCTACCGCGCGCGGCGCGAGCTTCGGGCTGCGGCAGGCGCTCGACACCGTCGGCGCCTTCATCGGGCCGCTGCTGGCGATCGGACTGATGGGGCTGACCGGAAACCGTTTCACCACCGTATTCTGGGTCGCCGTGGTCCCGGCTGCCGGCGCCGTCGCCCTGATCGTTTTCGCCATCAAGGAGCCGGCACGCCACGGCGACGACCGCAAGTCGCGGCCGGCGCTCCGCGCTGCCGATCTGCGCCGGCTCGGCGCCGCCTACTGGCGGCTGATCGCCATCGCCGCGCTGTTTTCGCTGGCGCGATTCAGCGAGGCCTTCCTGCTGCTGCGCGCCAGCGCGCTCGGCCTGCCGGTCGCGCTGACGCCGGTCGCGCTGGTGATCATGAATGTCGCCTATGCCGCCTCGGCTTATCCGCTCGGCGCGATGTCAGACCGGATCGACCGATCGGTCATCCTCAGCGCCGGGCTGATCGTGCTCGCCGCCGCGGATCTGGTGATCGCGCTCACCAACGGCTGGACCGGCCTCGCCGCGGGCATCGTCCTGTGGGGTCTCCACCTCGGCTGCACCCAGGGACTGCTGTCTGCGATGGTGGCGGACGTCGCGCCGGAGCAATTGCGAGGCTCCGCCTTCGGCGTGTTCCACCTGGTCACCGGAGCGGCGCTGCTCGGCGCCAGTTTCCTCGCCGGCCTGATCTGGGACCGGGCCGGGCCGACGGCGACGTTCTCGACCGGCGCGATGCTCGCCGGCCTCGCGCTGGTCGTGCTGCTCGCATCGCGGCGGAGCCCGCTCCGCCGCGGATGACGTGCCCGCTCAGAAGCCCTCGTTCTTGCGGGAGGCGTAGATGCAGGCGAGCGTGATCAGGGCCGCTGCCAGCAGGTAGTAGCCGACATAGGCGGTGCCGTAGTTCACCTGCAGCCAGGTCGCGATATAGGGCGCGAGCGACGCGCCGAAGATCCCGGCGAGGTTGAAGGTAATGGACGAGCCGGTGTAGCGCACCGCGGTCGGGAACGGCGCCGCCAGCTCGGCGCCGATCACGCCGTAGTTGAAGCCGAACACGAACATGCCGAGGCCGGCGAAGACGTAGATCCCGACCAGACCGGCCGACAGCAGCGGCGCCAGCGCGAACGAGAACAGCCCGATCGCCACCACGCTCGCGACCAGCGTGGCGCGCCGCCCGAAGATGTCGCCGAGCTTGCCCGCGGCGATGGTGGTGATGCCGAACACGATCGATCCGTAGATCTGCACCGCGAGCGCGGCCAGGAAGGAGATGCCGGCGACCTTGACGTTGTAGGACAGCAGGTAGGCGGAGCAGATGTAGAAATGCACGAAGGTCGCGAGCGCGACGAAGGTGCCGAGCAGGAGGCTGAGCTTGTGATGGCGCACCAGCTCGATGCCCGGCACGGCGACGCGCTCGGAGCGGTCGATGGCCTTCTGGAATTCCGGCGTCTCGCTAATCGAGAGGCGAACCCACAGGCCGACGGCGACCAGCGCGATCGAGGCGATGAACGGCACCCGCCAGCCCCAGCCGAGCAGCGCCTCCTGCGAGATGAAGTGCAGCAGGATCCAGAACACCCCCGACGACAGGAACAGGCCGAGCGGCGCGCCGAGCTGCGGAAACATGCCGTACCAGTTGCGCTTGCCGGCCGGGGCGTTTTCCGTCGCCAGCAGCACGGCGCCGCCCCACTCGCCGCCGAGCCCGAAGCCCTGGCCGAATCGGCACAGCGCCAGCAGCAGCGGCGCGACCACGCCGATCTGGGAATAGGTCGGCAGCAGGCCGATCACCACGGTGGAGACGCCCATGGTCAGCAGCGCCGCGACCAGCGTGGTCTTGCGCCCGATGCGGTCGCCGAAATGCCCGAACACGATGGCGCCGAACGGACGGGCGAAGAACGCGATCGAGAAGGTTGCGAAGGAGGCCAGCAGCGCCGACATCGGGTCGCTGTTGGGGAAGAACAGCGTCGGAAACACCAGCACCGCGGCGGTCGCGTAGACGTAGAAATCGAAGAACTCGATGGTCGTGCCGATCAGGCTCGCCAGCAGCACCTTGGCCGGCGAGTTCAACGGCCGGCCCTGCCGCGCCGCGGCGGCCGGAATTGCAACTGTATTATCGGTCATCATTTGCCCCTTTTGGGGGCTGCTATAGCGGCGCCGGGGCGTACGAGATACGTCTATTTGGCACGCCTGAGAGGCCGCGACCGCATAAGGCAGCCCCGGCCGGAAATCCCGCCTCGCCTGCGCGCGTCGAGCGGGTCGCGCCCGACCAGACACTGGTGGGTCTAATGGGCGGGCTGGCCGTTCCCGTCCTGGGACGCGTTGCGGGCCTTGTTGGCCTCGTGATGGCCGATGGCGCAGCCGGCGATCGCACCCGCGACGCCATGATGGCCGGCGTAGTGCCCGGCGATGCCGCCGACCACGGCGCCCTTGAGGCAGCCTTTGGCCTCTGCGGCCACAGGACCGAGAATGAGAACGAGGGCGACGGCGGCAACGAGCTTGTTCATGAGGCTCTCCTGACGGAACATTCCAACTCAGGAAGGGCAACGAGGTTCCCTCGGCCGCATCGCCGACGCGAGTGACACCGGATATCCTGAAAAAGTGCCGGGGGGTACGCGCCAGAAAACTTGGGATCCAAGGCCGAGGCATGCCGCAAGCTGACGTGCCATCGAACCGGTCGCACGCCGCCACGCCTCACCGCAAGGAGGACCCTCGCCTGGTCCCTTGGAGCGAAGCCACGACTACTCGTCGCGGTAGACCTTCTCGCGCTTCTCGTGCCGCTCCTGCGCCTCGACCGACAGCGTCGCAATCGGACGCGCCTCGAGCCGCTTCAGTGAAATCGGCTCGCCGGTCTCCTCGCAGTAGCCGTAGGACCCGTCCTCGATCCGGGCGAGCGCCGCGTCGATCTTCGAGATCAGCTTGCGCTGACGATCGCGGGCACGCAGTTCGATCGCGCGATCGGTTTCCGACGAGGCGCGGTCGGTCAAGTCCGGATGATTGACGTTCTCCTCCTGCAGCTGCTGAAGGGTGGTCTTCGCTTCCCTGAGTATCTCTTCCTTCCATGCCAGCAGCTTGGCGCGGAAATACTCGCGCTGCCGCTCGTTCATGAAAGGCTCCTTCTCCGAGGGCCTGTAATTCTTCACTTTGTCCAACACCGATCCCGAACCTTTTCAATTAAGCCGGAAGGCTGGCTTTCGCCGAGCTTATATAGCGGTGTCGTGTGACAGACAATATCGGCCCTGGGGGCGGCGACCCGGGACAGCCACTCCTCAACAACAGGTTTTCGGATCCGACCGCCGCGACCGGCCGAGGGGAGCCGCCGGGGCGGCTGGATCCTTCGTTTTCGGGACTGGGGCTCGCCGACCGATGACCTGTTCCCTCCCCCCTTGTGGGGGAGGGTTAGGGAGGGGGGTGATGGCGAAGCCGCAGCGCAGCAGGCCGCCTTTCACACCCTCACATCAAATTCTGAGATTGCGGTTTACCCCCCCCCTCCCCGGCCCTCCCCCACAAGGGGGGAGGGAGCACTCAACACCACGGTCTTCTCGGGCGGGTAGACGGCCCTGCCGTCGGTCAGTAACCGACCGTGAAGCGCCGGCGTGGGTGCGCCGGCCGCTCGGCTTCGTCGGCGAGCGCCACTGCATAGTCCTCGAACGAGATCGAGCTCTTGCCGTCGGCCGCGGTCAGGAGCTGATCGGTCCCGAGCCGGAACCGGCCGGTGCGCTCCCCGGGGATGAAGAAGGCCGAGGGAGACAGGAAGCTCCAGTCCAGGGCGGTCTCCTGCCGCAGCAGGTCGAGGAAGGCGCCACCTTTTCTGGCCTCGGCCAGGTACTCCTGTGGGAAGCCCGGGGCGTCGAACAGCTTCAGCCCGGGCGCGACTTCGAGGCTGCCGGCGCCGCCGACCACGATATAGCGGGGAACGGCCGCCGCCTTGACCGCGGCGATCAGCTTTCCTGGATCACTGGCGGTGAAGTGGACCGCGCTGACCACGAGGTCGTGGCCCTTCAGCAGCTCCGCCAGCCCCGGGGCATCGAGCACATCGCCCTGTCGCGCCACCAGATTGGGTCTTGCCGGAACCTTGGCGACGTTGCGGACGATAGCGGTAACATGGTGACCGCGATCGAGGAGCTCGGAGGTGATTCGTGAACCGGCATTGCCTGTGGCGCCAACGACAGCGATTTTCATGATCGTTTCCTGGTATCAGAATGCCAACAGACTGGCACTCTTTCATGGTTTCTAATGGATACCAGATAGCAAACTGAACGTTGGTGTAAAGAAGGCACTTCCACCACACCTGATGACGCGAGAGTGACCTGATGCAAGCTCCCGATCTCGATACCGCCCCGACCACCGATCTGCCCCCAAATGTCTACAGCGCGGCCTGCCCGACACGGCTCATTCTGGATCGGGTCGGCGACAAATGGGCGGTGTTGCTGCTCGGCCTCCTGACCGAGGCGCCGCGGCGTTTCAATGAGCTGCGCCGCAGCGTCGGCGGCATTTCGCAGAAGATGCTGTCCCAGACCTTGAAGAGCCTGGAACGCGATGGCCTGGTCCGGCGCGAGGTTATCGCCACCGTGCCGGTCACCGTCGAGTATTCGATCACGGCGCTGGGAGTAACCCTCGCCGAGGCGGTCGAGCACCTGCGGCGGTGGGCGGAGCACAACCTCGCGGACGTCCAGGCCGCGCAGCAGCGCTATGATTCGGCGCTTGCCTCCGGCGCGGGCGGACCTCGCAAGCCGCACCCCCAGAGAGATTGATCGGAGGGAGGGCGCTCGCCCCTGAACACGGTCTCAGGCCTGTCCGGCCTTGGCGAGTTCGACCTCGACCCGCAATTCGATCTCGGCCAGGACCGCATCGAGACCGGGATCGCCCGAACTGGATTTGAGATCGGCCGCCGCGGCGCGCAACCGCGCCACGGTCGCGGCGTCGAGCGATCCGGACAGCAACCCCAGCTTGAGGTCGTCGAGCACGTCGAGCGCCGTCTTGCCGCGCTTGACCGAGCGCTTGCGCTTCTCGACCGGGTCTTCGACGCCCTGCAAGGCCAGCAGCGCGTCGATGCCGCTGACCGAGCGCGGCGCCGCGGGGCCGCGCGATTCGGTGGTTTCGCTGGTCTCCGGCAGCGTGAACGAGGACGAACCGGTCCGTCGTGTGGACGTCGCCGGCGTGTTGAAGGTCGTCGCGTTGGGCCCGTAGATTCGCATGGTGATGCTCGCCAGAGATCCCGACCCGGGGATCGATCGCCAGGTGGCAGCCTCGCCCGCCGATGGTTAACGGACCGTAAATCGCCCGGCAAAAACTGCCGCCTTCGGCAATTGACGCCGTGGTCGACGCCCGGCCGGGCCGCCCTCTTCCGAATATTATCGTATCAATTCAACCACATGAATCCCGTCGGCGGGTGGCACGGTTTTCGCTCAAGATGATGCCGGGGCACGCGCATGTGGGAGCGTGGGCGCGCCCCGGACATGACCGGCCCGACGCTGTCGCAACCATCAACGATGGAATCGGGCTTTGACCTCAGCGGGGAGCAGAGGATGACTCGGGGTGCGGTTGCAGTGCTGGCGGTGGTCGCCACGCTGCTCATGATCGGCGGATCGGCGGGCGCGACGTCGCGCATCAAGGATCTCGCCAACATCGAGGGCGTTCGGCAGAACCAGCTGATCGGCTATGGCCTCGTGGTCGGCCTCAACGGCACCGGCGACACCCTGAACAACATCCCCTTCACCAAGCAGTCGCTGCAGGCCATGCTGGAACGCATGGGCGTCAACATCCGCGGCGCCACCATCCGCACCGGCAACGTCGCCGGCGTGATGGTCACCGCCAACCTGCCGCCGTTCGGCACCCAGGGCACCCGGATCGACGTCACGGTGTCGGCGCTCGGCGACGCCAAGAGCCTGCAGGGAGGAACCCTGCTGGTCACCCCCCTGCTCGGCGCCGACGGCAACGTCTACGCGGTCGGCCAGGGCTCGCTGTCGATCGGCGGCTTTGCCGCCGAGGGCGCCGCCGCTAGCGTCACCAAGGGCGTGCCGACGGTCGGGCGGATCGCCAACGGCGCCATCATCGAGCGCGAGATCGAATTCGCGCTGAACCGCATGCCCAACGTGCGACTGGCGCTGCGCAATGCCGATTTCACCACCGCGAAGCGGATCGCCGCCGCGGTCAACGACTATCTCGGCAGCAAGACCGCCGAACCGATCGATCCCTCGACGGTGCAACTGACCATTCCGGGCGAGTTCAAGGGCAACGTCGTCGCCCTGCTCACCGAGATCGAGCAGTTGCAGGTCGAACCGGATCTCTCGGCCAAGATCATCATCGACGAGCGATCCGGCATCATCGTGATGGGGCGCGACGTTCGGGTCGCGACCGTCGCGGTGGCCCAGGGCAACCTCACGGTGACGATTTCGGAGAGCCCGCGCGTCAGCCAGCCCAACGCGCTGTCCAACGGCCGCACCGTCGTCACGCCCAGCAGCCGGGTCGGCGTCCAGGAGGAAGGCAAGAAGCTGGCCCTGGTCAAGGACGGCGTCTCGCTGCAGCAGTTGGTCGACGGCCTCAACGGGCTCGGCATCGGTCCGCGCGACCTCATCGGTATCCTGCAGGCGATCAAGGCGGCCGGCGCCATCCAGGCCGACATCGAGGTGATGTGATGACCACCGCTTCGCCGCTCCCGCTCGGCTTCACCGGCAACAGTTCCCGCGATCTCGCCTTCAGCGCCGCGCTGAGCAAGGTCTCGCCGCAGGCGCAGCAGAAGGCCCAGAAGACCTCCAGGGACTTCGAGGCCGTGTTCCTCAACTCGATGTTCGAGCAGATGACCAGCGGACTGAAGGGCGACGGTCCGTTCGGCGACACCACCGGCACCGGCCCGTGGCGGGCGATGATGACCGACCAGTTCGCACGCCACTTCGCCAAGGCCGGCGGCCTCGGCATTTCGAGCGAGGTCTATCGCTCGCTGATCGTTCACCAGGCCGCGGCCACCACCTCATCGGGAGCCTCCTCATCATGACCAAGCCGCACCCCGCGCCGTCGCTCTCCGCCGCCGACGCCCGCAAGCTCGCCGAGAGCCTGCTGGACGTGATGACGACGCTGCTCACCGTGATCGAGACCGAGACCGCGCTGGTGCGTGCCGGCAAGCTGCGCGAGGCGATGGCGCAGGAAAGCCGCAAGGCCGAATTGTCGCGCCGCTACGCCCAGATCATCGGCTTCATCCGCAACAACCAGGATTGCCTGGCCAAGGCCTCGCCGGACATGGTCAAGGCCCTGCACCGCCACCACGATACTTTCCGCGCCATGCTGCAGGTCAACCTGACGGTGCTCGCCACCGCCCACGCGGTCTCGGAAGGCGTGATCCGCGGCGTCAACGCCGAGATGGCCAAGCGCGCGATGCCGCAGACCTACACCTCTGCCGGCTTGCGCGCCGCGCCCAATCCGCGCCGCGCCACCCCGCTCTCGATCAGCCGGTCGCTGTAAGCAGTCCGGCCGGAACGATCGTGCCACCGTTGGTGACATTCACTTCGCCATAGCCGCGAATCCGCCGAGCTGCGCCCCGGAAGGCGCCGCGCGCGGTCTCGATTTCGTTCGCATTTGAATCAATTTCGCGCGGTGGTCTTGCGGCGCGCTTAACGGCGTTTCCTAACGGTGCGTTGAGACCGCCATGGCTATGCTACCCAGAGTGAGGGAAGGGGTTTGACTCGGGAGGCCAGGAGGCTGCCATGAGTACGGACTTCAGTATCAGGCCGGTGGGGGTACCGGCAGCGTTGCCAGTCGTCAGGCCAGCGTCTGACGGAACGGCGAATGCTGTCCAGACGCAACTGCCCGCACCCCAGGCAGTGTCGCAGCCCGCGAGCGCCGCGGCTGCGACCAACGACGCCCACCCCCCGGTCAGTCAGACGTCTGTCAGCCCGCAGGTGACCCAGAACGTCGTGGTCGACAGCGCGGCCAACTCGATCGTCTACCAGACCATCAGCAAGACGACCGGCCAGGTGATCAACCAGTTTCCCGACGACGCCGTGCTGCAGGCGCGCGCCTACTACCGCGCGGTGGACGAGATCAGCCTCGACCGCAGCCTGTACGACCAGACCGCCTGAGGGCTTTTCGGGATTGCTCGTTGGAGACGGCGCGACGCCACGTCGCGCCCATTGGCGTTTGGCGCTGGTGTTTACGCCCGGCCGCTGAGGCCCGCCGCGATGTTGCGATTGATGTCGATCAGCGGCTTGATTTCGTCCGGCCGGGGCAGCACCTGCAGGGCCATGGTGTGGCTCAGGACGAACATGCTGATGTTCACGATCTTCTGGCGCACGTCGATCGGCTGCGGACTGGACTCGTCGAGTGCGTCGCCGAGGAACACCGACCACAGCTTGCGATTGAACATCAGCGCGTGGGTTATCTGCGCCCGCGTCGCCTCACTGTTCGTCATCACGTCCTGGAGCTTGTTCGCCGCCATCAACAAGGCTTGCGCTTCGATGTCTCGGGGAGAGGCGGTGGAATTTGCAACACGCGCATAGGCCTGGGCAGCTGACTTAGACATGCGTCACCTCAGGAGTTCCTCTTCCCGATTGATAAGCTTGCGGATTTCCTTTAGCGAATGATAAAGAGAACCGCTTAAGATAAGCTTACTCGCGGCCTCGATTCCGCTGCGAAAGCGCGGTTCGCGCTCGAGCAGATCCCTGATGAAGTCCATGTACATGTCCTGGTATTTGGGGATGTCCTTCTCGAGATACATCATCTGGACGCAGAGATAGAGGCGCTTGACCGGCGTGGTCGCAGTCTCCGCGGTGAGAATGTCCTTCTCGCGCAGGATCGGCGCCGCACCGTCGATCAGAAACGTCGTGCGCGTTTCCGAGTTGGTGATGAGGCTCTCCCCGATGATGATCCGTTCGAACGGCTTCAGTTCGACCTTGAGCGACATCGCCCCATCTCTCCCAGTTGCCGGTTGGTGACGCCGAAGCGGCGAAATCTCCGGCGACAATGACCGATTCGCGGCTCCCGCGCGCCACCGGGGTCCATCACAAAAAACCACCTCGGCTGCAGCCCCGGACCGGCCGGCGACTTTACGTTGCGGCGACCGCCGCCGCGCGTTCCCGGCCCGCGTGACGATGGAGCATCGCTACAAAGGCGCCGAAGATGCGGCGCATCTGCGGCGGCTTGTAGGGAAACACCTCGGACGAATCCATGTTGTGGACGACCGCCGTGTTGTCCGCTTCGAACACCAGGAGCTCGCCGCGGCTGTTTTCGGCGCAGTCGAAGATGAAATAGTCGAGCCCGATCCGGGAGATCATGGCTTGCAGCGCGCCGCGATGGCGGACGGCGAAGTCGGCGTCGAAGGTTGCCATGAACGCCGCCTCCTCGCGCCGCTTGGCGTCGCTGAAGGCCATGCCCGCGTTGAGATACCAGATGTCCCAGCGATCGGCGATCGCCATGTGGCAGGCGAAGGGACGGCCGTCGACGACCACGATCCGGTATTTGCGGTAGAGACCGTCGTCGTCCGCATAGTCGACGAAGCGGGACAGGAAGAACTCCTGTTCCGGGCGGCCCACGAGATAGCGGCGCATGGCCTCGCCGTCGGCGATCCTGGCGAGACCGACCCCGGCATGCGATCCGCGAGGCCGCACGATCACCGCCCGGCCCTCGCCGTCGTGGGCATCCGGCAACAGCTCCGCGGGGTCGTCGCAATCGCTCAAAACCGCCCGGCCGACGCCGACGGTCGCGGGAATGTCCAATCCCTCGATGCCCCGCAACAGCCCGTGCAGCTTGTCGCGATCGAGGTTGCGGACCAGGCGCGGCGGGTTCAGCAGCGGACGCGGCCAGACGGCGGCGGCGCGATCGATCGCTTCGAGCGCAGCTTCGCATTCCGGCGAGTCCGACGCCACCACGATCGCGACGTCGTGCTCGGGCAACGGCGCCGGCAGGTCGGCGCCGGGGACGACATAGAGCGTCGTCAGCTCGACGTCGGACTCCTCGAGCAGGAATTCGATCGGCGTGTTGCCGCCCATGTCGATCGCCGCGGCCAGCGCCAGAACACGCAATCCTGGCGGTGCGACCGAACACGGCGAGCGGTACAGCCTGTGGAACGCGAGCACCTCGGCCTGGATCTGGAGGCCGGTCTGCTTGTCGCCGAGCAGTTGCGCGATCAGCGACAGGTCGAGCCCGACGCCCGCCTCCGCGGTTCCGGCAGCCACCTGCTGCAGCAGGCTCTGCCGCAGCGGATTGAGGTCGATCCCCTCGAACGCCATCCGGGTCAACCTGGCAAAGCCGATGCGGTCGGCGGCGACGGCGGGTCCGACGGCGAGCCGTTCGACAACCGGCTCGGTGGCGCGCGCTGTAAGATTGTCCTGCATCGAGCTCCACACCCGTGTTTCACCGCCGGCGGCGCCGCGGCTGGGCGCCCACGACGCCCGATACCGCCGTCAGGCGTCAGCCGGAACCAGCGAAGGCGCTGCTGCCTCCGGGAAGATCCGGTCGCTCTGGCCGGTATATTGCACCTCGCCCGGGTGCAGCCGCGCGTTGTTGGCGAGCCGGGTCCTGACGTCCTCCTCGCCGTAGAGGAAGGCCAGGAACGCGTAGCGCCGCCCGCGGGTTACCGGCGTGACCTCGTGGAGCGCCCCGCAGGAAAACACCATCGCCCCGCCCTCGGGGATCCGGTAGCGCTTGCTGCCGAATTCAGGAAAGACCAGGTCGCCGCCCTCGAAGTCCTTGTTGAGGTTGATCGACAGGGCAAAGCGCCGATGCTGCGCCCCGGCGTTGACGTTGTCGCGATGGCGATGAAAATGGGCGCCGACCGCGCTGTCGTAGCACGCCACGATGCAGCGATCGATCCGCGTGACCTTGAACTGGAAGAACCGCTCGATCGCCGGCGCCAGCCGGCGCGCGACATGGCCGCGGACCAGATCGTACACCTCGGGCGCGATCACCGGAACGTCGCTGCGGCGCTTCAAGCGCCACTCCAGCAGCGTGGTGGTCTTGCCGGCGACGTCGAACTGGAAGCCGGATTCCTTGCCGCCCTGCTGCTCGTAGAACTGGACCAGGAAATCGCACAGGTCGAAGCCGAACGCGCGCGGCAGCAACAGGGCCGGCGGCACCATCGGCACGCCGGCCGAATCGTCGACGCTGGGCAACGACCGCAGGATGCTCCCGATCGTCGCGGCGTGCCCCTGCGGCGCGTCCCAGGCGACGTCGGCGATGGCACGCAGCATCGAATCCAGCACCACCGTGCGCGGCTGCCCGGCGGCGCCATATCGCCCGCTGATCGCGCCGTCATAGTCGGCGATGAAGAACAGCGCGTTGCTGGTGATCCGGGCGAGATCCTCGATATTGTCCGGCGGACGGGTGCAGACGCACCCCACGATGATGTGGTCCTCCTTGAACAGGTCGGCATGGCTCAGCAGCGCGTTGAGTTCGACGCTGACGCGCGGATCGGCGGGATCGCCCAGGAAGGCCAGCACCACCCACCGCCCCGCGCTGACATGAAGGTCGAAGCCGCCGCCGGTGACGAGTTGCGAGCTGAACCACGGTACCGGATCGCCCAGAATGAGGCGGGTGTCGGAGGGGGCTGAATCGGTCATCGGTCGCTCCATGCCGGGCGATGGCGGGCATCTCTTCGGCTCCGATGTTCGCGAGAGAAAGCCGCCACGCCGCGCAGGTCGGACCCGGAATACTTATCGTTAACGTATTGCAAGACGTGGTTAACGGCTGGTTAACCGCCCTCGTCTCCGCGACTCAGGCCGCGGCCTGAAAGCGGAATTCCCACAGGCCGGGCGCGGTCTCGGTGAAACCACTGTCGCGATAGAGGTGACGCACCGGGATGTTGCGGGCGGTGGCGTTGATGCGGCCGCGCGCCACGCTGCCCTGCCGCCGCGCCTCGTCCAGGACGTGGCGCATGAAGGTGTGTTCGACCCCCATGCCGAGCGCCCGGCAGCTCATCGCCAGCTGCAGGATCTCGCCGCCGGCGAGGACGGCGGCGCCCACCATGCCGTAGTCGCCGAAACGGTCGGTCAGATCGAGCGCGAGCAGCGCCGCGTCCGCACGGCCGGCCAGCGCGACCAGCTCGGCGACCGGGAACTTGCGGCCCGTGGTGTTGAACTGCGTGGTGCGCTGGAACAATTCCTCGACCCGGGGCAGCCGCGGCGACGCCGCGTCGAGCCGCTCGCAGCGGCAGTCGAGCTCGAGCGAGGCGATATAGGCGGCCTCGTCGAGGGTTTCGGTGCGCAGATGCTGGCGCCCGATCTCCGCCTTGACCAGCGCGCTGCGCGCCGCCGCCTCCGCGGTGACGACGGGCAGCTGCAGCCGCGGGTCGGTGAGCAGCCGTCGGCGCAGACCGAGCAGGTCCTCGTCCCAGACCTCGACCTCGGGCAGGCGCTGGCGCACCCGATCGCGCTCCACCGGGTTGTCGTCGATGAAGATGAAGCTGTCGGGCGCGAAGCCCAGCTCCTCGATAATCGAGCGGATGTTGCCGACCTTGTCGTCCCAGTTGACGCGCCACGTGACGAAGTCGTCGGGCGTGAGCAGGCGGTCGCGCGGATAGTGATCGGGATATTTCCACAGCTCGCGCACCGTGGCCTCGTCGTTCTTGCTGACACAGGCCAGCACGATACCGCGCTTCTTGAGACACAGCAGGGCCTCGTGCAGCCCGAAATAGAGTCCGATATAGGAATATCCGCCGCTGACCTCGGGGCTCCAGGCGAACGGGCTGCCGGTCTCCGCCAGCACGCCCGGCCACAAGGTGCCGTCGAGGTCCAGGATGACGCATTTCTTGCGGCCGATCCCGGTCACGGTGACCAGCGCGTCGACGTGCTTCTCGGCCATCACCGCCTCGCGGCGGTAGGGATCGCCGCCGACCGCCGCCGCCAGCGGCGCCATGTCGGGAAAGATGCCGTGCACGGCGGCCTTCTCGCTCTCCGGCCGCTGCAGCAGCCACCCCGGCGAGCCGAAATGGGTGAACCCGGTCTGCCAGTCGTCGAGCAGCAACTCGGCGCCGGTGGCGGCGAGCGCCGCTGCGACGTCGATGACATGGACGTCGGGCAGCGCGTTGGCGAGTTCGGCGAGCGCCACGTTGGTGAGGCGGAAGCGCGTGCGGTGCCCGGACACGCCACGCTCGGCGAGCCCCATGGGCTGCACCGTCGGCTCCGGCAGGTTGTCGATGAAGATCGGCGCCGCCGTCGCCTCACGCAGCCTGGTCAGGAGATGGGTGGCATGGGCGATGAAGGCGGCGTGGGGATTCTGGCCGTCGGCGCCGGGCTCGGTGATCAGATGACGGGCCCGTAGCGCGCCGATGAAAACGGCGTCGTGCCGGCGCTCGGCGACGAAGCGGATGTCGTCAGGAAAGGTCGCCGCGACCCGCAGGTCGATGCCCCGCCGCGCCGCCTCGCGGCGCATGAAATCGGCCTCCATCTGGATGTCGCAGTCGCCGAGCAGGACGGCGTCGAGCCGCGGCCCCTCGACCGCGAAATCCGCAAGACCCTGCGACGTGGCCACCGCCCAGTAGGACGAGGCGCCCTCCTTGCGGGTCTGGCGGTAGCGCTCCAGCATCTCGACCGGATCGCGGCCGTGCTGCGGCGCGAGTTCGGCGCCGAGCGCCGCAAGTTCCTGCTCCGGGCTCAGCTCCGTCAGGATCTGCCGCGAGGCCAGATCCGCGACCGTGCGCTCCACCGCCGCGTCCAGGGTGTCGTCGGGCTGTCCCGTCGCCGAGAACAGCGCCGTCATGGCCCCGACGTCGTCGGGGATGCGGCGTGGCGCGGCGAAGAACTCCAGCAGCGCCGCGATCTCGGGAGTCGCCGGCAGGCGCAGCTGGCTGATGGCGTGCACGATCAGGATGCGGTCCGGTCCGACCGGCACCTGATGGATGAAGCGGGATCGGCGCAGGATCATGGCGGTCGGCGATCCTTTCAAGCCGCCGTCGCCGGCGGCCCCTGACGAACCGTCTGCGGCGGCGCGTCGACGAGGCGCGCGGCGAGCGCGCGCCGGTGCAGCATGGCGTCGAAGGCGAGCTTGATCCGCTGCACGGCGCCGGCCTTGTAGGGAAACCGTTCGTTGTGGTCGTGCACCAGCATCGAGGCGTTGGCCTCGAACACGACGAGTTCGCCCGCCGCGTTCAGCCCGCAGTCGATGCCCGAATAGTCGAGCCCGACGGCGTCGCGAATCGCCCGTAGCGCCGCGTAGTTGGCCGGGGTGAACACGCTTTCGGGATGGTCGAGGAAGGCCGCCTCCTCCTGCTGCATCCAGAGATGGTTCTCCATGTCGGTGTTGTCGTGATGCAGTTTCCAGCTGTCGCCAATGGCCAGGTGATACGGCAGGATTTCGTCACCGACGAAGATGAAGCGATACTTGCGGAAAAAGCCGTCGCGCGAGCGGTAGTCGATATATTCGATGAGATAGCGGTCCGACGCAGCAAAGCGCGCGGCGAAGTCTTCGAGCCCGGCGATGTCGCCGATCATCTCGAAGTCGTCCCCGCCATGGGTGCCGGCGGGCCGCGCCAGCACCGGAAAGGAGACCGGCCAGGCCGCCTCCCGCGCCATCGCAACCATGTCGGCGCCAGCGCCGCAGCGCAGCACGCGCGGCACGCGGCACCCGGCAATCCCCTGCAGGATCGCGGCGACGCTCTCGCGGGTGGTGCGCGAAATCTTGCGCGGATCGTTGAGCGTCGTCTTGTTGATACGGTCGACCAGGTCGGCGGCCACCGACAGCATGCCGTCCGCCGCATCAGCCTGATCGGCGTCGGAGATCAGGTTGACGACCAGATCCGCCTCCGGCTTCAGCGCCTCGGCGTCGAAGCCCTGGTCCGAAAACAGCGCCAGCGTGTTGACGTCGTAGCTCGCGTCCCGGAACAGGTATTCGGTCGGCGTGTTGCCGCCGAAAGGAGCGTAAAGCGCCAGCACGCGAAATGCCGCCACCCCGGTCTTGGCCGGCTTGCGGATCAGCGGCCGCAGGCGCGCCGCCGCGGCATAGGCGCGCTGCGCGCCTTCGTCGTCGCCGGTGCGCTGCAGGATGCCGCCGATCCAATAATTGCTGTCGGCATCCTGCGGATCGATCGCGATCGCCTCCCTTAAGCTCGCCAGCGCCGACTCGATGTCGTTGAGCTCGAAGTGCACCTTGCCGAGCTGGTGGCGGAGTTTGGCGTCCTGCGGGCGATCGACGATCATTTCGAGCAGCAATCCCCGCGCGATGATGAACTGGCGGGTCACCACCAGCGCCTCGACCAGGTTGGAGCGCGCGGCCCAATGCGACGAATCGAGTGACAGCGCGTGCAGAAAGATCGCGATCGCGTCCTGGGCCCGGTCCTGCCTGAGATAGACGTTGCCGAGATTGCACCAGCACGAGGTCAGGCTGGTGTTGATCCGCAGCGCCGCCTTGTAATTCTCGGCTGCCGGGTCGAGATCCCCCCGCAGCAGACAGGCATTGCCCAGACGGAAATGGAGGTCGGCGACCTCCTTGTCCTGCCCCTGCCCCGGCGGACCATCCGACGCTGCGGCCAGCCCTTGCCGAAATGCGGCCATGGCTTCGTCGAGAAAGCCGCCGGCCTGAAGATCGAGGCCGGCCTGCAGCTGCCGCGCGGCCGCGGAAGGTTCGTGATCGGGGTGTGACATGGATGGCGATTTCCACTCGAAGGCGACCGGGACCGACGCGACGGATCAGCACAAACCGCCGCCAAAAAGCAAAGCGGCGGCGGGCCTTCGCTCCGCCGCCGCAAGTCGTCAGGCCCACGCCATGATTTAGCGCAGGAGCTGGAGCACGCTCTGCTGCGACTGGTTGGCCAGCGACAGCGCCGACACCGCGATCGACTGGCGGGTCGACAGCGCCTGGCTGTTGGCCGCCTCCTGATTGGTGTCGGCGAGCGTCAAGCTGGACGCGCCGGTCTGCAGCACGTTGATCAGCTGCTTGGAGAAGTCCTGGCGAATCTGGACGATCGAGAGATTCGACCCCAGCGTCGAGGCTTCCGAGCGCAGCGTGCTGCTGGCCGAGTTCAGGGTCGCCAGCACCTTGTTGGTGGCGTTGTTGTCGATGAAATCGGTACCCTGCACCAGGTTCGACAGGCCGAGACCGGCGGAGTCGAAGGTGACGCCCGTGATGTTCAGGGTCGAGGTGCCGGTTTCATTGAACACCAGCTTGAGCTGGTCGCCGTTGAGCAGGTTGACGCCGTTGAACGAGGCATCCTGCGAGGTGGTGTTGACCTGGGCCAGAATGTTGTTGAACTGCGACACCAGGTTGGCGCGGGTCGCCTGCGCCACCGGATCGGCAACCGGCGCCTGTGCGGTCGAGAAGGTCAGCGCGCTGGTCAGCGTACCGCCGATGGTGCCGCCGGCCGTCAACGACCCGAGCGTCGAGGAAGCGTAGTCATTTCCCGCCGAGATCGTCAGCAGGCCATTGGCGTCGATGGTGGCATTGAGATTGTCGGCCAGCAGCGCGGCGTTGAGCTGGTCGATGGTCTTGACCGTGCCGTTGGTGCCGTCGCCGAAGGTGACGCTGACCGGCGTGCCGCCGTTGAAGGATGAGAAGGTCAGGGTCTTGCCGGCGATGCCGCCGACACCGGCTGCCCGGGTGGCGTTGAAGGCCGTCGCCGTTCCGGTATTGCCGCCGAGGCCGAGCGCGGACAGCGCGTTGCCGGTGCCGGTGATGTTCAGGTCGGCGTTGGTGCCGGTGCTGATCTGCAGCAGACCGTTCGAGGACACCGACGACGCGGTATCGCCGGGGGTCGTGGTCAAGGCCGCCGCGCCGGACGTGACGGCGGCCGTTTTGGTGCCGGTGGCGATGTCGATGGCGTTGAGAACGTCGGAGAGCTGCGCGCCCTGCAGGTACACCGTCGAATTGCCGGCGCCATCGGTCACGATGTGGCCGTTCACGCCGGACCCGGACGCGACCGCGGTCGAGGACGGCACCGTCGCCGACTTGAAGGTGATCACCTTGCCGTCGACGTTCAGGGTCGAGCCGTCCTGGATCAGGTTCGCCGTGGTCGCCGAGCTGGTGACGCTGTTCACCGTCACCGTGCCCACGGTCGAGCCGGTCGCGGTGGTCAGGCCGAAGAACTTCAGGACGTCGTTGGCGCCGCTGATCGTGGTGGTGCCGCCGGCGGCGGACGTGATGTCGAGCTGGCCGGCCGCGGTAACGCTGCTGGGGCTGGTGTTGGCCGCGGTGCTCAGCGTCGCGACGCCACCCGAGATCGCCGCGGTCTGGGAGCCGCTGGCGATGTCGATCGCGTTCAGCACGTCGCCGACCGTTGCGGTGGTCGTCGTGCCGTTGCCGAGATAGACCGTCGAATTGCCGCTGCCGTCGGTCACCACGGCACCCGTGCCGCTCGCGACCTGACCGGAACCCGCCGGAAGGGTGCCGGGCACGGGGTTGGCCGAGAACGTGATCGTGTGGCCGTTGACCGTGATGCTCTTGCCGGCCAGGCCCGTCGCGGAGACCGTCGCGGCCAGCGCGTTCGACGCGGCGCCCGAGGTGGCGGCGAGCACCGAGGCGCCCGTGATCGCGGTCGGCGTGGTGTCGTTGTTGCTCAGGGCGGCGAACGGGACCGAACCGCCGACGCCGCCGATCAGCGCGCTCGAGGTCACGGGGGTAGCGCCACCCGCGGCACCGCTGTAGAGCACGTTGCTGTTGGCGATGGCGCTGCTGTAGCTGGTGGTGCCGAGCAGATTGGACGATGTGGCGCCCGGGATCGTGGTCGAGACGTTGGACTTGGTCGAGTAGCCGACCGTGGTCTGCAGCGCCTGGTTGGCGATCGATTTGGCGCTGTCGAGGAGCTGTTGCAGCGAGGTCAGACCGGTATTGGCGGCCTGCAGCACCTGGACGCCGTTGCCGATGCCGTCGAGCAGGTTGCTGATGTCGCCGGCGCGGTTGTTGAGCCCTTGCGCCGTGAAGTAGTTGGTCGGGTTGTCGAGCGCCGTGTTGACCTTGTTGCCGGTCGACAGGTCGTTCTGGGTGGTCGCAAGCAGCTGGGCGGTCGACTGCAGCGACAGGAGGTTTTGGCGGACCGACGCCGAAAGAACTATTCCAGACATTTGCGAACCTTCCTCTTGGATGCACGATGCCGGGCAGATGTGCGGAACGTGACTGCTTGGAGCCGTGGCGTCCCCGAGTGTTACAAACCCTCCTTTAAAGTATGGTTAACGGCCGCTTAAATGACGTGGTTAACACCGCCTTAGCGCCGGTCGCCATGGCCCCCGCGCCTGAAATCTCCCTTAAGATATTGAAAGTATGCGATTTTTTAGACTAGACTTTCGACGCGCGGTCGAGCCCTGCACGCAAAAAGGCGGCGGGGTTGCCCCCGCCGCCTGACTTCCTTGATCGCCGAGCTGCGCCGAAATCAGCGCAGCAGCGACAGCACGCTCTGCTGGGACTGGTTGGCCAGCGACAGCGCCGAGACCGCGATCGACTGCCGGGTCGACAGCGCCTGGCTGTCGGCGGCGAGCTGGTTGGTGTCGGCCAGCGTCAGGTTGGACGAACCGCTCTGCAGCACGTTGATCAGGTTCTTGTTGAAGTCCTGACGCACCTGCACGATCGAGAGGTTCGATCCCAGCGTGGAGGCTTCCGAGCGCAGCGTCGAGCTCGCCGTGTTCAGGGTCGACAGCACCTTGTTGGTGGAGGCGT
>JARLJA010000131.1 GCA_031291445.1 Xanthobacteraceae bacterium | reverse complement strand
CACGATCTTCAGCGTCAGGCCCGGCGCGCCGGAGACCGAGAGGTTCACCAGGCGGTCGTTCGGCTGCTTGTTGAGCAGCCGGACGGTATAGCCGTTGCGCACGCCGCCGTCGGCCATCGGCATGGCCAGCGGATTGCGGTCGTGAAGAACGTTGACGCCGAGATCGGAGCGCGTCGCCAGCTTCCAGACCATGACCGAGCCGACCAGCGCGATCATCACCGGATAGATCAGCGTGCGCGGCCGGATCGGGCGGTAGATCGGCTTCAGCCCCTGCGCCCGGCGCTGGATGTTGATGTCGGTGTCATAGAAGATCAGCCTCGGCGGGCGGCCGATCTCCTTCATGACATTGTCGCAAGCGTCGATGCACAGGCCGCACTGGATGCAGCCGAGCTGCGAGCCGTGGCGAATGTCGACGCCGGTCGGACAGACCGCGACACATTGCTGGCAATCGATGCAATCGCCCGCCGGAATCCCCTTGTCGCGGGCGGCCTGGGCCTTTTTCACCGACATGCGCGGCTCGCCGCGATCGCGCTCGTAGGAGACGTTGAGCGCCCATTCGTCGGTCATCGCGGCCTGGATGCGCGGCCACGGACAGATGTAGATGCAGGTCTGCTCGCGCATGTAGCCGGCGAACATGAAGGTCGTGAAGGTCAGGATCGCGATCCAGGTATAGGCGATCCCCGGCGCCTGGAATGTGAGAAGCTCTTTCACCAGCGTCGGCGCGTCTGCGAAATAGAGCACGAAGGCGCCGCCGGTCCACCAGGCGATCATCAGCCACAGGAAGTTCTTCAGCACGATCTCGAAGGCGTGGCGGATGGTAAAACCCTTCTTGTCCTTGAGCATGCGCGCGCGGCGGTCGCCCTCGACCCAGCGCTCGACCGCGTAGAACAGGTCGGTCCACACCGTCTGCCAACAGAGATAGCCGCACCAGACGCGGCCCGCGACGGCGTTCATCATGAACAAGGTCATCGCGGCGATGATCAGCAGGCCGGTGAAATAATAAACCTCCTGCGGCCAGAGCTGGATGAAGAAGAAATAGAACCGCCGGTGCGGCATGTCGATCAGCACCGCCTGATTGGGCAGGTTCGGGCCGCGATCCCAGCGCAGGAACGGCAGCAGGTAATAGACGCCGAGCGTCGCGCAGAGCAGGAACCATTTGATCCTGCGGAACGTCCCGTGGGTCGCCTGCGGATAGACCTTCTTGCGCGAGGCGTAGAGCGGGCCTGTGATGATCGTCTCGTCGTCCATCGGGAAGTCCTGAAAGGGAGCGGGGCCGCCGCATCCGGGCGCGCGAATGGTCGCGCCGAATCCGCCGCGCCGCATTGATCCAGGGCAGACTACACATACATTCGAATATTACAAAGTATTCTGTTTCGGCTGAGCAGGATAACCGGCGTCCGTGATCGCCTTGGCCACGGCCGCCGGATCGGCGGCGGCAGGAGTCAGGGTGACATCGCCGGAGGCGAGATCGACCTGCACGTCGGCCCCGGGCGCCATGGAAAGCGCGGCCTTTTTGACCCTGTCGGCGCAATGGCCGCAGGTCATGTCGGAAACGGCGAAAATGGTCTGGGCGGGTTGGGGCACGGACTTGTCTCCATCGGAATGGGAGGGGACGGCAAATTGTCGCAGGCGCAGGGCGTTGCCGAGAACGAACAGGCTCGAGCAGGCCATCGCGGCGGCGCCCAGCGCTGGGTTAAGCAGCAGCCCGCTCGACGGATAGAGCGCGCCCATGGCGAGCGGAATCAGCAGGATATTGTAGCCGAAGGCCCAGACGAGGTTCTGCTTGATGGTGCGCAGGGTCGCGCGCGACAAGGCGAAGGCCTGCGCGACCTTGCGCAGGTCGCTCGACATCAGCGCCACCTGCGCGCTTTCGACGGCGACGTCGGTTCCGGCGCCCATGGCGATCCCGACATCGGCGGCGGCAAGCGCCGGCGCGTCATTGATGCCGTCGCCGACGAAGGCTGCCGGGCCGGCCTTGGCAAGCTCGCGCAGCGCCACGACCTTGCCCTCCGGACGCTGTCCCGCGAAAATCTCGTCGATCCCGATCTTCGCCGCGATGGCGCGCGCGGTGGCCTCGCGGTCGCCGGTGATCAAGGCCACGCGCAGACCGAGCGCCCGCAGGTCAGCGATGGCGGCGGCGGCCTCGGCGCGCGGCGGGTCTGAGAAGGCGAACAGGCCCGCCGCCTGGCCGTCCACAGCAATGAAGAAGCAGGAGGCGCCCTGCCCGGCAAGCGCCTCGGCCTTTGCGGCGAAGGCGTCGGCCGCCACGCCGAGCGAGGCGAGCAGGTCCGCCGAGCCCACCGCGACCTGTGCGCCCCCGACCTCGCCGTTGACGCCCAATCCCGGACGATAGGCGAAAGCCGCGACCGGGCCGGCCTGCAGCGCCGCACGCGCCCTGGCCGCCTCGACCAGTGCGCGGCCGAGCGGATGTTCGGATTGCGCCTCGACAGCGGCGGCAAGCGACAGCAGCCGCGCCTCGTCGAAGCTCTCGCCCGCGACAAGTCCCGTCAGCGCCGGCTTGCCCAGAGTCAGCGTGCCGGTCT
>JARLJA010000130.1 GCA_031291445.1 Xanthobacteraceae bacterium | reverse complement strand
GCGCTCGGCCTGGTGCTGCCGCTGGTGCTGGCGCTGGGCTGGGAACTCGCGGTGGCGTCGGGCCTGTCGAGCGGACGGCTGGTGCCGCCGCCGAGCCGGATCCTCGCGACGCTCGCCGAGCTCGCGCGCAGCGGCGAGCTCGCCCGCCATGTCGGCGCGACGATCTCCCGCGTCGGGCTCGGCTTTCTGCTGGGGACGCTGGCGGCCACCGTGATCGGCGCGATCACCGGCTACTCGTCGCTGGCGCGGCGGATTCTCGATCCTTCCCTGCAGGCGCTGCGCGCGATTCCGTCGATCGCCTGGGTTCCGCTGTTCATCCTGTGGCTCGGCATCTTCGAGCCGTCGAAGATCGCGCTGATCGCGGTGGGCGTGTTCTTCCCGATCTATCTCGGCGTCACCGGCGCGATCCTGTCGGTCGACCGCAAGATCGTCGAGGTCGGGCGCATCTTCCGCCTCTCGGGCCCCGCCATGGTGCGGCGCATCCTGCTGCCGGCGGTGCTGCCGGCCTATGTAGTGTCGCTGCGCGCAGGCCTCGGGCTCGGCTGGATGTTCGTGGTCGCCGCCGAATTCATGGGCGCGTCGGAGGGGCTCGGCTATCTGCTCACCGACGGCCAGCAGCTCGGCAAGCCGGCCCAGATCATGGCCGCGATCCTCACCTTCGCCGTGCTCGGCAAGTCCACCGACTGGCTGCTGGAACGCGCCGCCCGGCCACTGCTGCGCTGGCAGGATTCGTTCGGCGCGCACGTTGGGACCCGCTGACATGCTGACGCTCGACCGGGTCGGCAAGGTCTATGCCAACGGCGTCAACGCGCTCGACGGCATTACCATGCAGATCACGCTCGGCGAGATCGTCGCCATCATCGGTGGATCGGGCTGCGGCAAGTCGACGCTGCTGCGCGCGATCTGCGGCCTCGATCGCGCCACCTCGGGCACCATCGCGCTCGACGGCATCGCGATCACCGCGCCGCATGAGAAGATCGGCATGGTGTTCCAGGAGCCGCGCCTGCTGCCCTGGCTCACGGTCGAGGGCAATGTCGGCTTCGGCCTCGACGATGATGCTGCAGCGCCGCGCCGCGACAAGGTGCGCCACGCGCTGGCCCGGGTCGGGCTCGCCGACAAGGCGCGGGCGTGGCCGCGCGAACTGTCGGGCGGGCAGGCCCAGCGCGTCGCCATCGCCCGCGCCCTGGTGCCGCGACCGGAGGTGCTGCTGCTGGACGAGCCGTTCTCCGCCCTCGACGCCTTTACCCGCGCCGACCTGCAGGACCACCTGCTGGCGCTGTGGGAGGAGACCCGGCCGACGCTGCTGCTGGTGACCCACGACGTCGACGAGGCGGTGGTGCTGGCCGATCGCGTCATCGTGATGCGGCCGCGGCCCGGCCGGCTGTTCGAGGAAATCGCCGTCGACCTGCCGCGGCCGCGCGACCGGGTGTCGCCGCATTTCGAGGCGATCAAGCACCGCGTGATGTCGGCGCTCGACCGCTCGCTCGACCGCGCCCGCCGCTCGACCGAGGGTTGGTTGTCGGCGGGCGAGGGCATATAACGGATCCAAACGCGCCACCGTGCGCCATCAGGGAGAGGCTCGATGGATTCCACTGAACTCCGCGCCATGCAGGCTCCGATCAAGGAGCGCTACCGCGCCGACCCCACGGCGGCCTTCATCACGCTGAAGGCCAGGGGCGCGATCGAGCGCGAAGGCCTCACCTGCAAGGTCGAGACCGGGCGGGCACTGGCGACCGCCGGCCTGCATCCGGCCACCGGCGGTTCGGGGCTCGAACTGTGCTCGGGCGACATGCTGCTGGAGGCGCTGGTGGCCTGCGCCGGCGTGACGCTCAAATCGGTCGCCACCGCGCTCGACATCCCGCTGCGCGCGGGCCACGTCAGCGCCGAGGGCGATCTCGACTTTCGCGGCACCCTCGGCGTCGACAAGGCGGCGCCGGTGGGATTTGCCGAGATCCGCCTGCGCTTCGACGTCGACACCGATGCGCCGCAGGACAAGCTCGACCAACTGCTCAAGCTGACCGAGCGCTATTGCGTGGTCTACCAGACCATCAAGAACGGGCCGAAGGTGAGTGTGGCGCTGGCGAGGGCGTGACGGGCGCGTGCTTCGAGCGTGCCCGGCTGATTCAGTTTAGCCGGGAGACGGGCGGCCGATCGATCCGAGGGTGGGAGCATGCCTGGCGATTCCGAGCAGCGGCTCGCGCGGCCGATGGAGGCGTCCGAGGTCGACCTGGTCATCGACTACTTCCATCAGGCTTCGCCCGAATATCTCAACAGTCTCGGCGTCGATCCGTCGCGGCTGCCCGAGCGCGCGCCGTGGAAGGCCGCGATCGAGCGCCAGTTCGCCCTGCCGATCGAGCAGCGCAAGGCCTTTCTGGTGCTGTGGGAGCTCGGCGGCGTGCCGGTCGGATTTTCGACCTCGGACAAGATCACGTTCGGCCGCGAGGCTTACATGCACCTGCACATCCTGCGTCCGGAGCACAGGCAGGCCGGCAACGGGGCGTTCTTCGTCCGGCAGACCGCGCGGATCTATTTCGAAGAGCTGCGGATCAGCCGGCTGTTCTGCGAGCCCTATGCCCTGAACGCGGCCCCCAACCGGACGCTGCAGCGCGCCGGCTTCAAGTACGTCAAGACCCACGAGACCGTGCCGGGTCCGCTGAACTTTCACCAGCCGGTGACGCGGTGGGTGCTCGAGAAGGGCGCGATCTGACGGCGCGAACCGCCCCCATGGTGAGGAGCGCGGCACCGCCGCGCGTCTCGAACCATGAGGCCGGGGCGCGAGGTGTTCGTGGCCTCATCCTTCGAGACGGCCCACAACGGGGCCGCGTTTCGCGCGGCCCCGTTGGCGGGCCTCCTTCACGATGAGGGGAACAGGTCCGTCGTGTCGCCTGTCAGCGCGATCAGCGCAGCCCGCCGGTGACATGCAGCGTTTCCCCGGTGACGTAGGCGGCGTCGTCGGACGCGAAGAACGCGACTGCTGCCGCGATTTCCTCGACTTTGCCCACCCTGGCCAGCGGCGTCGCCGCCTCGATCCACTTGCGCATGTCGCCTTCGTGCAGTCCGGCTGACACCACGCCCTCGGTGACGATCATGCCGGGATTGACCGCGTTGACCCGGATCTTGCGCGGCGCCAGCTCTTTCGCCAGCACCGACGTGATGGCGTCGACCGAGGCCTTGGTCGCGGTGTAGACGGCCGAGTTCGGCGGCGTGATGGTCGAGACACCCGATGAGATGTTGACGATGCTGCCGCCCCGCGGGTTGAAGTGCCGCGCCGCGGCCTGGGAGACCAGCAGCAGCCCCAGCACGTTCAGGTCGAAGTGCTTGTGGAAGTGATCCGGCGTGATGGTGTCTAGCGGCGCAAATTCGTAAACGCCGGCATTGTTGACCAGAATGTCGATGGCGCCGAAGGCCCTGACGGCCGTGCCGACCAGGTCGGAGATGCTGGCCGCCTCGGTCAGGTCGCCATGGGCGGCGACGGCTCTGCCGCCCGCAGCCACGATCGCGGAGACCACGCGGTCGGCGGCGTCCTTGCTGGCGCTGTAGTTGACGGCGACCGCGGCGCCCTCCGCGGCGAGGCGCCTGGCGGTCTCGGCACCGATGCCTTTCGACGCCCCGGTCACGAGAGCGACTTTTCCTTCGAGTCTCCTGGTCATGCGAGCTTCTCCACCGTTTGGTTACATAGTCCAATACTACAATAATAATGAACTATTGAACCCGGTCAAGGCTGCGGCTATATTTCGCGCATGGTTCAATTCGTCCATCCCGCGCGGGACGACATCACCTTGGCCGGGGTGCTGGGAGCGCTCGCCGATCCGATGCGGCTGCGGATCGTCAAGAGTCTCGCGGCGCGCAAGAACGAGTGCATGTCGTGCACCGAGGCGATGCCGTGCCCGGCCATGGCCAAGTCGACGTTGTCACATCATTTCAGGATCTTGCGGGAGGCGGGCCTGATCACGACCACCAAGCAGGGGGTCGAGAACCGCAACGTGCTGCGCGAGGATGACATCAACGCCCGGTTCCCGAAGCTGTTGAAGACGATCCTGAGCTATCCGGACTGACGCCGGCGACGCCGCTCCTTGCCGCCGCTCGGTCGCGGCTACGTGTCGCCCTTCGCCGCGGTCTTCAGCGCATACAGCGCCTCCAACGCCTCCCGCGGCGACATCTCGTCGGGATTGAGTGCCGCGAGCCGTGAGATCAGCCGCTCTGCCGCGCTCGGCGGCTGCGGTTCGGGTGCAGCGCGCGCGACGGTGGCGAACAGCGGCAGGTCGTCGGCGAGCGCGCGGGCCGTCGAGCCGCGATCCTGGGCCTCGAGCCTGGCCAGCACGGTCTTGGCCCGCGCGATCACCGGCGGCGGCAGCCCGGCGAGCCGCGCCACCTGGATGCCGTAGCTGCGATCGGCCGCGCCCGGCAGCACCTCGTGCAGGAACACGACCTCGCCATGCCACTCCTTGACCCGGACGGTGGCGTTGAACAGCCGCGGCAGCCGCGCCGAGAGCGCGGTGAGCTCGTGATAGTGGGTCGCGAACAGCGCGCGGCAGCGGTTGGCGTCGTGGAGGTGCTCGATGGTGGCCCAGGCGATCGACAGGCCGTCGAAGGTCGCGGTGCCGCGGCCGATCTCGTCGAGGATCACCAGCGCGCGCTCGCCGGCCTGGTTGAGGATGGCGGCGGTCTCCACCATCTCGACCATGAAGGTCGAGCGGCCGCGGGCGAGATCGTCGGCGGCGCCGACCCGGGAGAACAGCCGGTCGATCACGCCGATGCGGGCGCGGCGCGCCGGCACGTAGCTGCCGATCTGGGCCATCAGCGCGATCAGCGCGTTCTGGCGCAGGAAGGTCGACTTGCCGGCCATGTTGGGGCCGGTGAGCAGCCAGATCTGGCCGAAGTTTTGTCCCGGCGCCGGCGACAGGTCGGAGGTGTTGGCGATGAACGGCTGGCCGTCGCGCTTGAGGGCCTGCTCGACCACCGGATGGCGGCCGCCCTCGACCAGGAAGGCCAGCGAGCCATCGACCTCGGGCCGCACGTAGTCGCTATCGGCCGCTAGTTGCGCCAGCGCCGTGGCGACGTCGAGCTGGGCGAAGGCGTGGGCGGCGGCGCGCAAGCCGTCGCCGGCTTCGATCGCCAGCGCGCAGAGCCGCTCGAAGATCTCGAGCTCGAGGCCGAGCGCGCGTTCGCCGGCATTGGCGATCCTGGCCTCGACCTCGCCGAGCTCGGTGGTGGTGAAACGGACCTGTCCGGCCAGCGTCTGACGATGGATGAAGCGGGCGTTGAGCGGCTGCGTCAGCAGCTTCTCGCCGTGCTGGGCGGCGACCTCGATGAAATAGCCGAGCACGTTGTTGTGGCGGATCTTGAGCGCCTTGACCCCGGTCTCCTCGGCGTAGCTCGCCTGCATGGCGGCGACCACGAGGCGGGACTGGTCGCGCAGCGCGCGGGCCTCGTCGAGCGCGGCCTCGTAGCCGTCGCGCACGAAGCCGCCGTCGCGCTTCATCAGCGGCAGCTCGTCGGCGAGCGCGCGGGAGAGTTCCCGCATCAGCGCGCGCGGCGGGCGCGCGAGCGCCGCCGTGGCGGTGGCGATCTCGGCCGGCGGCGCGGCCATGCGCGCGATCAGCGCGATCGCCTGGTCGGAGGCGGCAATGCCGTCGCGCAGCGCGGCGAGATCGCGCGGGCCGCCGCGGCCGACCGCGAGCCGCGCCAGCGCGCGG
>JARLJA010000129.1 GCA_031291445.1 Xanthobacteraceae bacterium | reverse complement strand
CGGCGTCGGCCGCGGTGCCGCCGCAACCGGTGCGGGCTGCACAGCCACGGGTGGCTCGCTCGGCGGGGCCGCGGCGGTCCTGGCATCGCCGCCGCGCGGAGCGTCGGCGGACTTGGCCGGCTCGTTGGCGCGCGAGGTGTCAGCGTCGTCGTCGGCGTCGGCGCTCGCCAGCTTGACGTCGGCCGGATTGCGTTCGGTGATCGCGGCCACCGTGCGGCGCGTCGCGCCTTCCTCGAGATGTTCGGCCAGCAGGTTGCGCATGATGGCGTCGCGCGAGCCGCCCGAGCGGCCGCCCATCACGACGCCCACCAGATGGCGGTTGCCGCGGCGCATCGAGGTCACGAGGTTGAAGCCGGAGGCGCGGGTGTAGCCGGTCTTGATGCCGTCGACGCCTTCGACGTGGCCGAGCAGGTGGTTGTGGTTACGGATGACGCTGCCGTGGTAATGGAATTCGTTGGTGGCAAAGAAGCGATAGTAGCGCGGGAAGCGATCCTGGATGGCACGGCCGAGCGTGGCCTGGTCACGCGCCGTGGTGATCTGGTCGTCATCCGGCAGGCCCGAGGCGTTCATGTAGGTGGTTCTGCTCATGCCGAGCGCGCGCGCCTTGCGCGTCATCTGCTTGGCGAAGGCCTCCTCGTCACCGCCGATGGCCTCTGCGATCACCACCGCGGCGTCGTTGGCCGACCGGGTGACGAGGCCCTTGATGGCGTCCTCGACGCGGATGGTCTGGCCCGGGTGCAGGCCGAGCTTGGTCGGGGCCTGGTCGGCGGCATGCTCGGACACCGGCATTTCCGTCTCCAGCGTCATCTTGCCGCTCTCGAGCCGCTCGAACAGCAGATAGAGCGTCATGATCTTGGTGAGCGACGCCGGGTGGCGTGCGCCGTCGGGGGCGTTGGCCTGCAGGGTCGTTCCCGAATTGGCGTCGACGATGATGGAGGAAAACGGGGGCGAGTAGCTGTCGGAGCTGTCAGAGTTGCGCGCGTGATGGTGATGCCCGCCATGGTGGTGGTGATGGCGATGGTGGCGGGCCTGCGCCGGATTGCCGGGGACCAAAGTGGCCGCCGTGAACGTCGCGATGGTGACGAGGCAAAAACGAAGCGTCCGCGACGATGCGGAGGGTGCATATGGCATTGACTTCCCCGTCCGATGGCGGCGATCGCACGATCCGAACGCCCGAAGGTTCGGCCGGCGTGCCGCGGTCCCATTTCACGACCCACCTCGCAGGTCTTTCACTGCAAGGCGGAAACGTTGATCACCGGTTCGTGAGGCGAAATTGTGCCTATCGCCCCGGAAAAAGCGGCCGGTTGCGTCGAGGCGGCGGTCTTGGGTCTCATAAAGGTCTGGCGCGGTCAGCGGCCATCCTGGCTAAGATCCTGAACCTGAAGAGCTTTATCGGAGTTCTTCCGCCTTCAGCAACACGAATTCCAAATTAGGCGGAGAGGGTTTCCGGAAAGTTAATAAAGGGTTCGCCGATCCGGTCGGGTTGTTGCGAAATTTCATGAAAGTTGTGCGACGCACAAGATTCTTGACATGTATTGTGCGCTGCACTATTGTGATTAGCAGTTGTTCGTTGCCGGGATTGTGCCCGGCAAATCAGCAGCAGTCCGGGAGAGGATCCAACATGGCTTACAAGGTTGAGGATTTCCAGAATTTCGGCAAGGAGCAGTACGAGGCCGCTCTCGCGTCCGTGAGCAACCTCACCAAGAACTATCAGGCGATCGCGACCGCCTATGCCGACTTCTCGAAGAAGTCGTTCGAGGAAACCAGCGCGTTCGTCGAAAAGCTGTCCGGCGTGAAGTCGATCGAAAAGGCGATTGAGCTGCAGACCGAGTTTTCCAAGAGCGCCTACGAATCGTTTGTGGCCGAGTCCAAGAAGTTCGGCGAACTGTTCGCCGGGATGGCCAAGGAAGCCTACAAGCCGTTCGAAGGCTACGTCGCCAAGTTCACCCCGCCGACCTCGACCAACTGAGGTCCCGCCCCTCGGGGCGAAGCGGCAGAGTTGAAAAGCCCGGCAGTTGCCGGGCTTTTTTGTTGACGCAACCCGATCCGCGCGGCCGGGTGCGGCGGTTCGAGGTGGTGCGGGGGATCCTCGGTTACGGGCAACCGTCTGGCCATGCAAATGATTTGAGCGACGGGTCGCGCCGATCAGGCTGCCGGCCAGGGCTGGTGCGCGGACTTGCGGCGCACGCATACCCGTCCCATATCGGTAATTATTCGGACAGGAATTGTGGTGACGATGTTGACGGGGCGCGCCAATCTCGCGACCCTAGACGTCTGGCCTCTCCGAGTCAGCCTCTTCACGGGCGCTCGAGTGATGAGCCTGTCGCGGGCCTGTCGCGGTCATCGATGGGTGAGGCTGCGATGCAAGTCGCCAAGGAGACGATCGAACACCACGCCATGCTACAGCCATTCCGACATACGCCGACAGCAACGATCCCCGGCTCGCGCATGAGCAACGACGACGGTCAGGCGGGCAACCCCGGGTCGCCGGGAATATCGGTGATCACGAAGGTCAAGCCCAAGCCGAAGCGGCCGAGCCTGTATCGCGTACTGATCCTCAACGATGACTATACACCGATGGAGTTCGTCGTTCATGTGCTGGAACGCTTCTTCAACAAGGACGTGGAAGCGGCGACCAAGATCATGCTGCATGTCCATCATCACGGCATCGGCGAATGCGGCGTTTTTACCTACGAAATCGCGGAAACCAAGGTGACCCAGGTGATGGACTTCGCCCGGAAGCACCAACACCCTTTGCAATGCGTCATGGAAAAGAAGTAGCATGATCGGGTCGATCCGGATTTCCGACACGATTGGGTTGAGGATCGATGCGATTGGCGCGTTGCCCGGGATTGGCGACCGTCCGCATGGATCATGGATGCTGAGCGGGAGCGAGCGAACGACGCCGATGAATCGAGATCTCTCGGCTTGAGAAATCAGGATCGGGATCACATGTCAGAAGGACACCGGACCGATTGAAGCGCGTGACGGCTCCAGGGCGGCGCTCCAAGACCAAGATGTCCTGACGACGACTTGTCCTGAAAACGACTGTGGGGGCCACAGAGGATACGAATGCCGACCTTTTCTCAAAGTCTCGAACAATCCCTGCACCGCGCGCTGGCGATCGCCAATGAGCGCCACCACCAGTACGCAACGCTCGAACACCTGCTGCTGTCCCTGATCGACGACTCCGACGCCGCGGCGGTGATGCGGGCCTGCAACGTCGATCTCGACAAGCTGCGCGCCAGCCTCGTGAACTATCTCGAAACCGAATTCGAGAACCTAGTCGCCGAAGGCAGCGACGACGCCAAGCCGACGGCCGGGTTCCAGCGCGTGATCCAGCGTGCGGTGATCCACGTCCAGTCGTCGGGCCGCGAGGAGGTCACCGGCGCCAACGTTCTGATCGCGATCTTCGCCGAGCGCGAAAGCCATGCCGCGTATTTCCTGCAGGAGCAGGACATGACGCGCTACGACGCGGTGAACTACATCAGCCACGGGATCGCCAAGCGTCCTGGCGTGTCGGAAGCGCGCCCGGTGCGCGGCGTCGACGAGGAGGCCGAGCACAAGAACGACGGCGATTCCAAGAAGAAGGGCGACGCGCTGGAGACCTATTGCGTCAACCTGAACAAGAAGGCCCGCGACGGCAAGATCGATCCGGTCATCGGGCGTACCGCCGAGATCAATCGCGCCATCCAGGTGCTGTGCCGGCGCCAGAAGAACAACCCGCTGTTCGTGGGCGAAGCCGGCGTCGGCAAGACCGCGATCGCCGAGGGGCTCGCCAAGCGCATCGTTGACAGCGATGTGCCGGAGGTCCTCAGCGCGGCGACGGTGTTCTCGCTCGACATGGGAACGCTGCTGGCGGGTACCCGGTACCGGGGCGATTTCGAGGAGCGGCTGAAGCAGGTCATCAAGGAACTCGAGGCGCACCCGAACGCGATCCTGTTCATCGACGAGATCCACACCGTGATCGGCGCCGGGGCGACCTCGGGCGGCGCGATGGATGCGTCCAACCTGCTGAAGCCTGCGCTGGCGTCGGGAACCATCCGCTGCATGGGGTCGACGACCTACAAGGAATATCGCCAGCACTTCGAGAAGGACCGCGCGCTGGTGCGCCGGTTCCAGAAGATCGACGTCAACGAACCGTCGGTCGAGGATGCGATCGGCATTCTCAAGGGCCTGAAGCCGTATTTCGAGGATTACCACAAGCTTAAATACACCACCGAGGCCATCGAGGCGGCGGTGAACCTGTCGGCGCGCTACATCCACGACCGCAAGCTGCCAGACAAGGCCATCGACGTCATCGACGAGTCTGGTGCCGCGCAGATGCTGGTGCCCGAGAACAAGCGCAAGAAAACCATCGGCATCAAGGAGATCGAGACCACCATCGCCACCATGGCGCGGATCCCGCCGAAGAGCGTGTCGAAGGACGACGCCGAGGTGCTCAAGCATCTCGAGCAGACGCTGAAGCGGGTGGTGTTCGGCCAGGACAAGGCGATCGAGGCGCTCACCGCGTCGATCAAGCTGGCGCGGGCCGGGCTGCGCGAGCCGGAGAAGCCGATCGGATCGTACCTGTTTTCAGGGCCGACCGGCGTCGGCAAGACCGAGGTCGCCAAGCAACTGGCGGCGTCGCTGGGCGTCGAGCTGCTGCGCTTCGACATGTCGGAATACATGGAGCGCCATACCGTGTCGCGTCTGATCGGCGCGCCTCCGGGCTATGTCGGCTTCGACCAGGGCGGCCTGCTGACCGACGGCGTCGACCAGCATCCGCACTGCGTGGTGCTGCTCGACGAGATCGAGAAGGCGCACCCCGATCTCTACAACGTGCTGCTGCAGATCATGGATCACGGCCGGCTCACCGACCACAACGGCAAGCAGGTCAACTTCCGCAACGTCATCCTGATCATGACGACCAACGCGGGCGCGGCGGATCTGGCGCGCCAGGCGTTCGGCTTCACGCGCTCCAAGCGCGAGGGCGACGACCACGAGGCGATCAACCGGCAATTCGCGCCCGAGTTCCGCAACCGGCTCGATGCCATCGTGTCGTTCAGCCATCTCAATGTCGATGTGATCGGCATGGTGGTGGAGAAGTTCGTGCTCCAGCTCGAGGCGCAGCTCGCCGACCGCGACGTCACCATCGAGCTGTCCGATGCCGCGAAGGCCTGGCTGATCGAGCATGGCTACGACGAGCAGATGGGGGCGCGGCCGATGGCCCGCGTCATCCAGGAGCACATCAAGAAGCCGCTGGCGGACGAGGTGCTGTTCGGCCAGCTCAAGGCGGGCGGTCACGTGCGGGTCGTGCTGGTCAAGGACGAGGCGGGCCGCGACAAGATCGGCTTCGATTTCGTCGAAGGTCCGGTGACGCCAAAGCCTGAAAAGCTGCCGGGCGCGCGCAAGCGCAGCGCGCCACGCAAGCCCAGGGGCGGCAGCGACGGTCCGAAGGGCGCCAAGGGGCCGCTGGTCAAGGCCTGACCGCCGGAACGAGCATCGTCGGAGCCAAAGAGCCGGGTCATCGATCCGGCTCTTTTGCGTTGGAGGTGGCTGCGTTGGCGGCGGCGCCGCGCTCAGGGCTGCAACGGCTGATCCGGTTCCAACCCGCATTCGTGCGTGCCAACGTCGCGGAGACGCGACAGGATGGGCCTGCGCGGTCCGCGGCCGAGTATCCCTCGCGGCCGGCCGCGAGCGGGACGGCGATGTGGTGGGTGCGGATCGTGGCGGTGGCAATGCTGGCGAGCGGGGCATGCGGCACCGCCAGTGCCGAGGAGACCACGGCGGGGGCTATCGACGCCAACCCGCCGGCGACGGAGAGCGCCCCGCCACCGCCCGAGGCCGCGCGGCTGCCTGCGACGCCCGCCGCCGACGCGGCGGCGCGGCAGTCGATGTGCCTGATGATCGAAGCGGCGGCCCGGGCCAGCAGTCTGCCGCTCGACTTCTTCGCCCGCGTGATCTGGCAGGAGAGCCGGTTCCAGCCGACGGCCGTCGGGCCCCTGACGCGCAGCGGCGAGCGCGCCCAGGGCATCGCCCAGTTCATGCCGCGGACCGCCGACGAGCGGCGGCTGCTCGATCCGTTCGATCCGGTGCAGGCCCTGCCGAAATCGGCGGAGTTTCTCGCCGAGCTGCGGGATCGGTTCGGCAATCTCGGCCTCGCGGCGGCGGCCTATAATGCCGGGCCGCGGCGGGTGCAGGACTGGATCGTGGGCCGCGGTGCCATGCCGTCGGAAACGCGGGCCTATGTCGCGGCGATCACCGGCGCATCGGTCGAGGAGTGGCGCGATGCCGGGCGGCAGGCCGCGGTGGCGGCGCGGCCGGCGCCCGACTGCGGCGCGCTGATGGCGCTGCTGACGCGGGCGCCCAATCCCTTCGTCGCGGGGCTCGAGCAGCGGGTGAAGAGCGGCGCCGCTTCGCCGTGGGGCGTGCAACTCGGGGCCGGCTTCTCCCGCGACGTCGCGCTGGCGATGTACGCCCGCGCCATGAAACGGCTGGCAGGCGTGATCGGCGCGCGCGATCCCGAACTGCTGGGCGCGGTGCTGCGCAACCGCGGTACGCGGATGTTCTACCAGGTGCGCATCGGGGCCGACACCCGGGTCGCCGCCGACACGCTATGCGGCCAGATCCGCCGCGCCGGGCAGGCGTGTCTGGTGCTGCGCAATGGTCCGGCGGGGTGACCGCGCCGCGACGGGACGCCCCAGTCGCGTGTAGGGCGCCATGTGATCCGGCGGCCCGGTTCCACAAAGCGAAAAAGCCCGGCGGTGAGGCCGGGCTTTCGCGTGTCCGATCAGCGGACGGATCTGTGGTCTAAGTGACCTCAGTACTTGGCGACGACCGGTCCGCCCCAGTTGAAGCGGTAGTTGACGCCGAGCTTCACGG
>JARLJA010000128.1 GCA_031291445.1 Xanthobacteraceae bacterium | reverse complement strand
GGAAGTCAAGGACAAGCTCGGCGCCAACGGTCTCAGCCTGTCGGGTGGCCAGCAGCAGCGGCTGTGCATCGCCCGCACGGTGGCGGTTCGCCCCGACGTCATCCTGTTCGACGAGCCGTGCTCGGCGCTCGACCCGATCTCCACCGCCAAGATCGAGGAACTGATCGACGAGCTCAAGGAAGACTATACGATCGTCATCGTGACCCACAACATGCAGCAGGCCGCGCGCGTGTCTGATTTCACCGCCTTCATGTATCTGGGCGAACTGGTCGAGTTTGGTCCGACGACCAAGATCTTCACCACGCCGTCGGATCGCCGGACCCAGGACTACATCACGGGCCGCTTCGGCTGACGCGCGACCGGCGCAGGAGAACAAAATGGCCTTCGAACACACCGCCAAAGCCTTCGACCAGGACCTGCAGGAACTGACCCGCCAGGTCGCGGAAATGGGCGGTCTCGCCGAACGCCAGATCGTCGACGGAGTCGACGCGCTGGTCCGCCGGGACGTCGCGCTGGGCCAGCGCGTGGTCGCCGCCGACATCGAGCTCGACAAGATGCAGCGCGAGATCGAGGAGCGCGCCGTCCTCACCATCGCCCGGCGCCAGCCGATGGCGGTGGACCTGCGCGAGATCATCGGCGCGATGCGGGTCGCAACCGACCTCGAACGCATCGGCGATCTCGCCAAGAACATCGGCAAGCGCGTCAACGCGCTCGACAGCGATTTTCATCCGCTGAAGCTGATCCGCGGCTTCGAGCACATGGCCAACCTGGTGCAGTCGCAGATCAAGTCGGTGCTCGACGCCTATGCCGCGCACGACCTGCCGGCGGCGATGGCGGTGTGGAAGGGGGACGAGGAGGTCGACGCCATCTGCACCTCGCTGTTCCGCGAGCTCCTCACCTACATGATGGAAGATCCCCGCAACATCAGCTTCTGCATTCACCTGATGTTCTGCGCCAAGAACATCGAGCGGATGGGCGATCACGCCACCAACATCGCGGAAACGGTTTTCTACATGGTCGAGGGTCAGCAGATGCTCGACCAGCGGCCGAAGGGCGACACGACAGCGGCGTTCGCGTCCGCGACGCCGGGCAATTGAACAGGGATCGGATATGGGTGCGCGAATTCTGGTTGTTGAAGACGAAGAGGCGCTGACCACGCTGTTGCGCTACAATCTCGATGCCGAGGGCTACGACGTCGAGACGGTGGCGCGCGGCGACGAAGCGGATACCAGGCTGAAGGAACGGATTCCGGACCTCATCGTGCTGGACTGGATGCTGCCGGGGCTGTCGGGCATCGAACTGTGCCGGCGCCTGCGGGCGCGGCCGGAAACCAAGCAGCTTCCCATCATCATGCTGACGGCGCGCGGCGAGGAAAGTGAGCGGGTGCGCGGGCTCGCGACCGGTGCCGACGACTACATCGTCAAGCCGTTCTCGGTGCCCGAGCTGCTGGCGCGGGTGCGCGGGCTGTTGCGGCGGGCCAGTCCCGAGCGGCTCGCCACCGTGCTGACCTACGGCGACATCGAAATGGATCGCGACAAGCGCCGCGTCGCCCGCTCCGGACAGCCGATCGACCTCGGTCCGACCGAGTATCGCCTGCTCGAGTTCTTCCTCGAGCATCCAGGCCGGGTGTTCAGCCGCGAGCAGCTGCTCGACGGCGTCTGGGGCCGCGACATCTACATCGACGAGCGGACGGTCGACGTTCACATCGGCCGGCTGCGCAAGCTTCTCAACTACGGCCGCGAGCAGGATCCGATCCGCACCGTGCGCGGCGCCGGCTACGCGCTCGACGACCGCTTCGCCAAGGCCGAGTAGAGCGACCCGCCACGCCGGCCGGGAACGGCCGCGTGGACTCCGCGCTAAAAAAGCGCCCCGCGGGGCGCTTTTTGTTCTTCCAGCTCGGCCTCGGCGGTCGCGGTCTATTTGTTGCCTGGCCGCCGGTCGCGGCGACGGTCGCTCGCGGGCTGGTAGGCGACGCGCGAGTGATGGGCGCAGTAGGGCAGGCCGGCGAGCGACTTGCCGCCGCAGAAGAAGAATTCGGCGCTGCCCGGATCGCCCACCGGCCAGTGGCAGGTCGCTTCCGTCAGCTCCAGGATCGACAGCCGCTGGCTCATGGGGACGACGTTGTCGTGGGTCACGAGATCAGGCTCGGCTTCGACCTCGAAGGCATGGGCGAGCGCGGTATTGCCCCGCGACATCGGCCGCGAGATCCGCATCATCTGCTGCGCCGGGCGGGCCTTGCGCTGGCGCGGGGCGGCGGATGACGGGCTTTTGGCGCGTCCGGAGAGGCCCAGGCGGTGCACCTTTCCGATCACGGCGTTGCGGGTAATGTTGCCGAGTTCCGCCGCGATCTGGCTGGCCGACAGGCCTGCCTCCCACAGCTTCTTCAACTGCTCAACGCGATCGTCGGTCCAGCCCATTACCGTCATCGCACCATTCCCTTTGCGCCGGGGCCCGCCATCCCAGGGGCTCGGCGATTGCCGTTGTTCCAAATATCCCTGCCGGCAGAATCCCTTAGCCCTCGCCGGCTGCGTTGGTCGCAACCGGGCGTTTACGCCACTACCGGGACCTAGAGAGGATCACGCCTATCGCACGAGATGTCGTATCCGACGGCCTAGACGCTACAATATGCCGTGACTCGCGCGCAAGAGTCGGCCGTCTCGCGTCCACACCTTCTCTGTGAGGTCCGCCCTGTTATGCCCTGCCTTGCGGGTTTTTCTGCGGCTTTCGGGCCGTGGCCGATGTTGACAGCGCAAGGGCCGCCAATAGAATGTTGGCCACGTGCTGCCCGCTGAGGCGGCACGTTTCGTTTCTGGCGTCCCGAACGCCGTTCGCCGTCCCGGCGGCGCCCACCGCGGCGCGCCGGGATCCGGCGGAGGGTGGGCCCGGATGCCGCGCTGAACCACGATGTGGTCCTGGCTCCGGAACTCCCGCGCGTGATCGCGATCCGGGACATCGGAGCCCGCCGTGTCGGGACAGATCCACCGGCTGAGTTTGCGGTCCGGTGCCACCACGCGTCAGGCCGTGACGCGTGGACTGTCCGTCATTCTTGAACCAGGACGATCAGGTCGCCATGAGCACAGCCGCCACTTCCCATCTCTTGCCGGTTTTCGCGCGGGTCGATCTCGCCTTCGAGCGCGGGGAAGGCGTCTGGCTGTACGGCACCGATGGCGAGCGCTACCTCGACTTCACCAGCGGCGTCGCGGTCAACGCGCTCGGCCACGCCCATCCGCATCTGGTGGCGGCGTTGCAGGCGCAGGCGGCGAAGCTCTGGCACATGTCGAACCTGTTCCGCAGCCCCGACGGCGAGAAGGTCGCGGCTAGGCTGTGCGAGGCGAGCTTTGCCGACCTGGTGTTCTTTGCCAATTCCGGCGCCGAGGCGATGGAGGCCGCGATCAAGCTGACGCGGAAATTCCATGCCGCCGGCGGCCACCCCGAGCGTTACCGGATCATCACCTTCGAAGGCGCGTTTCACGGCCGCACGCTGGCCACCCTCGCCGCCGGAGGCCAGGAAAAATACCTCGAAGGGTTCGGGCCGCGGGTCGAGGGCTTCGACCAGGTGCCGCTGGGCGACCTTGAGGCTACGAAGCGGGCGATCGGTCCGCACACCGCCGGCATCCTGATCGAGGCCGTGCAGGGCGAGGGCGGCGTGCGCTCCGCGCCGCTGTCCTTCTTCAAGGCGCTGCGTCAGCTGTGCGACGAGCACGGCCTGCTGCTGGTGTTCGACGAGGTGCAGACCGGGATGGGCCGCACCGGCGAGCTGTTCGCCTACAAGTGGACCGGCGTGACGCCCGACGTCATGGCGCTGGCGAAGGCGCTCGGCGGCGGCTTTCCGGTCGGCGCCTGCCTCGCCACCGCGCACGCCGCGGCGGGCATGACCGCGGGCAGCCACGGCTCGACCTTCGGCGGCAATCCGCTGGCGATGGCGGCGGCCGGCGCGGTGCTCGACGTCATGCTGGCGCCCGGCTTCCTCGACCACGTGCGGCGCATGTCGCTGGTGCTGAAGCAGAAGCTCGCCGCCGTGGTGGACCGCTATCCCGACGTGCTGAGCGAGGTGCGCGGCGAGGGCCTGCTGATCGGTCTCAAGGCGGTGGTCCCGGCCGGCGATCTCGTGACCGCGCTGCGCGGGCAGAAGCTTCTCACCGTCGGGGCCGGCGACAACGTCGTGCGCTTGCTGCCGCCGCTGATCGTGACCGAGGCCGAGATCGAGGAAGGGGTCGCCCGCCTCGAGCGCGCCTGTGCGACCCTGTCGGAAGACCACGCCGGGCAGAAGGCGCGATCATGAAGACTCCGCCGCGTCATTTCCTCGATCTCACCGAGCTGCCGACCCACGAGCTGCGCACCATGCTGGACGCCGGCATGGCCATGAAGGCGCGTCTCAAGGCCTCCGGCGGCCGCGACGACCGGCAGCCGCTCAAGGGCAAGACGCTGGCGATGATCTTCGAAAAGCCCTCGACCCGCACCCGGGTGTCGTTCGACGTCGGCATGCGGCAGCTCGGCGGCGAGCCGATCATGCTGACCGGACAGGAGATGCAGCTCGGCCGCGGCGAGACCATCGCCGATACCGCGCGGGTGCTGTCGCGGTTGGTCGACGCGATCATGATCCGGATTCTCAGCCACGACGCGCTGCTCGAACTCGCCGCCTATGCCACGGTGCCGGTGATCAACGGCCTGACGCGACGCTCCCATCCCTGCCAGGTGTTGGCCGACGTGATGACGTTCGAGGAGCACCGCGGCCCGATCACCGGGCGCACCGTGGCCTGGACCGGCGACGACAACAACGTGCTGGCGTCGTGGGCCCACGCGGCCGAGCGCTTCAAGTTCCACCTGCGCATCGCGACCCCGCCGGAACTCGCCCCGAGAAAGGCGTTCAAGGACTGGATCAAGGCCAGCGGCGCCTCGATCGTGGTCGGCAGCAGCGCCGAGGACATGGTCCGCGGCGCCGACTGCGTCGTCACCGACACCTGGGTGTCGATGGGCGACAAGGACGGCGAGCACCGCCACAACCTGCTGCGACCCTATCAGGTCAACGCCAAGCTGATGGCGCTCGCCAAGCCCGACGCGCTGTTCATGCACTGCCTGCCGGCCCATCGCGGCGACGAGGTCACCGACGAGGTCATCGACGGGCCCCAGTCGGTGGTGTTCGACGAGGCGGAGAACCGGCTGCACGCCCAGAAGGGAATTCTGGCCTGGTGCTTCGACGCGGTCGCGTGATCCGGAAACGCCGGTTCCGGTGTTCGCAAGGCAATTGAGCGCCTGATCGGCGCGACGACGCGATTCAGGATGGTCCGGCCGGTTCGCGTCAAACGCGGCACACCGGAATCGGATATGTGCGGATGTGGTCCCTCGGTGCCGACCGGGGCACGAGACAACAGCAGAGCGGATGATGGCCGAACGAGACGCAGACAGGGCTGAGGACAACGTGCGCGCGCCGTCGGCGGTGCCGGTCGACGACGCGGTGCTTCCGTTCGAGGTCGCGGCCCTCGACGTCCGGGGCCGGCTGACCCGGCTCGGGCCGGCGCTCGACGAGATCCTGACCAAGCATGCCTACCCGGACCAGGTCGGCAAGCTGCTGGGCGAAGCCATCGTCCTGACCACGCTGCTCGGATCGTCGCTGAAGTTCGACGGCCGGTTCATGCTGCAGACCCAGACCGACGGCCCGGTCTCGATGATCATCGTCGACTTCGTGCTGCCGGACCGGCTGCGGGCCTATGCCCGCTTCGACCTCGCCCGGCTCGGTCCGGGCATGGCGGCCGGCGCGCTGCTCGGGCGCGGCCATCTCGCCCTGACCATCGACCAGGGCGCCGACATGCGTCGCTATCAGGGCCTCGTGGCGCTGGACGGCGGTACCCTCGAAGATGCCGCCCACGAGTACTTCCTGCGGTCGGAGCAGATCCCGACCAAGGTGCGGCTCGCGGTCGGCGAGGAATTCCGGGTGGAGGATGGCCCGAAGCACCGCTGGCGCGGCGGCGGCATGCTGCTGCAGTTCCTGCCCAAGGCGCCGGAGCGGGCCCGCCAGGCCGATCTCCATCCCGGTGACGCCCCGGAAGGCAGCGAGCTGCATGCGGTGCCGACCGACGAGTCCTGGGCCGAGGCGCAATCGCTGCTCGGCACCGTCGAGGATGTCGAGCTGATCGAGCCCGACCTCTCCAGCGAACGGCTCGCCTACCGGCTGTTCCACGAGCGCGGCGTGCGGGTGTTTCCGCTGCAGCCGGTGCGGGCGCAATGCTCGTGCTCGCGCCATGCGGTGTCGGCGATGCTGGCGAATTTCTCGCCCGAAGACCGCGCCGGCATGGTCGAGGACGGCAAGGTGGTGGTGACCTGCGAATTCTGCAGTTCGGTCTACCAATTCACGCCCGAAGAGGCCGGCGCCGGCGCCGCGGCGCCCGGGTCATCGTCGCCGCAATGACGCCGGTCGCGCCCGGCCTGCCGACCGGGATCAGTTGAGGGTGCGGGTGCCGTCGGGGCTGTCCAGCGAGAACAGCGGGATGTCGACCTCGAAACGCTCGCCCCTCTCGCTCTCCATCTGGTAGCGGCCGGACATGAAGCCCGAGGGGGTCGAGAGCGGGACGCCGCTGGTGTACTCGAACCGTTCGCCCGGCCCCAGCACCGGCTGTTCGCCGACCACGCCTTCGCCATGAACGTCCTGCTGGCGGCCCGAGCCGTCGGTGATGATCCAGTGGCGGGTCTTGAGCTGGACGGTCTCGGGGCCGGAATTCACGATCACGATGGTGTAGGACCAGAAATACCGGCCCTTCTCGGGGGACGAGCGGTCCGCCATGAAGTTCGGCTGCACGGTGACGACGATCTGTCGGGTCACGGCACGGTACATCGCTTGATCCTCACCTCAGGCCTCTCCAGCGCGAGGATGGCGCCGAGTCACGTCTTTGGCCGCCCAGCCGGCCTGCGTGCCGCTTTTGGCCTCAATCGGGTGGTTTGCAGGCCCTGCGGCCACCTCTACAGTAATCTATAAGGCGGCTTCGCCGCAGCACAAGGTGTCGGCGAACCGGGCTTGGCCGTGACGCCGGCGTGCGCGCGCGCCACGAAAGTTAACGGACGAAACGAATGGTCGTCGCCGTCCCCGTGACCAATCCCGCCGGAGCCGAGGCCGTGCCGCCGCACGCCCGGCCCCGTGCGCCGGCGCGCGCCCACGCCGCCCGGCATGCCGGCGAGCGGGAGCTGCGCCTCGACCTGTTCCGCGGCATCGCGCTGTGGCTGATCTACATCGATCACCTGCCGCCGAACATCCTGACCTGGTTCACCATCCGCAACTACGGCTTCAGCGACGCCACCGAGATCTTCATCTTCATCTCGGGCTACACCGCGGCCTTCGTCTACGGCCGCGCCATGCGAGAGCGCGGCTTCGTGGTCGCCGCCGCCCGCATCCTCAAGCGGGTGTGGCAGATCTACGTCGCCCACGTCTTCCTGTTCACGATCTACCTCGCCGAGATCTCCTACGTCGCCACCTCCTTCGAGAATCCGCTCTACGCCGAGGAAATGGGGATTCTCGATTTCCTCAAGCAGCCCGACGTCACCATCGTCCAGGCGCTGCTGCTCAAGTTCCGTCCCGTCAACATGGACGTGCTGCCGCTCTACATCGTGCTGATGCTGTTCCTGCCGCCGATCCTGTGGCTGATGCAGCGCTCCGCCGATCTCGCGCTCGGCCTGTCGGTTCTGCTCTACGCGCTGACCTGGCAATACGACCTGACGCTGTCGGCCTATCCCAACGGTGTCTGGTACTTCAATCCGTTCGCCTGGCAGATGCTGTTCGTGTTCGGCGCGTGGTGCGCGCTCGGCGGTGCCAAGCGAATGTCGGGCGTGCTGGCGTCGCGCACCACCCTGGTGCTGTCGATCGCCTATCTGCTGTTTGCGTTCGGCGTGACGCTGACCTGGTACATCCCTCAGCTGGCCCGCTTCATGCCGGCGCTGCTCGAGCAGTGGATGTATCCGATCAACAAGACCGATCTCGACGTGCTGCGCTTCGCCCATTTTCTCGCGCTGGCCGCCATCACGGTGCGGTTTCTGCACCGGGACTGGCCCGGGTTGAAGTCGCCCTGGCTGCGACCGCTGGTTGTCTGCGGGCAGCATTCGCTGGAAATTTTCTGCCTCGGCGTGTTCCTCGCATTCGCCGGGCATTTCATCCTGGCGGAATACGCCGGCGGCGCCTGGCTGCATTTCATGATCAGCATCGTCGGAATCGTGGTGATGTCCGGGGCGGCATGGATTTTTGCGTGGTACAAGCAGGTGGCCGACAAGAGCGGCGCCCGCGCGAAGCTCGCGGACGAGGACGCCGACATGGCCGGGGGGGAATTGTGAAGGCGAGTGCCTGGATCCTGGCGGCCTGCGCGGTCGCAGCCGTCGTGCTGAACGCGGGCGGGGCGCGTGCCGACGAGCCGCGCGCAACCGAGGCCCCGGCCGGTGCGGCGAAATCGGAGCCGGCGGCGCCGGCCGCGCCCGCGGTCCAGGATGCGCCGGCCACCTCTGCCGCGCCCGCCGATGCTTGCGAGGTGCCGTCCTATCTGCTGACGACGGAGGCCCGCCTGGCGCGGGTCGCCGAGGCGATCCGGACCCGCCGGCGCCTCGACATCCTGGTGGTCGGCAGCGCCTCGTCGCTGCTGGCGGGGCCCGACGGAGCGACGACGTCCTATCCGGCGCGGCTGGAAGCGGCGCTGCGCGAGCGGCTTTCCGGCGTTACGGTTAACGTTGCGGTCGTCCTCCAGGCCAAGAAAACCGCGGAGGAGGTGGTGCCGGTGCTGGAAAAGCAGGCAAAAGACCGCCAGCCGACGCTGGTTGTCTGGCAAACCGGGACTTACGATGCGCTCAAGTCGGTGGATCCGGAGGATTTTCGCGCTGCGGTCGAAAGCGGCCTGGCGGCCCTGGCCGCGGCAGGGACCGATGCCGTCCTGATGAATTTGCAGTATAGTCCCCGCATGGAGACCATGATTACGGTGGCCCCTTACCTCGACAATCTTCGGGTAGGGGCGGAAGAACACGGGGTGCCCTTGTTCGACCGCTTCGGAATGATGAGATATTGGAACGAGAGCGGACGGTTTGATCTGTTCAATACCTCCCACGGCTTGGCGTTGGCCAAGCAGGTTCATGACTGTCTAGGTCAGACGCTGGCGGCGTTCTTGGTCGATGCGGCCCAACCCGCCCCGGATGACGAGCACCGGATTCAACACTGATGAGATTGATACCAGGTCTGTCGCGGAACCGGGTTTCCGCCGTTGTCGTTGCCGTGGCGTTCGGTCTTGCCGCGCTGTGTGGCCCGGCCGGGGCCCAGACCGCGTCCGACGCGTCCAAGGGACCGGTGGTCGCGGCGGCGCCGGCCGGCACCTCCCAGGCCGCCGACGCGGTGAAGGCCGTGGCCACCAGCGCCGCAACCATTTTCAGCCGCGTGCCCTGCGCCACGCCCAAGACGGTCAAGTATGAAGCGTCGCTGCCCCATGCGGCGCACAAGTTGATCGCCGAGGGCCGCCTCACCATCGTCGCGTTCGGGTCGTCCTCGACCTGGAGCTACGGCGCGAGCTCGCCGACATTCCGATATCCGAACTGGCTGGCGGACCAGCTGCGCCACCACTATCCGCACGCCGACATCACCGTCATCAATGCCGGGGTCGGCGGCGAGGACGTGATCGAGGAGATGAAGCGGCTCCAGACCAGCGTCATCGACAACAAGCCCGATCTCGTGATCTGGCAGCTCGGTACCAACGCCATCCTGAAGGGCCGCGACCCCGAGAACGCCATGGGCCTGATCGAGGACGGCATTCGCCAGATGCAGGCGATCGGCACCGATGTCGTCCTGGTCGATCCGCAATATGTCCCGGCGACCGAGGCCCACGAGGCCGAGACCACCAAGATGGTCAGCCTGATCGGCCGCGCGGCGCGGGCCATGAGGGTCAGCCTGTTTCCACGCTTCGCGGTGATGAAGGAGTGGCACACCACGCAGGCGCTGCCGTTCGACGTGTTCGTGATCCGCGACGGCCTGCACATGAACGACTGGGGCTATGCCTGTTTCGCCCAGCTGCTGGGCGACTCGATCATCCGCTCGGTCGACCAGGTCAAGGCCGGCCTCGAAGACTCCAGCAGCCCGCCCAGCTGGCAGCCGATGTAGTCGTACGCTGCCCGGCCAACTCAGAGGCTGACCCAAACGTCAGTCGATGGAGTCAGGCCTCCATCTTGGAACTCGTCATGCGCGGGCTTGACCCGCGCATCCACTCTTCTGAGGCTTCGCTGCGTGGCAAAGAGTGGATGGCCGGGTCAAGCCCGGCCATGACGAAAAAATGCGATACAGCGTCGTTGTCACGCCTGTTCCAGCGCGATCTGAAAATCCTCGATGACGTCGTCGCGATGCTCGAGGCCCGCCGAGAAGCGGATGAAGCCTTCCGAGATCCCGAGCTCGGCGCGCGCCTCCGGCGTCAGCCGTTGGTGCGTGGTGGTGGCCGGATGGGTCACGATGCTCTTGGCGTCGCCGAGATTGTTGCTGATCTTGGCGAGCTTGAGCGCGTTCAAGGTGCGGAATGCCGCCGCCTTGCCGCCCTTCACCTCGAACCCGACCAGGGTCGATCCGCCGCGCATCTGCTTCTTCACGATCGCGGCCTGGGGATGATCGGCGCGCCCCGGATAGATGAGGCGCGAGATCTTGGGATGGCGCGCCAGCGCGTCGGCCAGCGCCGCCGCGGTCTCGCTCTGCTGGCGCACCCGCAGCGCGAGCGTCTCCAGCCCCTTCAGCAGCACCCAGGCGTTGAACGGCGACAGCGCCGGGCCGGTCTGGCGCAAAAACGTGTGGATGTGATCCTGGATGAACTCCCGCGACGACAGGATGACGCCGCCGAGGCAGCGGCCCTGGCCGTCGATGTGCTTGGTCGCGGAATAGACGACGACGTCGGCGCCGAGCGAAAGCGGGCTCTGCCAGATCGGCGTGGCGAAGACGTTGTCGACGATGAGCCGCGCGCCGCCGGCGTGCGCGATCTCGGCGACCGCGGCGATGTCGACCACGTCGAGGGTGGGATTGGTCGGGCTCTCGAGGAAGCAACTGCGGGTATTGGGCCGCATCGCGCGCTGCCACTGGTCGAGATCGTGGCCGTCGACCAGGGTCGAGGCGATGCCGTAGCGCGGCAGCAGATCCTCGACCACGTAGCGGCACGATCCGAACAGCGCCTTGGCGGCGACCACGTGGTCGCCGCTGCGCAGCGGCGCCAGCATCGCGGTGGTGACCGCGGCCATGCCGGTGGCTGTCGCGCGCGCCGCCTCGGCGCCTTCGAGCTCGACCATGCGCTGCTCGAACATCGCCACCGTGGGGTTGGAGAAGCGCGAATACAAAAAGCCCGGATCGGAACCGGTGAAGCGCGCCTCGCACTGTTCCGCGGTCTCGTAGACGAAGCCCTGGGTGAGGAACAGCGCTTCCGACATCTCGCCATAGGACGAGCGCAGCGTGCCGCCGTGCACCAGCCGGGTTTCGGGGTGGTAATTGCGCGGCGGCGCGGGCTTGGTGGTGTCGGACATCGGCGTCTCCAGATCGGCCAACCGGAATTGGCGCAAAAAAACCGGCCTGAACATAGGTTCGGCCGGGAGCACACGCGTCCCCGGCCTGTTTAGCGAGTTGTTTAACGTGGCTGCAAGCCGGCCGGCTCAAATGACCACGGGATAAGTGAAGCTCTTAGTCCCGGGTGGGCTTTCCGTCAAGACAGCCATCGGGTAACCGGTAGGATCCTTCTGGGCCCTGGAACCCTGACCGTGACGCTGTCGCTGCCGCCCGATGCCAAGGGAATTCTGCCCGATCGCCTGATCGCGGCCATGGCCGATGCCGGCATCATCCTGCCCGACTATCCGTTCGTCGAAAGCCAGATCCAGCCGGCGAGCCTCGATCTGCGGCTCGGCTCGACCGCCTATCGCGTGCGCGCGAGCTTCCTGCCGGGGCCGGGCAACACGGTGGCCGAGCGCATTGACGAATTGAAGCTGCACGAGATCGACCTCACCTCCGACGCGGTGCTGGAGACCAACTGCGTTTACGTGGTGCCGCTGCTCGAGAGCCTGGCGCTGCCGCCGACGATCGCCGCCGCCGCCAACCCCAAGAGCTCGACCGGCCGCCTCGACGTCTTCACCCGCGTCATCGCCGACGGCACCCGCCGCTTCGACCACATCAGCGCCGGCTACCACGGCCCGCTCTATGCGGAGATCAGCCCCAAGACCTTTCCGGTGCTGCTGCGCGAAGGCTCGCGGCTGTCGCAGGTCCGGTTTCGCGTCGGCGATCCGCTGCTCGACGCCGAGGCGCTCACGGCCCTGCATGCCCAGGAGCGCCTGGTCGACAGCGCCGACGCCGATCTCAGCGACGGCGTCGCGCTCAGCATCGACCTGTCCGGCGAGGGCAGCGACGGCTTCATCGGCTACCGCGCCAAGCGCCACACCGGCGTGGTCGACGTCGATCGCCGGGCCGGCTACGCCGTCGACGAATTCTGGGAACCGATCCGCGCCCGCGACGATCGCAGCCTGATCCTCGATCCCGGCGAGTTCTACATCCTGGCGTCCAAGGAAGCGGTCCAGGTGCCGCCGGATTTCGCCGCCGAGATGGTGCCGTTCGATCCGCTGGTCGGCGAGTTCCGCGTCCACTATGCCGGCTTCTTCGATCCCGGTTTCGGCTATGCCGGGGCCGGCGGCCAGGGTTCGCGCGCGGTGCTCGAGGTGCGTTCGCGCGAGGTGCCGTTCATTCTCGAGCACGGCCAGGAGATCGGCCGGCTGATCTACGAGCGGATGCTGTCGCGGCCGGCCTCGCTGTACGGCCAGCGCATCAGCTCGAACTACCAGGGCCAGGGCCTGAAACTGTCCAAGCATTTCCGGATGGGCTGAGCGGCGCGACCGCGGGCGCCGCGATCACGGTGCCGTCTTTGCCGCGCGCGGCAGGATCAGCGCCGTCACCACCGGCCCGCCGGCCCTGGTCGACAGCACGCGGCGGATATCCAGTTCGGGGCGCGCCTTGGCGAGCTCATCGAGATCCTCGCTGGAGGCCAGCAGCCAGGCCGGCGCGGGAATGGCGAGATATTGGTCCCAGCGGTAGCAGTGCATCGGAACATGGGCGTAGAAGAACTGGTCGTTGTTGGCCGGCTCCTCGCAATAGACCGGCACGGATTCCGTGCGCACCGCCTCGGCGATCTTGCCGCCTTCGATGCGGGCCGAGCCGAAGCGGTCGGCGAGGATCGGCACGACCGCGATGGTCAGCACCATCTGGTAGATCGCCAGCGCCACGACCACGCCCGCGGCGAGGTCGCGCAGCCAGACATGCTTCGCCCCTGCCAGCCGATCCCAGGCCAGTCCCCCGAGCACCGCGACGGCGGGCGCGATCGGCATGGCGTAGCGGCTGAGCGCCAGCGGCCACACCAGCAGGATCGCGGTGCAGGCGGTGGCGTAGCAGATCAGTGGCGTGACCACGGCCGGCGCATCCGCGGGCCGGGGCCGCCGCCAGGGGCCGGGCGCGAACGGGGCCAGCATCAGCGCCGGCAGCAATTCGATCGCGAGCTGAAAGACGGTGCGGCCGTTGCCGGCGAGATATTGCAACAGCGTCGGGCTCTTCGGCTGTTTCGCCAGCCGCAGATACTGCAGCCAGGTGGTCGCCGTGGTGCCGTCGGGACGATAGACCGCGACGGCCCAGGCGATGGTGGCGAGCAGGGGGCACAGCAGGCAGACGACCAGGCCGGGCAGCTCGCGCCAGCGCCGCGCGATCACGATGTAGAGGCCGATCCCCAGCGCGAAGAAGCCGACCGGCTGCGGCCCCTTGGCCATGGCCAGCACCGCCAGCAGCGCGCCGCAGCCGATCCAGCGCGCAAGCGATGGCGCGCCGCGCTCGGCGCCATTCCACCACAGCAGGAAGGCTGCGAACGACAGCGCCGTGATCACCGTGTCCGGTTCGGCGATGGTCAGCTTCTGCAGCAGCAGCGGGCACAGCATGAAGGCGAAGGCCGCGAACACCGAGGCCCGCAGCGAGGCGTGGCGCCGCGTCAGGGCCTGCACCATCAGCGCGGTGAGCAGGACGCACAGCATCGACGGCAGCCGCGCGGTCCATTCGCCGACGCCGCCGCCGAGCTTTGAGACCGCCGCGATCAGCCACGGCAGCAGCGAGGGCTTCTCGACCCAAACCACCCCGTGCAACAGCGGCCGCAGCAGGTCGCCGCGCTCGAGCATGTCGCGGGCGAGCTCGGCATTGCTGCCTTCCTCCCAGATGAAGGAGCGCAGGCCCAGATTGGGCAGCACGGCGCTGGCCCACAACAGCGCGATCGTGCCCCAGACTTTCAGACGTTCCGACCCCATGGCGGGCAACCTAGCAACGCCGCCGGGGCGGGGGAAGCCGCCGGCCGGATATGGCATCTTGGGCTTGCGGCAGGCCGGACCGGGATTGTATGGTCGGGCCGTCGCGGGCGTAGTTCAATGGTAGAACGGCAGCTTCCCAAGCTGCATACGAGGGTTCGATTCCCTTCGCCCGCTCCAGTCCGGCGAGCCCGGACCAGCCCAGGTCTGGACGACCCAACGACCTCCAGAACATCCGGGAGGTGACCTGCTCGTCCCCGACGACAATCCGTGCGACGCTCCGTGATTCGCTTCAGCTGACGTCGAACACCGCAGTCCATAACAAAGTCTGCGTACGCTGAACGTGAGTTGAGTGCCTTCGTTGCGCGATCTGACCCATTGTCGGATCGGCCACAGGAGGCTTCAACATGGTGAACCCAGGCGCCGGCTGGTTTGCGTTGCGCTGGCCCGCGCCCCGCTTTTCGCCCGCTCCTCGATGCAATCACCGTCCGCGCGTGCGCCCGTCCGGGATTCCAGTCCGCAGGTTGAGGTCGTCGAATGACCGGCTCAATCAGACGTGGGCCAACGTCGGTCACCGATAGGGGGGGAAGACGCCATACGAAGGTCCGTGGCGCCCGTAAGCCGGGGTCCGGGGTTCGACCACCTTAAAGGTTGGTATGATCGCTATCACACCGATGTCGGATTGGGCGTCGGCCGCTGTATTCCCTAATGTCCGGCACCGCCCCGCCGCACTCCGCGCCAAGGGGACGGTGGCGTCCACGCGAGGTTGTCCACGATGCTTGCAATGATGAGACAGATGAACGGTGCGGTGCTGCTGGTCGTGGTCGCCGTCGCGCTGGTGATGGCGCGCGTGCCGCGTGCCGGCGCCGGCTCGCAGCTGCCGGATGCCGCCACCGCCCGCACCGCCGACAAGCTGTTTCGGCTGGATTGCGGCCGCTCTCTCGCAAACGACGCGTCGGTGTGGACGCCAGGCCAGAACGTGGGGCGCAGCGTCGAATTCTCGTCGACCTGCTGGCTCATCAAGCACGGCGGCGAATGGCTGGTTTGGGATACGGGTGTTCCAGAGGCGGCGCACGATGACCCCAAGGGCTGGTCGACGTTGCCCGGACTGATCGTCTACCACCTCGACAAGACGCTGACCGATCAGCTCGCCGAAATCGGCGTGGCGCCGTCCGACGTGACCCGCGTCGCGATATCGCACACCCATGGCGACCACATCGGCAACATGGGGCTGTTCCCCAACGCGACGCTGCTGATGCAGCGCGCGGAGTATGGCTGGATCAACTCTCCCGACGGGCCGAACGACAACGTCAACCAGTTGATGGCGCTGGCCCGCAAGCTCTTGGGACGTCCGAGAAATCTCCGGCTCGTCGACGGCGATCTGGACGTGTTCGGCGACGGCAGCGTCACCCTGGTTTCCACGCCGGGGCATACGCCCGGGCACCAGTCGCTGCTCGTCCATCTCAACAAATCGGGCTTCATCATCCTGTCCGGTGACGTCGCTCATCTCGAAGAGAACTTCCGGAACGACATCGTGCCGTCGCTCAATACCGACAGGGCGGAATCGATCGCCTCGATGGAACGGATCAAGCAGCTGATCGCGACGTACAACGCGACGCTCTTCATCAACCACGACAAGGCGCAAAGCGACCAACTGAAGCTGCTCCCTGCATTCTACGACTGATGTCGATCGAGTGCGGATGGCGGTGCCGACCCTGCGAATCATCGGGAGAGAGTCATGAAGCGGATTGCATTCTCGGCAGTTTTGATCATCGGAGCAGCGGCCGCCGTGCTGGGCGGCAGGGCGCTTTCAGCACAGGACAAATACACGCTGCAGGTCCCGGGCGGGCTCGCGTTCGCCGAGTTCAAGGGATACGAAAACTGGCCGGTGATTGCCATCAGCGAGAACGGAGGCAAGATCGCCGTGATCACGGGCAACGCCGCAATGATCGACGCCTTCAGGGAGGGCGTGCCCGGCAACGGCAAGCCCTTCCCGGACGGGGCCATGATGGCGAAAGTCCACTGGATTCCGAAAAAGCAGGAGACGTATCCCGGCCAGCCGACGGTGCCGGGGGTCCAGCACGACGTCGATTTCATGGTGAAGGACAGCAAGAGGTTTCCGGACAGCGGCGGATGGGGCTATGCCGAGTTCGAGTACGACGCCGCATCCGATGCGTTCAGGTCCGGCAACCTGGATGACCACCCGCCGCAGGCGAACGACGCCAAATGCGGGTTCGCGTGCCATACGGTCGTGCAGAAGAAGGATTACGTCTTCACCGAGTACGGGCACCGCTGAACGAGGACCAGGATCGTCATCGTCCGCGCCGATGCCCGTATGACCCGAGGGCAGCGTCCAGAGCAGAGTGAAACCCCGACAGGAGCCGATCATGAACAGCGGCGACGACGATTGCCGGCGCATCTCACGCCGGGCGGCGGTCTCCGGTGCCGCGCTCGCGCTCGGCGCGGCGGCGATCGCCACGGCGGTCCCGGAAGCGGCGGCGCAGCAGAAGATCAGCCAAGCGGACGCCCAATACCAGGGCACGCCGAAAGGCGGTCAGCACTGCGACGGTTGTATCAATTTCCAGTCGCCGAAGACGTGCAAATTCGTTCAGGGCGACATCAGCCCGGGCGGCTGGTGCCAGCTGTTTACCCCGAAGAGCTAGGCCGGGACGCCCCGCGCGCCCGGCGGACGTCCCGAGCCGATCCCATTTACGTTTCACCGGCGGGATCGAAGGATCGGAGCGAATTCCGCCTCCGCAGTTGGCGCCGCGATCGAGTCGATGTTCTCGGTAGGTGAAGCCCGGCTGATGAACGGATTGTAGATCAGGCACTGTGCGATGGCGCTTGTCGTGCAGCGGGAAACGGCTGGCGATCGGGGAGTTCGTCGGTTTGAGGCCTGGTCATCCGCCTCCCGCGGAACTCTCCTCGGCACGGCGCTGCCGCGCCGGACGCCGATCAGTCGATTGACAAATTCTTAACGATGCCGGGACCGCGCCAATTGCTGCGCCCCTTTGCCCATCGGTTGTTAGGAAGTCGCGGCCATCTTCCCCGTCATGCCCCTCACGGTGTTGTCCAGGTTCCTGCATCCCGATCCGCGCATTCGCCGCGAGCTCGTCGATTTGCTGTACACCTCGTTGCCGCAGGTCATGGCCATCAGCGTCACGTCGGTGACGGGCGCCGTGACTCTCGCCGTCATCAGCGGGGACACGGGGTACGCCGTGATCTCGTTTCTCATCCTGGCGATGGCTTCGGCCCGGATCGTCTCGCTGCTCCGCTACAAGGCCCGCGCGGCGCAATTCTCCGATGCCGACGTGGTGCGCTGGGAGCGCATCTACGGCGCCGGCGCGTCCGCTTTCGGCCTCGCGCTCGGCGCGCTGTCCTTCCGGACGCTCGAACTCGGCGACGCACCCGGCGCCTGGGTGGCGTTCGGCCTGTCCATGTCGTTCTGCGTCGGCATGGTCTCGCGTGCGGCGATCCGCCCCTGGATCATCCTGACGACCGCGGCGTTGCTGCTGATGCCGACAATCGTCGCCGGCCTGCTGCGTCCCGAACTGGCCTACAAGATCGGCGCCGGCATGCTGATCTTCTTCTGGCTGACCCTGCGGGAGGCCTCCAGGCATCTGAGCGCGGCCTTCATCGAGCGGCTCGAGGCCAAGCACCGGCTGGCGCGCCAGGCGACCCATGATTTCCTCACCGGCTTGCCGAACCGTGCCGCGTTTCTCCAGGCGTTGACGGGCGTCGGCACGGACTTCGCCATCATCGCCATCGACCTCGACGGCTTCAAACCGGTCAATGACCGTCACGGCCACCACGCCGGCGACGACCTGCTGCGTCAGGTCGCGGCGCGGCTGATGTCGTGCGCCGGCTCCGACGGAACCGCCGCGCGCTTCGGTGGCGACGAATTCATGCTGCTGAAGCCCGTGGCCGCCGGAGAGGACGGCCGCGCCGCCGCGCTGGCGCTGGCGCGCAGAGCCATTCTCGAACTCTCGATGCCGTTCCTGCTGTCGGACGTGCCGGTCCGCATCGGCGCCAGCGCCGGCATTCTGGTCGGCGTGCCCGCGGCCATTTCGACCTCGCAGCTGCTGGAACGGGTCGACCGCGCGCTCTACGCGGCCAAACGCGCCGGCGGCGGTGGGTGGGCCTGGTCGGAGGCGGAAGGCGAACCCGATCGCCGGGCGGGCTGACACCCTGGCCCCGAAGCTCGCTGTCCTGCCTTCGAGGGTGCGCTTTCGCCTACCGGGCTTCGGGGAAGATGTAGTTGAAGCGGGCGAGCACCACGTTGTTGGCGAAATGGCTGGTTCCGAACGCCGGATCCGCGACGGTCGCGTTGGCCGCCTTGATGTTCCAGGCCAGCGTCATGGTCAGATTCTTGCACAAATTCGCGGCGAGCGTCGGCCCGACATACCAGGCGTCTTCCCGGAAGCTGTCGAGGCCAACTCCGTCATAGCGACGCAGATAGCGTGCCTCGGCGCCGACGAACAGATGCGGCGCCAGTTGCGCGGTCAGCGCGGTGCCGAAGCCGAGCCGGGATTCGTCCAGCGACATCCCGGTGGCGTCGCGGCTCCATTCCGGTTCGTAGACGGCGTTGAACGCGACGAACAGCCGGTCCTTGATGAGCTCCCGGTCGGCGAGGGCCATGACGGCCACGCCGGACTGGCTCACTTTCGTGCCGTCGAACGAGTCGATCCGGTTGGCATGGGGATCGAGCACGACCGTGAAGCCGAACGGCGCGCTTTCGCGGTTGAGGAAGCGATACCGGAACTCGACGCCGCCGCCCTGGAAGTCCAGGGCATTCACGTCCTGCAGGCTGGACGATCCAGAAATGCTGTTGAATGTGGTTGCCAGGTAAGGCGCGATGCGGAAATCGTCGGTCACCGAATACTTGAGCTGATAGACGTTGCTCCAGGCGGCGTAGCGGCCGTCGCCGAGGCCGAACCCGCCCATGCCTTCGGATTGCAGCGCGATCTCTCCCCGCTTGCCGAGATCGCTGCCCTGCGTGATGCCGAACAGGTTTTCGGTGTCGATCTCCTCGTGCCCTTCCTCGTGGCCCTTGTCATGGCCCTTCTCGTGTCCTTTGGCGTGGGCCTCACCGCCGTGGCCGTGCGGCTTGCCGTGCCGTGCGGCCTGGTGCTCGTGGCCGTGCCGGTGTTTCGAGCGATGCTCGGCATTGGGCTTGGCGCCCGTCGGCGCCTGATCGTTGGCGTCAGCTGCCGACGCCATCACGAGAGCCGCGCATAGCGTCACGGCCCCGGTTCGCACTCCCCGCATTCCAATAGCCCCCAGTCGAAACGTCCACCACGCCGGTCGCCGCCGCCGTCCCGCGCCGCCATCGTCACATCGGCGAATCGACCACCACGTTAGCCGAGAAATTTCCGGATATGGTTAACGGCTCGCTAACAGAGAAGACTGCGACGTCGTGCCGCGCGCCGTCGGGCGTCAATGCGCGCCGCCCGGCGCGGGGCCCTTGGGCCTGCCGGTGGTGAGAATGGCGATGGCCGCCAGCACCAGCACGATGCCGATCACGGCGAAGGTATCGCTGAACCCGATCACCAGCGCCTGGCGCTTGACCGCGTTGCCGAGCGCGATGACCGCCTGCTGGCGGGCGCCGGCCGGGTCCGGCATGCCGTGGGTGAGGAAATAGTCGGTCATCTGCCCGATCCGGGCGCGCACTTCCTCCCGGCCGAGGTCGACAGACTGGCCGATGATGTTGGAATGAAACTGCTCGCGCTTGGTGACGATGGTCGCGAGCACCGCGGTGCCGATCGCGCCGCCGAGGTTGCGCATCATGTTGGAGATGCCGGACGCCGCGGCCGCGTCCTGCGGCGCGACGCTGCCGAGCGTCACCGCGCTCAAGGGGGCGAGCATCAGGGCCTGGCCCACGGCGCGCACGATGTTGGGCAACCACAGCTGGTCGCCGGCATAGTCGAGCGACATCGCCGTGTTCATGAACGAAGAGTAGGCGAACAGCAGCATGCCGGTGGCGGCGATGTAGCGGGCGTCGAACCGCTGCATCAGCTTCGGCACCAGCGGAATCAGCAGGAGCTGGGGCAGGCCGGTCCACGCCAGCACGTTGCCGATCTGCTCGGCATTGTAGCGCTGCACCTGGCCGAGATAGGCCGGCAGCAGGTAGACCGAGCCGAACAGCGCGAAGCCGACGAACACCGCGGCGATGGTGCCGATGCCGAAGCTGCGGCGCGCCAGCAGCCGGAGCTCGAGCAGCGGCTTCTCGACCGTGAGCTCGATCCAGACGAACAGGGTGAGGCTGACGGCGGCGACGACGGCCAGTTTCACGATGAACGGCGAGCCGAACCAGTCGTCCTTGTTGCCCTCCTCCAGCACGGTCTGCAGCGCCGAGAGCCCGACCGCCATGGTGACGATGCCGAGCCAGTCGCCCTGGCGCAGCAGGCCGAGCTGGATGGGCTGGCGCTCCAGGGTCAGGAACAGCGCGACGACCATCGCCGCGGTCGGCACCACGTTGACGAAGAAGATGGTCTGCCAACCGTAGTTTTCGGTGAGATAGCCGCCGATGGTCGGCCCGATCGCCGGCGCGAAGGTGACCGCGAGCGCGAACATCGCCAGCCCGATCGGCTGCTGCGGCTTCGGCAATCTGGTGAAGACCAGGGTGAAGGCCATCGGGATCAGCACGCCGCCGAAGAAGCCCTGGAAGGCGCGCATCACGATCATCGACGGCAGGTCGTGGGCGAAGGCGCACGCCACCGAGAACAGCGCGAACAGCGTGGCGTGCACCAGGATGATCTTGCGGAACGAGAACACCCGGCTGAGATAGTCGGTGAGCGGGATGACGACGATTTCGCCGATCAGGTACGAGGTCGAGATCCAGCTGCCGTTGTCGACGCCGGTGCCGATGCCGCCCTCGATGTTCAGCAGCGAGGCGTTGGTGATCTGGATGTTGAGGATCGCCATGAAGGCGCCGACCATGGCGGCCGCTACCGAAATCCACACCGCGGGGCTGGCGCGCTCGCCCTGGAGCGAGGCCGCGGCCGGGCGGTCGGCGGGCCGCGGAACGGCGGTGGGGACGGTCAGGGACAGATCCGACATGGCATCACCTATTGCGAAGCGAGCAGGGCGACCCTGGAGGCAGGGACCACCCGCGGAGGCCTGGCGGCGACGGTCGCCGGCCGGAGGGTCTGGATGGTCGGGATCACCGACATTCCCGGGCGCAGGTCGACCGGGTTGGCGTCGAGCGCGATCTTCACTGGAATGCGTTGGACCACCTTGGTGAAGTTGCCGGTGGCGTTGTCCGGCGGCAGCAGCGCGAATTCCTGGCCGCTGGCGGGCGCGAGGCTGTCGACGTGGCCATGCACCACCTCGCCGGGGAACATGTCGACCTCGATATCCACCGGCTGGCCCTTGCGGACGTCGGTGAGCTGAGTCTCCTTGAAGTTCGCGATCACGTAGGCGCCGGTGCTCGGCACCAGCGCCATCAGCTGGGTGCCGGCCTGGACGAACTGGCCGGTGCGCAGGGTGCGGTTGCCGACGATGCCGTCGATCGGCGCGGTGAGCGTGGTGTAGCCGAGATTGAGCTCGGCCTGCTGCTCGACGGCGGCGGCGTGGGCCGACGCGGCCACGGCCTGCGCGACTTCGGCCTTGAGCAGGTCGGCCTGCTTCAGCGCCGAGGCGAAGTTCGCGGTGTCGCGCTGGATGGTGGCCTCGGCGCTGGCGTTGCGCGACTGCGCGAGCTGGGCGTTCTGCACGCTGCCGAACCCGGTGGCGGCGAGATCGGTGTAGCGCTTGTCCTCCTGGCTGGCGAAATTCTGCGTCGCAGTGTCGACGTCGATGGTCGCTCGCGCCGCCGCGATGACGGCCTGCTGGACCTCGAGCTGGGCCTGCCTGCTCGCCACCGCGGCCTGCGCGGCGGCGACGTCGGCCCTGGCCTGGGCCAGCGCCACTCTAAAGTCGCGCTCGTCGATCCGCGCCAGCACCTGGCCGGCCTTCACGTGCTCGTTGTCGCCCACCAGGACGTCGGTGACATAGCCGGAGACCTTCGGCGCGATGGTGGTGTTGTCGGCCTTTACATAGGCGTCGTCGGTGGAGACGAGATACTGGCCCACCGTCCAGTAATCGAATGCGTACCAGCCGCCCGCGCCCAGCACCGCCAGCGCGGCGCCGGCCATCAGCAGGCGGCGCAGCCCACCCTTGCGCGCGATCGGGCTGGCCGGAAGCGGGGCCGGCGCCAACTGTCTGTCGGGCTCGGCAAGGATCTCCCGCGCGGCCTCGGCGGGAACCGGACGGTCAATCTGGAAAGCTGTGGAATGTTGGGTCATGGTCGCTATTCCGTTGTGGGAACTGCTGAATTACGGGGCTTCCCGGTTCGGCTGTCGAATTAGGAAAGTTGATATTTTCCAAAATAGTCCCTATCTGGAGACTGTCAATGAAATGACAGGCATCACGCAGAAGCATGGCTCGGCATGACGATTGCGAAGACCGATGAGATCGACGTGGGGAGCGCCGGCACGGAAGCGCGGTGCCGCCGGGGACGGCCGCGGGCGCGGCCCGACGAGGAAACCCGCGCCATCATCCTGGACGCGGCGCGGCGCGAATTCGCCGCCAGCGGCTTCGCTGCGGCGTGCATGGAGGCGGTGGCGCGGCGCGCCGGCGTGTCGACCAAGACGCTGTACCGCCTGATCCCCAGCAAGGCCGGCCTGTTCGAGGCTATGATCACCGAACGGATCGACCGCTTCGTCTCCGAAGTGAGGCTGCGCGCCTGCGAGGGCGGCGACGTCGCGGCGGCGTTGCGGGACGCGTTGATCGCCTGCGGCGAGCTCGTGCTCGACGGCGAAGTGATCGCGCTTCAGCGCATGATTCTCGCCGACAGCGACAAGTTCGGCGATCTCGCCGAGACCTTCTATCACAAGGCCATCCGGCGCACCGAAAGCACGCTGGCGTCATGGTTGCGGGCGCAGCAGGCGCGCGGCCTGATCCGGCCCGGCGATGCCGACGTCGCCGCCGGCATGCTGCTCGGCATGCTCGCGTTCCAGCCGGTGCGCGCGGTGATGTTCGGTCACGCCCCGGCGCCGACGCGACAGGAGATCGAAACGCGCGCGCGGGCCTGCGTCGATCTGTTCCTGCGGGGAGCCCAGCCGGTGGCGTGAGGCGCCGGCTTGCGGCAATTCGCCGACGGCGCGCCGGTCGTTGGCAGGTGCGCAGACCGCTCAGTCCGCCAACCTGTCGATCACCATGTCGAGCAGCATGCGCAGCCGCGCCAGCCTCTTCAGGTCCCGATGGTATCCAACCCAGGTATCGCGTCCCGGAGGCTGCGCTCCGAGGTCGATCAGACGGAGGCCGGGCGTTCGCTCGGCGAGCGGCTTCGGCAACACCGCGATGCCCGCACCGGAAACGCAGGCCTGGGCCTGGGCGTCACGGTTGTTGCTTTGAAATGCGACGCGGGCATTCGGCAGCATCTTCTTCAACCACACCGCGTCCGGGAGGTCGCCAAATCCCGTATCCATGGTCAGCAGCGCACTGTTGGACCCATCGCCGGCCTTGGGGGGCGCCGTCGTCTCCGATCCGTAGAGACCGTATTCGACGTGCATCAGCTTGCGCTGCAGGACGTCGGGCTCGTCAAACCTGCGGATCCGAAACGCCAGGTCCGCTTCGCGCCGCGCCAGGCTGAGAAGTCGCGCATCGGTCACGAGTTCGACGGTCACATGCGGATGCATCGTGGTGAATTCCGCAATCACCGGCGTCAGCATATGGACGCCGAACCAGTCCGATGACGAGATGCGCAACAGGCCGGTGAGCTGAGCCTCCCCTCCTGCGAGGCCGCGCTCGATGGCGAGAGCCTCCTCCTCCATGTGCTCGGCGTGCCGGAGTATCGTGGCGCCTTCATCGGTCAGGACGAAGCCCTCGGTGGTCCTTTGAAACAAGGCATGACCGACCGATTCCTCCAGCGCCCGGATGCGCCGCCCGACCGTTGGCTGGGTCTGGCCGAGCTTGCGCGCGGCCGCACCCAGCGTTCCCGACCTGGCGACGGCGAGAAAGATCCTGAGATCGCTCCATTCCATCGGGGCACCATACAAAATCGCACGAGCCTCAAACAGTCTTGTTCGTTTTCGAACTCCCTCGTTTCGGCGACGGTCGCGCGGGTTCGGCGAAGAGCATTTCGCCCTCGTGCGCGACACGCTCATGACGCCGCGCCACGACGATATGGAGAATCGATAATGTCCAACAGCAGTACAATGCGCGCTCTCGTCGTGGAGAGCCATGGCGGGCCATTCAGGCTCGCGCAGATTCCGTTGCCGCAGCCGGGTCATGGCCAGGTCCTGGTCCGGATCAAGGCGAGCGGGGTCAATCCGCTCGACACCAAGATTCGGGCCGGCAATGCCGAGCATGCCAGGCACCCGCTTCCCGCGATCCTGGGCATGGATCTGGCCGGAACCGTCGAAGCCGTGGGAGCGGGAGTCCTCACCTTCAAGAGGGGGGACGAAGTCTACGGCATGACCGGCGGCATCGGTGGCGTGCAAGGGTCGCTCGCCGAATACGCCGCCGTCGATGCCGATTTGCTGGCCCTCAAGCCCCACAATCTTTCGATGCGGGAAGCCGCCGCGCTTCCTCTGGCCTTCATCACCGCTTGGGAGGGGCTGGTCGATCGCGCAAATGTCCGTGCTGGTCAGAAGGTGCTCGTCCATGGTGGAGCTGGTGGTGTTGGTAGTATCGCAGTTCAGATTGCACACGGTCTGGGAGCCGATGTTTTTGCGACCGAATCCGCGGAGAAGACGGCGCTCGTCGAGCAATTGGGTGCGAAGGCACTCGATTATCGCAAGGTCCCTGTCGAGCAATACGTCAAGGACCACACCGATGGCCGTGGGTTTGATGTCGTTTATGATACGGCAGGCGGTGCGGTGCTGGACGGCTCCTTTGAGGCGGTTGCGCGCCACGGACATGTCGTGAGCAGCCTGGGGTGGGGCACCCACAAGCTGGCGCCGCTGTCGTTCCGCGGCGCCAGCTATTCGGGCGTCTTTACCCTGCTTCCGATCCTGACCGGAATTGGCCGCCAGCATCACGGGGCGATCATGACCGAGGCGACCAGGCTCGTGGAAGCCGGTAAGGTCCGACCGGTCATGGACCCGCGACGGTTCGTGCTGAGCACGGCGTCGGATGCGCATGCCGCCGTCGAAAGCGGTTCCGCGATCGGAAAGATCGTCGTCGAGATCGACTAGGAGCGCACCGCCGAGAGCCGACGTTCCTCCCCTCGTCGATCGTTGGCGCGCGAGCCGACCCGACCCGATGCTCTTGTCGCGAGGGCCGGCGTCGCGACCGCGTCCGCGCGGTGAGTTGCACCGACAGGCCCCGGAGGCGGACCCGGACGGCGGCGCCGAATCGCCTGCGCGCCGCCTTTCGGGGGCGCGGCGAAACCGCCTGCACGGCGAGACGGAATCAGCCGGTCAAAACAGAGGCTTGGCGATCCCCTATCGCCGGCCGCCGGCAACAAATATATGCTGGCTGTGCAATTCGCCCCCTCCCGCAAATCTCCGTGCAACATCCTTCGCCAGGCGGCCCGATGCAGCCCATCATTTCCGTGGTCAATCTGTCCAAGACCTACGCGTCGGGCTTCCAGGCGCTGAAGACCATCAACCTCGAGATCAGGCGCGGCGAGATCTTCGCGCTGCTCGGCCCCAATGGCGCCGGCAAGACCACGCTGATCAGCATCATCTGCGGCATCGTCAATCCGTCGGGCGGCCACGTTCATGTCGACGGCCACGATATCGTCACCGACTATCGCGCGGCGCGCGCGCAGATCGGCCTGGTGCCGCAGGAGCTCACCACCGACGCCTTCGAGACGGTGTGGAACACGGTGACCTTCAGCCGCGGCCTGTTCGGCAAGGCGCCCGATGCCGCGCACATCGAGAAGGTGCTGAAGGCGCTGTCGCTGTGGGACAAGAAGGACGCCATGCTCATGACGCTGTCGGGCGGCATGAAGCGGCGCGTGATGATCGCGAAGGCGCTGTCGCACCAGCCCAGGGTGCTGTTCCTCGACGAGCCCACCGCCGGCGTCGACGTCGAGCTGCGCAAGGGCATGTGGCAGGTGGTGCGCTATCTGCGCGACAACGGCGTCACCATCATCCTGACCACGCACTATATCGAGGAAGCCGAGCAGATGGCCGACCGCATCGGCATCATCAGCAAGGGCGAACTGATCCTGGTCGAGGACACGCGCGAGCTGATGCGCGAACTCGGCCGCAAGCAGCTGACGCTGCACCTGCAGTCGCCGGTCGACGCCATCCCGGAGACGCTCGCGCCCTACGGGCTCACCATCGCCTCCGACGGCCACGAGGTGGTCTACACCTACGACACCCAGGCCGAGCGTACCGGCATCACCTCGCTGCTCAGCGACCTGCGCAGCGCAGGACTGAATTTCAAGGACCTGCAGACCAGGGAGAGTTCGCTCGAGGACATCTTCGTCGGGTTGGTGAGGAAGCAGCGATGAACTGGTACGGGATTCTCGCCATCTACCGCTTCGAGATGGCGCGCACGCGGCGCACCATCTTCCAGAGCATCGTGTCGCCGGTGATCTCGACGTCGCTGTACTTCGTGGTGTTCGGCGCGGCGATCGGCTCGCGGCTGCCCCAGATCCAGGGCATCAGCTACGGCGAGTTCATCGTGCCCGGGCTGATCATGCTGATGCTGCTGACCCAGAGCGTGTCCAACGCCTCGTTCGGGATCTATTTCCCGAAATTCAGCGGCACGATCTATGAGCTGCTGTCGGCGCCGATCTCCTCGCTGGAGATCGTGATCGGCTATGTCGGCGCGGCGGCGACCAAGTCGGTGCTGCTGGGACTGATCGTGCTGGTCACCGCGGCGGCGTTCGTCGAGCTGCGGATCGACCATCCGCTGCTGATGATCACGTTCCTGGTGCTGACCGCGGTGTCGTTCAGCCTGCTCGGCTTCATCATCGGAATCTGGGCCCAGGGCTTCGAGCAGCTCCAGGTCATTCCGCTCCTGGTGGTGACGCCGCTGACCTTCCTCGGCGGCACCTTCTATTCGATGAACGTGCTGCCGCTGACCTGGCAGCGGATCTCGATGTTCAATCCGCTGGTCTACCTGATCAGCGGCTTCCGCTGGAGCTTCTACAGCATCGCCGACGTGCATATCGGCATCAGCCTGGCGGTCGGCACCGTGTTCCTGCTGGCGTGCCTGACCGCGATCTGGTGGATCTTCCGGACGGGGTACCGGCTGAAGAGTTGACGACTCGATCGCTCGCTTGGGAGGCGGCCGCGGCCGCCGGATCATCAGGACCTCGCCATGCCGAATTCGCTGCTGTTCACGCCGATCGCGTTCGGCGACGTCCGCTCGAAGAACCGCGTCATCATCTCGCCGATGTGCCAGTATTCGGCCGACGGCGGCGTCGCCAACGACTGGCACCTGGTGCATCTCGGCAAGTTCGCCCAGGGCGGCGCCGGCATCGTCATGACCGAAGCGGTCGCCGTGGTCGAGGAGGGGCGCATCACCCACGGCGATCTCGGCCTGTGGCACGACGGCCAGATCGCGCCGTTGCGGCGGATCGCGGATTTCCTGCGCGCCAACGGCGCGGTGCCGGCGATCCAGCTCGCCCATGCCGGCCGCAAGGCCAGCATGCAGCGCCCGTGGTACGGCAACGCCGCGCTGACCGCGGAGGACGTGGCGCGCGGCGATCGGCCGTGGCCGATCGTGGCGCCGAGCGCCATTGCCATGGACGAGGGCTGGCTGACGCCGCACGCGCTCGATCGTGACGAACTCGCCGCGCTGCGCGACAGCTTCGCCGCGGCGGCCCGCCGCGCGCTGGCCGCCGGCTTCGACATCGTCGAGCTGCACTGCGCCCACGGTTATCTCTTGCACGAATTCCTGTCGCCGCTGTCGAACCGTCGCGACGACGGCTATGGCGGCGACCGCGCCGGGCGGATGCGCTTTCCGCTCGAGGTGGTCGAGGCGGTGCGCGCGGCGTGGCCGGCGGGACGGCCGCTGTTCGTCCGCGTCTCGGCGGTCGACGGCATCGACGGCGGCCTCGCGCTCGAGGACACGGTCGCCTTCGCCCGCGAGGCCAAGGCCCGCGGCGTCGACCTGATCGACTGCTCGTCCGGCGGCTTGATGGGCTCGGCCACCGCGGCGCGGCTGCCGCGGGGCTACGGCTTCCAGGTGCCGTTCGCCGCCGCCGTGCGGGAGCAGGCCGGCATTGCCACCATGGCGGTGGGATTGATCCTGCATCCGCGTCAGGCCGAGGAGATCGTGGCGAAGGGCGAGGCCGACATCGTCGCCGTCGGCCGCGAGGCGCTGTTCGATCCCAACTGGCCGCTGCATGCCGAGCTCGCGCTCGGCGGCAAGACCGAAGGCGTGTTCGAGTCGTGGCCCAGGCAATACGGCTGGTGGCTGGAGCGCCGCGAACCGGGCCTTCGTCGGCTCGACGGCCCGTCGCTGCCGTTTCGGGTGGGAAGGTAGCGAGCAGAACCCTGCCTCTGTTTTCGTCACCCGCGGGCTTGACCCGCGGGTCCACGCTTGAAGGCGCCGTCGTAAAGCGTGGATGGCCGGGTCAAGCCCGGCCATGACGAGTGAAATAGCAACCGGTTCACTGCACGCGACGTCCGTCCGCCCCTCACCCCACCGCCCCGGCCGCGGCGCGGCCGGCATTGCGGCCCGAGAACAGGCAGCCGCCGAGGAAGGTGCCTTCCAGCGCGCGGTAGCCGTGCATGCCGCCGCCGCCGAAGCCCGAGGCCTCGCCCGCGGCATAGAGGCCGCCGATCACCTGCCCGCCGCTGCCGAACACCCGGCCGTCGAGATCGGTCTCCAGCCCGCCCAGCGTCTTGCGGGTCAGGATATTGAGGCGCACCGCGATCAGCGGCCCGTGCGCCGGATCGAGGATGCGGTGCGGCTTCGCGGTCCGGATCAGCTTGTCGCCGAGATAGTTGCGGGCATTGTGGATGCCCATCACCTGGCTGTCCTTGGTGAAGGAATTGGCGATCTCGCGGTCGCGGGCCTCGATCTGGCGGCGGATGTCGCGGGCGTCGAGCAGGCTGTCGCCGGCGAGCGCGTTCATGCCGGCGACCAGATCCTCCAGCGTGTCACGGACGATGAAGTCGCGGCCGTGGCGCTTGAACGCCTCCACCGGCCCGGGCGCGGCCTTGTTGGTGGCGCGTCCGAGCACCTGCCGCCAGCTTTTGCCGGTGAGGTCGGGATTCTGCTCGGAGCCCGACAGCGCGAATTCCTTCTTGATGATGCTCTGGGTCAGGATGAACCACGAATACTCGTAGCCGGTGGCCATGATGTGGGCGAGCTGGGCCAGCGTGTCGTAACCCGGATAGAGCGGCGCCGGCAGCCGCTTGCCGCGGGCGTCGAACCATAGCGACGACGGCCCCGGCAGGATGCGGATGCCGTGATTGGGCCAGATCGGATCCCAGTTCTCCAGGCCCTCGACATAGTGCCACATGCGGTCGCGATTGATCAGCCGGGCGCCGGCGGCCTCGCTGATGCCGATCATGCGGCCGTCGACATGGGCGGGCACGCCGGCAACCATGCGCCGGGGCGCAGGTCCGAGCCGCGCCGGCCAGTTCTGCCGCACCAGGTCGTGGTTGCCGCCGATTCCGCCGCTCGCCACGATCACCGCCTGCGCCCGCAGCGTGAAGTCGCCGACCACGGCGCGGGACGAGCTGTCGCCGCGCGCCACCGTGGTCGGTTCGAGGATGGCGCCGCTCACCCCGGTCACGGCGCCATTGACTGTCAGGAGCGCGTCGACGCGATGCCGGAAGCGGAAGCTCAGGCGGCCGCGCTGTTCTGCTTCGCGGGCGCGGCGCACGAACGGCTCGACGATGCCGGGGCCGGTGCCCCAGGTGACGTGAAAGCGCGGCACCGAATTGCCGTGCCCCAGCGCGTCGTAGCCGCCGCGCTCGGCCCAGCCCACGATGGGGAAGATCCGGTGTCCCATGGCGCGCAGCCAGCTGCGCTTTTCGCCCGCGGCGAAGGCGACATAGGCTTCCGCCCAGCGCTTCGGCCAACGGTCCTCGTCGCGGTCGAAGCCCGCCGTGCCCTGCCAGTCCTGCCAGGCGAGCTCGAAGCTGTCGCGAATCCGCAGGCGCCGCTGTTCCGGCGAATCGACGAGGAACAGGCCGCCGAGCGACCAGAACGCCTGGCCGCCGAGATTCTGCTCGCCCTCCTGGTCGACCACCACCACCCGCTTGCCGGCGTCGGCGATCTCGGTGGCGGCGACGAGTCCCGCGAGCCCCCCGCCCACGACGATGACGTCGGCATCATCGGCCATTGTCCTGCCCCCGCTGATGGTCTTGGAAGGCCCGCGGCCTTCGACGGCGATTGAAGCGCGCCGCGGGAACCCGGGTCAAGGGAACGGGTGTGCGACGGGTGCTCGCGTTAACGATTCGTGCAGTGCGAGTTCCGACAACTGCATCTTCCGGGCAACACCCGATTCAAATCACGGCCTCCGCAATCTCTCCCACTGGACAAATCGCGGCGTTCGAAAGACCCTTCTCTCACGCACTTGCACAATTCGAATTCGGTGGGGCAAGGAATGAAGGTTGTTACGGGGTTGCTCGCGGCCGTCCTCCTGATGGCGGGCATGAGCGGCAGTCAGGCGTTGGTCCGAATTGGCAATGACCGGGGAGGTCGAATCGGAACCTACATGGATCGCTTCCAGCAGCTGAAGCAGTCCGGCGAATCGGTGGTGATCGACGGACTCTGTGCCTCGGCCTGCACGATCGTCCTGCACGCGGTGCCGCACGACAAGATCTGCGTCACCGAGCATGCGGCGCTCGGCTTCCACGCCGCCTGGGACCCGGCCGGCCGGGGGCATATCGTCACCAACCAGGAAGCCACCCAGATGCTCTATTCGTGGTATCCGCCGCAGGTCCAGCGCTGGATCGACAAGCGCGGTGGCCTCACCACCCACATGATCTTCCTTCGCGGCAAGGCGCTCGCCAGCATGTACCGGCCCTGCTACATGGACGCCGAGGCGCTGTTCACCCGCGAGAACACCAACTGACCGTCGCGCCGCCCGGCCGATCGGGCCGCGGCGCGGTATCCGGCTCCGCAGGACGTGATCGCCCCCCGCTTCGGCATCGCTTGTCCGACGGGGGGCGCATCTTTATGTGATGGGGGCCGTCGGGCCCGGCTGGACATCCGGCACATTGGCCTGACCTCACAGGGGACCTAGCCATGCTGCGCCCCTCTTCCGCGCCCGGGATGCGGTCGCCGAACCGGCAGGGTGCCGTGGTCGCCATCGCCGCCGTGGCGCTGGCCGCGGTGATGCTGGCGGTGGCGGGGGGGCTGTGGCTGCGCTATGGCTCGACGGTGTTTTTCCAGACGCTGGCAGCGGGCCTTGCCGCGTGCTTTTGACGGGATCTCGTGACATCCATGAGCGATAACAGGACGCGGCCGCTGGTCGTCATCGCGGCGTTTGCGGCGAGCCTCGCCATCGGACTGCTGGTGACGTTCTGGCTGCTCGGCGGCTGGAGCGGCGCCACTGGACCGGCGGCGATCGGCGGGCCCTTCGCGCTCAGCGATACCACCGGACAGCGGGTCACCGAGGCGTCGCTGAAGGGCCGCCCGACGCTGATCTTCTTCGGCTTCACCCACTGTCCCGACGTCTGCCCGACCTCGCTGTTCGAGATCTCGGAGGTGTTGCGCGCCATGGGGCCGGACGCCGACAAGGTGAACGCCTATTTCGTGTCGGTCGATCCGGAACGCGACACGCCGGCGGCGATGAAGGATTACCTGTCGAGCTTCGACCCGCATCTCAAGGGTCTGACCGGCACGCCCGACGAGGTGGCGAAGGTCATCGCCGATTACCGGGTCTATGCCCGCAAGGTGCCGCTCAAGGATGGCGACTACACCATGGATCACACCGCGCTGATCTACCTGATGGACCGCAACGGCCGGTTCGTCGCGCCGTTCAACCTCAAGCGCACGCCGCAGGACGCCGCCGCCGATCTGCGGCGCTATCTCTAAGACCTTTGATCTTGGCGCGGGTTTGGTTCAGAAACCATCGTCCCTGTCCCGCCAACCCCTTGCGCCGCCCGCCATGACCCGTCAGCCCGTGCCCCCTGCGAAGTCAAGGTCGCCGCTCGCGCGCGCCGCGGCGATGGTCGTCGCCGGCGCCGTGGCCGGCCTGCTCGCGGTCGGCGCGGCCGCGGCCCAGACTGCGCCGAAGG
>JARLJA010000127.1 GCA_031291445.1 Xanthobacteraceae bacterium | reverse complement strand
GCTTGACGTACGGCTTCACATAGGCCGGCGGCATCAGCCGCACCCGGTGGCCGTAGCCGCCGATCACCCGCGCCCAGTGGTGCGCGCTGCCGCAGGCTTCGATCCCGACCATGCAGGCCGGAAGTTTTGCAAAGAACTTTCTTACTGCACCCCGTCGAAGCTGGCAGCGCACCACGACCTTGCCGGATTCATCAACCCCATGCACCTGGAACACGTTCTTCGCAATATCCAGCCCAATTGTGCTAATCTTGTTCATAGACGGCTCCCTCGTCTGAGATCTTCAACGACCTCATTCTGGCACACTGATGCCGTTGGGGGCCGTCCACCCCATCATTCCGGACGGTCCACCAACGGTTACGTTGGTGGACCGATCCGGAATCCCGCAGTTTGAGCCACTGCGTAACCCAACTTCGGGATTCCGGGTTCGGCGCTTTCGCGCCGCCCCGGAATGACGGGACATGTGAGCGCCCTCACCCCGGCCGCTTGAGCTCGAACGGCACCGCGGCGGCGTTCTTGGGGTTGCGCAGCACCAGTGAGGTGCGGACGTTGCGGACGTGGGGCGCCGCGGTCAGGTGCGCGACGAACTCCTGGAACGTGGCCATGTCCGGGGCGACGCATTTGAGAATAAAATCCACCTCGCCGGACAGCATCCAGCATTCCCGGACCAGCGGCTCGCCGCGGACGAAGTCCTCGAACGCCCGCAGGTCGGCTTCGGCCTGGCTGGAGAGATGCACCGAGGCGAACACCGTGACATCGAAGCCGAGACGGTGCGGGTCGAGCAGGCCGCGATAGCCCTGGATGTAGCCGGCCTCCTCCAGCGCCTTGACCCGGCGCAGGCAGGGCGGCGGCGAAATCCCGACGCGCTTGGCCAGTTCCACGTTGGTGATCCTGCCATCCGCCTGAATTTCATTGAGAATCTTGAGATCTATGTCGTCGAGACCTTTGGGCACGGCCGCCACTTTCCACTCTGCACACGAATATTCGCCCGGCTGGCGTCGTTTCTATCGCACTGCTGCCCAAAATGTGAAATTTTATTTCGTGCTGTTGGGAACGATTCGCGGTTAGAATGTGGCTGGCCGTGGGTTGCAAATGTTGCATGGCTGACCACATTGCCTAAGATAACTTGAGCGCGATTTGGGCCAATTGGCCGGATTTGAGGCGTCTTTCTGCCTCCTCGCGCGCCGCCCCCCAGGCGAGGAGCAAGGATCTCGAGATGTCGACTTCAAGCGCGAACCAGCCGACCCACGCCAAGGTGGTGATCATCGGCGCCGGCCCGGCCGGGTATACCGCTGCGATCTATGCCGCGCGCGCGATGCTCGAACCGGTCCTGATCCAGGGGCTGCAGCCCGGCGGCCAGCTCACCATCACCACCGACGTCGAGAACTATCCCGGCTTCGCCGACGTGATTCAGGGGCCGTGGCTGATGGAGCAGATGGAAGCCCAGGCGCGCCATGTCGGCACCCGGATCGTCACCGATCTGGTGACCCGGCTCGACCTGTCGCACCGACCGTTCCGCCTCACCTGCGATTCCGGCGAGGTCTATCTCGCCGAGACCGTCATTCTGGCGACCGGCGCCCAGGCGCGCTGGCTCGGCCTGCCCTCGGAAGAGACCTTCAAGGGCTTCGGCGTCTCCGCCTGCGCCACCTGCGACGGCTTCTTCTATCGCGGCAAGCGCGTGGTGGTGGTCGGCGGCGGCAACACCGCGGTCGAGGAGGCGCTGTTCCTCACCAACTTCGCCTCCCACGTCACGCTGGTCCACCGCCGCGACGGCCTGCGCGCCGAGCGCATCCTGCAGGAACGGCTGTTCAAGCACCCCAAGGTCAGCGTGGTCTGGGACAGCGAAATCGACGAGATCTGCGGCGAGCAGAATCCGCAGCGCGTCACCAGCGTGCGGCTCAGGAACGTCAAGAGCGGCGCGTTGACGACATTGGAGACCGACGGCGTCTTCGTCGCCATCGGCCACGCGCCGGCGACCGAACTGGTGGCCGGGCAGCTGAAGCTGAAGCCTTCGGGTTATGTCGAGATCGCCCCGCACTCGACCGCGACCTCGGTCGCGGGGGTGTTCGCGGCGGGCGACGTCGCGGACGAGACCTATCGCCAGGCCGTCACCGCCGCCGGGCTCGGCTGCATGGCGGCGCTCGAGGCCGAAAAATTCATTCACCTCGCCGCCAGCGAACGCGCCGCGGCGGAATGAGTTTTGGGCGATGGATCGTAGAAGCACCGTGACCGGATCGAGCGACATGGATTGGGACAAGCTGAAGGTATTCCACGCGGCGGCGGAAGCTGGCAGCTTCACCCATGCCGGCGAGCAATTGGGGCTGTCGCAGTCCGCGGTGTCGCGCCAGGTCAGCGCGCTGGAGCAGGAGCTGTCGGTCTCGCTGTTTCACCGTCACGCCCGCGGGCTGATCCTGACCGAGCAGGGCGACCTCCTGTTCCGCACCGCCCACGACGTCTTCATGCAGCTGCAGGCGGCGCGCGCCAAACTGACCGACAGCCGCGAGCGGCCGAGCGGCGACCTCAAGGTGACCACCACGCCCGGCGTCGGCATCAACTGGCTGATCCCGCGGCTCGGCGAGTTCACCTCGCTCTATCCGGAGATCCGGGTGCAGCTGATGGTGACCGACGAGGAGCTCGACCTGTCGATGCGCGAGGCCGACGTCGCCATCCGCACCCGCAAGCCGACCCAGCCGGACCTGATCCAGCGGAAGCTGTTCTCGATCGGCTTTCACGCCTACTGCTCGCCCGACTACATCAAGCGGTTCGGGACCCCGCGCACGCTCGAGGACCTCGACGAGCACCGCATCATCATCCTGAGCGACATGCAGGTGCCGCAGCATCTGCAGAACCGCAACTGGCTGATCGAGGCCGGCCGCAACGGCTCCGGGCCGCGCGAGCCGTATTTCCGCGTCAACAACATCCTCGGGCTGCTGCGCGGCTGCCAGCAGGGGCTCGGCATCGCCGCGCTGCCGGACTACCTGGTGGACGAGAACAACCGGCTGGTGCAGTTGTTCGGTGAGGCGGATTCAATCCAGCTCGACACCTATTTCGTCTATCCCGAGGAATTGAAGACCGTCGCCCGGGTGCAGGTGTTCCGCGACTTCGTGGTCAGCAAGGCGCAGCGCTGGCCGTCGTGACGCTGGGCCAGTGACGTTGGCCCGTGACACTGCGCCCGTGACACTGCGCCCGTGACGTCGCGCCGCGGCACGGCCGATTTCACATTCGCGCGAGCGCGGACCGCCATGCGACCCGCGTGAGACCTCCGCATGTCAGACATGCGGGCTCCGCGCTTGTCTCGCGGCGCGAACAGCGGTCTTCTGATGCCGCTGATGGTTCGGCGCCACGCATCGTCCCCCCTCCTCGAGTGGTGGCCGGGCATCAGTCATTCCTCTTGGAAGGTGATTGTGTCGGCCCTCGTGGCCAACTGACTTCAAGCCGGGCTCGTTCGAGCCCGGCTTTTTCCTGCCCGGCCCGTTGTCGACTTGGCCCGTCCCGCCGGGCCCCCACGCGTCCGTGGCCCAAGCCCCGCCATCCGCCGGCGTGAGACCGCCAAAACGTTGACGCCTCCGGCTGCCCCCGGACGAGCGGGACAGGAAGGAGGCGTTCGACGTTTCGCCGAGGTCGTCAGGCTGGTGTCGTCAGGCTGATGTCGGAAGGCTGGCCGCTGCCCGACAGGGGACCGCAGCCAAGAGGAAAACCACGAAAGCAACCGGAGGTTATTGTCTCAGGCCGCCTGCTTGTGCATCGCGCCGGCGCTTGATGCGCTGCCGCGGATCGCCTTGACCGACCGCTCGATGGCCGACCACAGACGGCTGATCTCGGTCGCCGCGCGGCCCTCGGCGTTGTATTCGCGCGCGCCTTCGCCGCTGGCCAGCGCGAGCAGCAGGTCGGCGCGGTTGGTGACCTGGCCGCCCCAGACCGGTGCCCGGAATTTGGCCAGAGCCTCGCGGGCCATGGTCACGATCGGGCTCTCCTGGTCGTTGCGCAGCGCCGGCGCGCCGTTGATCACGACCGCGTAGGGCTTGCGGGCGGACCGGCAGGCCGCGATGGTCTCCTGCACGGCGTCGACGTCGAACACGCCGGGACGCGCGGGAATGATCACCATGGTGGCATTGCCGATGGCGTCCTCGACGACGGCCGACATGGTCGGCGGGGTGTCGATGAAGACCCACTCGAACCCCGCGCGCTTGGCGGCGGCCACGTGCTCGGCGACGGAACGCGTCGCCGTCTTGATCTGCGGCTCTCCGGTTCCACGCAGCCGCTGCCACAGGCTCAGCGAGCCCTGCGGATCGGCGTCGATCAAGAGACATGGTTTTGTGGTTTTGTGGACGTGCGCCGCAAGATGCGCGGCGAGGGTGCTCTTGCCCGAGCCCCCTTTACGCGAAGCAAAAACAATCACGTTCATGACTTGCCTCCAGGTTGCCCCCTGGAGACGAGAAATGAATCAATTTCGTGATTCGAGAAAGAAGAATTTGACAAGTGAAATTGTTGGGATGAGCGATTCCGCGCGACATCGACATTTGAGTCACATCCGACACCTCCGCGCGGTCCCGACTGCTCGTCCCTTCACGCCATCGCCATAATTGGCGTTACGCCCCGGCCCCGACATCAAACTGTCGCACGCGACGCCGCGTGTGCGGCGCGAGAGGCACCGGCGGCACAACCGGCATCCGGACACATCGGATGCACGTTCAGATCCGGGTCGCGGCCAGGACCTGGCAGGCGCCCTGCTCCGCCCGGGTGTCTATGAAGCCGAAACTCACCTTCCTGAAGGTCTGCTCGGCCATCGCCTTCACCGGCCCCGGAATGCTCTGCTGGAGCTCGGTCACCTTGCCGGTCGCCGCGGCGGTGAACACGCATTTGATCTTGACGTCCTTCACCGCGAACGGGTTGCCGTTGCTGATGGTGAGGTCGGCGACGCCGATGTTGTTGCGGCCGGGCTTCTTCCAGACCTCCTTGACGAGCTTGACCGCATCAGCCGGTTCAGCGGCCCCCGCCGCGGTCCCGGCGACGAGCAAGCCCGCGATCGCGATCACGCCAGCGCCCCTGTTCATGGCAGCCCCCTGTTGGCGATTGTGACGGCCTCAAGCACGCCGCAGACGGCCGCTCCTGTCAATCCGCCGCGTGGCGGCGCGCCTCGACGGCCGCCCGGAGCCGAGGCGTGAACTGACACGTCCGTCGCGGCCTGGCGTCTTCCCGCGCGCCGCAGCCCCGCTCGCTACGCCGCCGAAGCCGCCGCGGCCGCGAACCTCGAGGTCACGTCCTCGACGTGGTGCAGGATGAACAGCAGACGGCCGCCGTCGTCGAGGATGGGCATGTTGCGCGGCTGCCAGAACCTGGCGACGAAGGCGCCGGTGGCGTCGCGCACGTCGTAGCGCTGCACCGCCATCTCGTGGGGCTGGCCGGATTCCGAGACCGTCTTCAGCGACCTGAACAGCATGCTCGCGCCGTTCGCCGCGGGATCGTCGGGATTGTCGGGGAATATGTCGAACAGCTTCTCACCGGCCACCTTGGACCGCGCCGTCAGGGTGGCCGTCGCATAGGTGTCGTTGATGTCGACGATATGCAGGCCGGGTCCCGGATCGACCAGCAGCCACGGCCGGTCGGTCGCCTCGAACTCGCGCTGGAAATGGCTGATCGCCTTCGGGGTAGCGCGCGGAAGGTACCGATCCCGCACCAGTTGCGCGTCCGACCGGACCCCGGTCGCGGACGCCTCCAGGATCGCCAGTGTGCGTTCGGTGGACCTCAGCAGGCCTTCGAGAACCTTGATCAGCCGCGGGTCGGTTTCGACCGCAAGCAGCTTGCGGTAGTGCGCGCGGTTCTGCTGTTCGATGAACCTCTGCATGATGTCCCGCGCGTTCAGCCGCTCCAGGGCCAGCGAAACCCACGGATCGAGCGTTACACTATAGCCGGTTCGCTGCTGCTGCGGGAAGAGCCCTTGTTTCCCGATGCCGTCGCTTTGCTGATCTGGCGGCTTCCGGCCCGCCGAGGAAAGCAGCCCGCGGCGGCCGTCGGTATCGGAGGGCAGCAGTCCCGGCGCGACGCGACGACAAACGTTTACGCATTAGAAATGATAGTCCACGCCGGTCGTGACCGCGTGCATCGTGTCCTTCACGCTGTAACCGGACACGGTCGCCCCAGGTCCTGTCAGCGTCGCGCTGCGCTGGCCGAAGTCGTAGTAGTTGTATTCGAGATTGGCCGACCAGTGCGGGGCGAGCGCCCAGTCCACCCCGCCGCCCACCGTCCAGCCGGAGCGGGTCAGGTGTGCGCTGGGATCGACAGGGATGCCTCCGACCTTCGTGAACGCATCGTCTATTCGTTCATGGGTCCAGGCCGCGCCGCCCCGGACGTAAGCCAGCCAGCGGTCGGCGAAACCGTAGCCGAGCCGCGCCGTGGCCGACGCCAGGAAATCGTTGCTCAAGGTGAATTGCGACGGCAGCACGTCTCCTGTCGTCAAGTTTCTGACCGACGCCGCGTGGGTATTCTCCACGCTGGTCCAGCCTGCCCGGCCTTCGACGCCCGCGACCCAGCCCGGCGCGAACTGATAGTCGCAACCGACCTGGCCGCCGCCCACGAAGCCGGGTGAACTGAAGCCGTGCGAGCTCCCGGACGCGGTGATCGACCGGTCCTCGCTGACGAGGCCGCCGGCGTGCCAGCCGACATGGCAGCCGGTCCAGCGATAAATCACCGGCTCCGCCATCGGCAGTGGCCTCGCATACGGCACCGCCGCCATGTCGGCGGCACGCCCCGCGCCCGCGCCCATCAGGGTGACAACGACAGTCGAGGCCAATGCAATGCGGTGCATGTTTTCCAACTCACTACCTGTGTGCGAGCAGGATCACCCGATGACCTTAGGTTGCGGTTAACGCAACTTCGCCCCGCGGAATCTTTCTGCAATCTCGCGGCAGTGCTGCTGGAACGGCGCGAACCAGGCAGGTGGTCCGCTCGACGTTGGCCTGCATATCGGCGAACCGCGGGACCTCATGCACGCGCTCGGCGGCGAACAATCCTAAACGACTTAAGGTATTATATTACCTTAAGTCGAATCAATTGCTCGAAAATTCCCGGCATAACTCCGTTCCGTTTACGGAACCGAAGCAAATGTCATGCACGGATACTTGAATGCAAGTCGCAAGAGCGTTGAGCTGAGCCGGATTCGAAGTGCCAACGAGGGCACCAGAGGCGAATCATGCACCAGACGGAATCAATCATTGCCGAGCTCGAAGATGCCGTCAGGAGTGGCTCGTCGGCAAAGCGGATCAGCACGCTGCGGCAGGTCACTGATCTCTTCCTGCACGACGGCGAGCGTCTGACCGAGGACCAGGTCAAGGTGTTCGACGACGTCCTGTGCCACCTGGTCGCCCGGGTCGAAACCCGCGTGAAGGCCGAACTCGGCACGCGGCTGGCGTCGCTGGACTACGCGCCGGTGGGCGTGATCGAGCAACTCGCGTGGGACGATCAGATCGCCGTGGCCGGCATCGTGCTGGAGAGCTCGAGCCGTCTGGCCGCCAGTACGCTCGTCGAAATCGCCAAGGCCAAGGGGCAGGACCACCTGCTCGCGATTTCGGGCCGGGCGGACCTGCCCGAAGCCGTCACCGACGTGATCGTCGACCGCGGCGAACGCGCGGTCATTCGCAAGCTCGCCGGCAACACCAGCGCCCGGTTTTCCGAGGCCGGCTATGGCGGCATGGTCGCACACGCCGAAGCCGATGACGAGCTCACCGAGGTCCTTGGACTCCGGATTGACCTGCCGCTCAACTTCCTGCGCGAGCTGCTGCAGCGCGCCACCGAGGCGGTGCGGGCGCGCCTCACCCAGATCGCACCCGCTGAACTCCAGGACGAGATCAAGCGCGTGCTGAAGACGATCTCCGACACGGCACGCGGAAAATCACCGGCGCGCGATTTCAGCAAGGCCGAGGCCGCGGTGAAGCGCATGAAGGGCATGAACGAGCTCAACGACGCCGCCATCGCCCGGTTTGCGGACGCCAAAAAATTCGACGAAGTCGCCGCGTCGCTTGCGATCCTCAACAACAGCGCGCCGACCGAGATGATGGCGAGGGTGCTGGAAGGCCCTCGCACCGATCTCGTGCTGATTCCCTGCAAGTCGGCCGGCCTCGACTGGGCCGCGGTCGAGACCATCCTGCGCCTTCGCCCCGTCAAGCACCGCATCGACGAGGCGACGCTGCAGGTTGCCGCCAGGGACTACGCCAAGCTGTCGACGGAAACCGCCGAGCGCACCGTGCGCTTCTGGCAGCTGCACAACAAGATCGAGAAGTAGATCTCTGTCGGCGTCGCGGCGGCGGGCGTGGACCGCGCCCGTTGAGCGGTTAGCGCAGCGAGATCGCCAGCCCGCTCAGATCCGCATTCACCATCAATCCGATCTGCCGCCCGCTCAGTTCGAGCACCGCGCCCTTCTGGTTGGTTCAGCGCATCGCCCCCTTCACCCGCGCCGACTCGGCTTGCTGCGGCGCCGTGCGATGATTCTCCATCCGTTCTGACAATCGGGGAGCTGGCGTCGATTTTCAACCTGTCGACATGTGCGGGGCCAAGGATATGATAATGAATATTCGGCTTTAAACGGAGGATCGCCCATGGTCTCCAGCGACCAGCACGGGTTTTTGCGGACCCGTTTTTCCGGCGCGAACCCATGCCTATTGTTCGCTGGAATGGCCCTCGTCCTGGCGATGAGCTTGCCCACGGTTGCCTCGGCGCAGCCGGCAACTGTCGGCAGCGCCGGGACCCTGTTTCAGGATGTCCGCATTTTCGACGGCAGGAGCACGACGCTGTCGGCGCCATCGAATGTGCTCGTCAAGGGCAACCTCATCGAGCGAATCTCGACCGCGCCGATCGCGACCGAACCCGGCGTGACCGTCATCGCCGGCGGCGGCCGGACCCTGATGCCGGGCCTGATCGACGCCCACACCCACATCATGTTCAATTCGCTTCCGCAGGTCGCGCTGCTCACCGCCGATATCGGCTTCGTAAACATCGTTGCCTCGAAAGCCGCCGGCGACATGCTGATGCGGGGGTTCACCAGCATTCGCGATCTCGGCGGGCCCTCGTTCGGACTGAAGCGCGCGATCGACGCCGGGCTGGTGGCGGGGCCGCGGATCTGGCCGTCGGGCGCAATGATCTCGCAGACCGGCGGGCACGGCGACTTCCGCCTGCCGAACGAACTGCCCGCGGCGCCCGATTCCTTTGGCTACGCCGATCGCATTGGAGCCGCCGCCATCGCCGACGATGAGGCCACGGTGCGAAAGCGGGCCCGCGAACAGCTGGCGCTGGGAGCGACCCAGCTCAAGCTGATGGCGGGCGGTGGCGTGTCCTCGAACTATGACCCGCTCGACGTCGCGCAATTCACCGTCCCCGAGCTTCGCGCGGCGGTCGAAGCCGCCGAGAACTGGGGCACCTACGTGGCCGTTCACGCCTACACGCCGCGTGCGGTGAGGCAGGCGATCGAGGCCGGGGTCAAATGCATCGACCACGGCAACCTGCTCGACGACGCGACCGTCAAGCTGATGGCCGACAAGGGCGTGTGGTGGAGCATGCAGCCCTTCATCGACGACGGGCATTCCGCGTTTGCCGAAGGTTCGCCCAACCGGATCAAGCAGCTGGCGATGTACAAGGGCACCGACACCGCTTACGCGCTCGCCCGGAAATACAATATCAAGACCGCATGGGGGACCGATATCCTGTTCGATCCGAAGGTCGCCGCCATGCAGGGCCAGATGCTCGCCAGGATGGTCAGGTGGTACACGCCCGCCGAGGCCCTGAAGATGGCGACCTCCGACAACGCGCAGTTGCTGGCCTTGTCCGGACCGCGATCCCCCTATCCCGGCCAGCTCGGCGTCATCGAAGCCGGCGCGCTGGCCGACCTGATCCTGGTCGACGGCGACCCGACCAAGGACCTCGAGCTGGTGGCCGACGCGGCGAAGAACTTCCTGGTGATCATGAAAGACGGGAAGATCTACAAGAACGAGCTTTGATCGCCGGGATCCTGCATCCGCCGGCGGCACTCCGCTCTGCCGCCGTAGCGAACTATTGATCGGCAACGTCCGGCTTCGAGCCTGCCATCTCGCGACCCTCGGCCCGCCATTGCTCGATCAGGCCCATCACCGCAGCGATCTCGTTGAATGCGCGCGAATGCGCCGCCCCGCCCAGGTTGGTCAGGTCGAAGGCGGTGACGCGCTCGCGCCGCAAATCGCTCCGCTGGGGCTCCTGACCGCGGCCGACGTCGCCGAGCGTCAGCGGGCGCATCCGCAACACAGAATCGCGGAGACCAGAACCGCGGCAGCCAAGACGTGAGATCTGCCGAACACCATGATCAACCATCAGCCCCGGCCGGGGACGCCAGGGCGCGGCCGGGCGTAGGGCAACTCCCCCTTCACTTTCCTTGCTGCAGCAATTCGGCGCGTCTCAGGTCAGCATGATCGACCAGTCGCAGGCAGGAATTGTGATACCGATGCAGCAGGATGGCGATATTGTAGCATGTGTGGAAGATCGAGTTCATCAACTCGCTGTGCAACGCCTGCGATCTTGCCTGCTGCGCCTCGACGGTCACGCCCGCCGGCACCCCGATGCTGATGGCGCGCTCGCCGATTTTCGATGCGTGTTCGTTGAGAATCCTGATGGTTTCCGGCACGCGGGTGTCGGGCACCCCGACCATGCAGGCAGCAGTGATTCGAAAATAGACCGAGCACTCCAGCATCTCGCCGGAAAGCTCTGTCGCGGCGCGTTTATCCGCATCGGAGGGGCTCTGGGCCGACGCGCCGCAGGCCGCGATGATGATCCAGCCTATTGCAAGAACGAGTTTCCGCATGTCCCACCCGCACATCGAGGGCGCGATGAACCTGCGTCCCTGCATCACCCACACCAGCTTCATGAAACCCTCAACCTGTGTCCATCAACCCGGCAGCAGTTCAGCCATTCGCCGCGCGATTTGCACGCACTTTGTCGTCAGGGCGAACAGGTGGGTCAGTCAGGTCGGTTTGTGGCTGAAGATCTCGGGGCAGGCGGCGCCGTGGTACAGTTGGGTGGGCTCGAACCACCGACCTCCTGTTCCACAGACAGGCGCTCTAACCAACTGAGCTACAACTGCATTTCCAAGGCCGGACGGCGGGCGTCCGGGCTCTGGCGGGCGCCTCGCGGGTCGCGGAAGGGCTCGCCAATCGGGCCGGAAACTATGGGCAACGCCCGGCTTTGGCAAGGCCAGTTTGGTCCGCGCCGGGCGCCCACGCGCAATTTGCCGCCTGCCGAAACGCTAACGTCCCGGCCGCGGATCCGAGAGCCTGTCTCAGGTGTTGAAGGTCCAAGCCGCACTCGCCTTGATCGGCTCGACGGTGTCGGTCGCCACTTTCTGGCCCAGTTCGAGCAGGTCGCTGGACTGCGACGCCAGCAGCTCGAACTGCCTGCGGGCGTGGTCGCTGGTGACCCCGACGGCCTCGGCCACCGACTTCGAGCCGAGCAGCGCGTGGACGAAGTCGAAGCTGCCCTCGACATTGGTGCGGGCGATCTGCAGCAGCATCGCGGTGTAGTCGCCGGCGCCGCGCGCCGCGGTCTGGCAGGCGGCCTCGAGCGCGCCGTTGCCGGACTGCGCGGCCTCGCGCAGCTTCTCATAGCCCTCGCGCGCCTGCTGCAGGCCGCTCTCCGCCATGGCGCGCATGCCCTCGGACATTTCGGCCAGGCCGGCGGAGGAATAGGCGGTCGGCGAAAACGAAAAGGGATCTGACTTCAACACCATCGGCTTGAATCCTTGGTCGGCTGATCCGGGCCGGAGGATCCGGCCGCGAGGTCGCGGGGGGTAGCTCTGGTCGGTGAAAAAGCGCCACGTGGAAACGGCATCACGTGGCAACGGCGTCTCGCGCACTCCGGCACCGGCTGCATCGCCGCCCGGAACTCTATCCCTCGCCATTGTGCACCGCAACAACCAGCGCGCGCAATGAGACTTAGGATCTACCCTCCACCACCTATTTCGGCTTGGTGATGTCCATCGCCGCCCGGGTCACCGCTTCCCCGATCTCGCGGGCCTGCTCGGCCAGCACCTTCATCTGGTTCTGCACGTAGTTGCTGTGCAGCTTCATGACGTCGGTGAGGTCCTTGGCCCGCAACAGCTGCTCGGCGTACTCGAGCGAGGCGGCCACGTTCTTTTCGGCGAACGAGACCGCCTTGACGCTGAAGTCCTTGGCGCTGGCGCGCGCGGCCTCGCCGCGGCCCTCCAGCGAGCTCGCGGCCTGCTGCGCCGAGCTCAGGAAGGTCTCGAACGCCTTGCGGGCCTGGTCGAAGCTGGCTTCGGCCATGGACCGCAATTCCGGGGGAATCTCGAAGGGGCCCTTCTGATCCATGGTCGCACTCCCTGCTGACGCCGTTGGGCGGCCGGCGCATCCGCCCGGTGCCTCCGCCGCATCAATATGACGCATCTTTGGGCACTCTCCGCAAGCTTCCCGTCGGCCGGCCGCTGCTGCGCCGCGGCGGCGTTCAACCGCCCGCATCGCCTGCAGCAACCGCGATTAAGGATATTTGCCGGTTTGCCGCCGGTGGCCCGGGCACGGCCGTGGACCTGACCGGCCCTGCGCTCTAGTAAGAATTCGTTAAGGCTGTCGTCCATACGGCCGCCCGCATTCTGCGGGCATGATGGGCTTCACGTCACCGCCGACCAGGGACCCGCGATCAGGCCATGCCGCGTAGCGAAGTCGACGTTCTGATCAGGAGCCTTCGCGATCCGCGGCTCGCGCCCCATGCCGTCGGTGCCCTGCCGGTGTGGCTGTGGGCGGCCGACGGCTCCCGCCTGCTGTGGGCCAATTCCGCCGGCGCCGCCGCCTTCGGCGGCCGGCCAGGCGCCGACATCACCGCGCGAAGCTTCCGCCCGGCCGACCAGCACCGCCGCCAGGTGGCGCGGCTGGCGCGCGAGCTGGTGGGCGACGCGGTCCGCCTCGAGC
>JARLJA010000126.1 GCA_031291445.1 Xanthobacteraceae bacterium | reverse complement strand
TCCTCCTTCATCAGGTAGTCGACGGCCGGGATCGCCTGCTGGTTCGGCGCGGCCCCGGTGTAGAACACGTTGCGCTCGCTCTCCTCGCCTTCGTACTGCACCGGATAGAACAGGATCGAATCGAGTTCCTTGAACACCGGCAGCACCGACTTGCGCGAGACCGAGGTCCAGCAGCCGAACACCACCGCGACCTTGTCCTTGGTGATGAGCTCGCGGGCCTTCTCGGCGAACAGCGGCCAGTTCGACGCCGGGTCGACCACCACCGCCTCGAGCTTCTTGCCGAGAACGCCGCCCTTCTTGTTCTGTTCGTCGATCAGGAACAGGATGGTGTCCTTCAGCGTCGTTTCGCTGATCGCCATCGTTCCCGACAGCGAGTGAAGAACGCCAACCTTGATGGTGTCTTCGGCATGCGCGGCGCCGAAGGCGGCGAAGCTCAGTGCGAGGCCGGCGGTCGCCGCCAAGGCCTTGCGGCGGCTCAGTGGTCCCGCAATCGCGGATTTGATGTGGGTTAGCATGCGATCTGTTCTCCCTGGACGCAGACTGTCTGCTGCTGAACAGCCGTCGGGCCGTTTGCGCAGCGGGAATCGCAAGAACTATGCCAGCGCGTGCAAAGCCATTAAGCCATTGTTAAAACGCGCGGAATTCCAGAATCTAAGGGCATAGAAAGCGGCATCTGCATAATTATTAGGCCATTCGGCCGAACACCGGATGGGCAACTTGATGAAAAATTGAGCTTAGCTCCGCCCCGGTCCAAGAATTCGGCAGGCCAATTGGCAACCCTAACGCGAAGGCTTGCACCGCTTCGCCGCATTTGACCTTGAAACCGCCCGTTTCGTGGCCCATATAGTGCCCAAGACCTTGAGAATCATCGGGTCGTTGCAGGCTGCGTGTTCTGGCCCATCGTTGTCGATGGCTCTGGCCTGATTTTCCATCTATTCAGACCGACGCCCCAGACACGCGGGTGTCTCCCGACACCCGCGCGGATTCGGCCTTTGCTGCCGGCTCCAGCGCCTTGACTCGTAGAAAGAACACACACTTTGACATCTTTTCAGGATTTCGGCCTCGCCGATCCGCTGACGCGTGCGCTCAAGGAAGAAAACTACGCCACGCCCACGCCCATCCAGGCTCAAACCATTCCCATTGCGATGACCGGCCGCGACGTCGTCGGCATCGCCCAGACCGGCACCGGCAAGACCGCCGCCTTCGCGCTTCCCATCCTCCACCGGATGCTTGAATCGCGCGTGCGGCCCCAGCCGAAGCACTGCCGGGTGCTGGTGCTCAGTCCGACCCGGGAATTGTCGGGACAGATCCTCGACAGCTTCAACGCCTACGGCCGCCACCTGCGGATCTCGTCCGCGCTCGCCATCGGCGGCGTGCCGATGGGACGCCAGGTCCGCTCCCTGATGCAGGGCCTGGAGGTCCTGGTCGCCACTCCGGGGCGACTGCTCGACCTGATCCAGGGCAATGCCCTGAAACTCGGCCATGTCGAGTTTCTCGTCCTTGACGAAGCCGACCGCATGCTCGACATGGGCTTCATCAACGACATTCGCAAAATCGTGGCCAAACTTCCCATCAAGCGGCAGACGCTGTTCTTCTCGGCGACCATGCCGAAGGACATCGCGGAGCTTGCCGAGAGCATGCTGCGCGATCCGGCGCACGTCGCCGTGACGCCGGTGGCTTCGACCGTCGACCGCATCACCCAGCGCATCATCCAGCTCGACCAGTCGGCCAAGCCGACGACGCTGGCGCAGATCCTCCGCGAGGAAACGGTCAACCGCGCCCTGGTGTTCACCCGCACCAAGCATGGCGCCGACAAGGTCGTGAAGGGGCTGGTGAAGGCCGGAATTCCGGCCGACGCCATCCACGGCAACAAGTCGCAAAACCATCGCGAGCGCGTGCTGGCCGCCTTCCGGTCCGGCGACATCCGAACCCTGGTCGCGACCGACATCGCGGCGCGCGGCATCGACGTCGACGGCGTCAGCCATGTGGTGAATTTCGACCTTCCCAACATCCCGGAAACCTACGTCCATCGCATCGGCCGCACCGCGCGCGCCGGCGCCGACGGCGTGGCGATCTCGCTGTGCGCCGGCGAGGAGATCGCCTACCTGCGCGACATCGAGAAGCTGATCCGCAAGACGCTGCCGCGCGAGGACCGCCGCACGGCAGGACACGTCGACCATCCGCAGGCCGGACGTGCCCAGCCGCAACCGCATTCCCGCGGACGCCAGGCCCAGGGCCACGCCAAGGGCGGCGCCCGCAACGGTGCTGCACCGGCCGCGGCGGGAACGCCCCGCCATCAACCCCGCCCCGGCAAGGCCGCGCCGCACGCCGGCAACCGGCACCAGCCGGGACGCGGCGCCCAGGCCGCCACGTCCCATGGCGCTTCCCATGGCACTGGTCCCGTAAATGGGCACGGCAACGGACAAGGCGGCGATCACGAGAGCATCAAGGGCGTGGCCTTTTTGCACCGCGAAAGCCGCTCCAAGCGCCACTGACAACCCCAACCACTGACAACCTCTTGCAACACGCACGTTCGATCCGGAGATCTGTATGGCCAAAGAAGAACTGATCCAGTTTGAAGGGCTGGTGACCGAAATCCTTCCCGACGCCCGCTATCGCGTCCAGCTCGATGCCGGGCACGAGATCGTTGCCTACACCGCGGGCAAAATGAAGAAAAACCGCATCAAGACGCTGGCTGGAGATCGGGTCACGATCGAGATGTCGCCCTACGACCTCGAGAAGGGCCGGCTGATTTTCCGCCACAAGGACGAACGCCCCTCCAACGCACCGCCGCGGAGCGGCCCGCCGCGCGGCGGCCAGTTTCGTCGCCGCTGACCGCCGGGCGAGGTTAGGACCGGGACCCTGCACGCGGCGCGTGCAGGGTCCGGCGTTTTTCAAGGGATTTGGCGGCATTCAAAAAATGCCGCACGTCAGGATTGTCTGAAAAGCCGTTTTCCCATATGGTTTCCGGCATCGATTTTCGGCCGGACGACATTGGCTATCCACCGGTACAGCCGGGTTACGCTGACGACCCTTCCAAAATTCGATCTCACCAGCTCGTGTGACTATGAGCTTCGACTATTACTATCTGAGAAGGGACTACCCCCGTGAGCATGGGAACCGTGAAGTGGTTTAACGCTACCAAAGGTTATGGCTTCATTCAGCCCGACGATGGCGGCAATGACGTGTTCGTTCACATCAGCGCCGTCGAACGCGCCGGCCTCGGCACACTGCGCGAAGGCCAGAAGATCAGCTACGAAATCGTTGCCGATCGTCGTTCCGGAAAATCCTCGGCTGACAATCTGCGGGCTGCGGGCTGAACGCCCGGCCACTTCAACCACCGACTGCTCGAGTCATCTGTTCGATTCGAGATCCGCAAATGCACCTCGCTAATACGACAAAGGCCGCGCGCGAGCGCGGCCTTTCTGTTTCTGCCTTCGTGTCTGTTTGCCGGGATGCCTCGGTTCGCCTGATGCCTTGGGTCGTGCCGGACGCCGGGCCTGGTCATTCGTCACGGCGGCGGGCGCGGACCGGGCATCGTCACGGCTTCGCCCGCCGCCCGCCTCCGGGCCCGCATGCTGCGGCCACAATTCCCGGCGACCATTGGTTCGAGGTTAGCGCGTGTTAACCATTTATAGCTCGTTAACCATCTTGCTCTAGCGTCGCGGCGCCGGGCGATGGCGCCCGGCGCGAGCTCATACCAACGGAGCCGGCGTTGCGTCTCACCGTGCCCCTCTCCCTGAACGCCCTGCTGGTGGCCGGGACGATCGTGCTGGCGAGCCTGACGCCGCACCGCGCCGAGGCCGGCTTTTTCGATTTCCTGTTTGGCCCCTCGCCGCCCCATGCGGCGCCGCAGGGGGGCAGCTTCGCCGATCCGTTCGGCGCCAACGCGCCGCCGCCGACACCGCGGGCCGACATCGGCCACTCCAGCGGCTACTGCGTGCGCAGCTGCGACGGGCGGTATTTCCCGGTGCAGGCCCACGGCGGGGCCTCGCCGGCGCAGATGTGCCAGGCCTTCTGCCCCGCGACCGTGACCAAGGTCTATTTCGGCGGCGCGATCGACAGCGCGACGACCGCAACCGGCGAGCGCTACGTCGACAGCGACAACGCGTTCGCGTTCCGCAAGGCGCTGAAGGCCGATTGCACCTGCAACGGCCGCGATCCCACCGGGCTCGCGCCGGTCGACCTCTCGCTCGACACCACCCTGCGGCCCGGCGACGTGATCGCGACGTCGAACGGACTGGTGGCCTATTCCGGCTCCCAGGTCGGTGGCAACCAGACCGCCGAATTCACCCCGGTCGCCAGCTATCCCGGCCTGACCCCGGAGATCCGTGCCAAGCTCGGTGAAATGAAGGTCACCCCGGTGAACGCCGAGGTTGCCGGCCAGGGCCCGCAGCCCGCCGCGGCGCCGGGCCCCTCGACCGTGGTGCCCAAGACGGCCGCGGCCCCGGGCCGCCACGCCGATCTCGACTGACCCCTCAAGACTCGGGCGCGACCCGCCGCAGGAACATGCGCTGCTCGCGCAGGATGAAGCGCTCGCGCTCCGCCTCCGTGAAATTCTCCCGTCCGGCCGGATCCGACACCAGCCTCGCGCGGTAGGCCTCGTAGTCGGCCAGCGACGCGAACGAGATCACCCCGAAGGCGATGTCGTTGGTGCCCTCGTGAGGCATCCAGTAGCCGACGTCCTGGCCGCCGCAGGCCGGGATGATAGTGAGCCAGCGGCGAGCGTAGCGTTCGAACGCAGGCCGCTTGAACGGATCGAGCTGATAACGAATGAAAACCGCGACGGTCATGACCTCTCCAAGGCTGAACGGGATGCCGGAATCCTAGAGCGAACCGCGCCGCGATGCTTCGATCAGGATCGAAGTATCGGCACGCGGCGCCGATTGCGCCGGTCGGGGCGGCGGATACACTGCGGTCATGAAGACAGGCCCCGACTTCACGCGGATCGGCGCGCTGGTGGGCGACCCGGCGCGGGCCAACATGCTCACGGCACTGCTCGACGGCCGGGCGCTGACCGCCGGCGAACTCGCGCGTCATGCCGGCATCACGCCGCAGACCGCGAGCACCCACCTGGCGCGGCTCGAGGCCGGCGGCCTGCTGTCCCCCGAGGCGCAGGGCCGCCACCGCTACTACCGCCTGCGCAGCGCCGACGTCGCGGCCGGACTGGAGGCGTTGCTGGGGCTGGCGGCTCACGCCGGCCACTTCCGCACACGCAGCGCGCCGACGGATCCGGCGATGCGGATGGCGCGGGTGTGTTACGACCACCTTGCCGGTGACCGCGGCGTTCAGATGTTCGATCACCTGACGCGACACCGCCTGATCGCCTACACCGGCACCGACCTTGCGCTGACGCCGCGCGGCCGCGCCTTCGTGGCAAGCTTCGGGATTTCGCCGGGGGCGCTCGGCCAGAACCGCCGGCCGCAGTGCCGGGCCTGCCTCGACTGGAGCGTGCGGCGCCACCATCTCGCCGGCGCACTGGGCGCGGCGATGCTGGAGCGGCTGTTCGCGTTGCGCTGGGCGCGCCGCGAGCCGGAATCACGGGTGGTGCGGTTCACGCCACGCGGCACGGCGGCGTTCGATGCGCTGTTTGCCGGCGGCCGCGCCGCGGCGGTCAGGACTGCGTCGCGGCCCCCTTGAGCAGGGTGACGTTGCCGGAGACGGGGTCGGTGACCGCCGTGGCGACGGTGGCCTTGCCGGTGCCGTTCAGCACGAAGCGGGTGTTGCCGACCCGGAACGAGCCGTTCTTGATCAGGACGCTCTGATTGGACACGCCGTTGCTGTCGTGGACTTTGACCTGGGCGCGGAAGCCCTGCACGTCGGAGATCTGCAGCGAGAACTTCTTGTTGTTCTTGGTATAGGAGCCGCTCCAGGTGCCCTCATAGGCCTTGGGGTCGACCGCCACGTACTTGCCCTTGGAAGTGGTCGAAACCGCGCCGCTGGCATAGGCCGAGCTGAGTACACTGAAGATATCCGACATGGGTTTGGCCGCTTCCCGGACCGAGTCCTGATGACTGTTTGTTCCATTACGGGTCGACTTGCTTAAGATTTCGTTACCTGGCGCGGCGCGCGGGCGCGGCGAAAGGACGCCCTGGAACCATCACTCCCTCTTGGAATTCTGCACGCGATGGGGAAAATTCCCTGACCGGTCGTAAACCTCGGGAGGGCGATGCGGTGGCTCGTGGCCCTTCGGCGAAAGCAAAACCGCCGCGCAAGCGCAAGACGCCGGCAACGCCCGGGCGCAAACCGGCCGGGCGCAAGCCGACGGCTTCGAAGAAGCTCGCGACCTATCGCGCCAAGCGCGATTTCACCAAGACCGCCGAACCATCCGGCGCGGTGCGCATCGCGCCCGCGCCGCAGCTGCGCTTCGTGATCCAGAAGCACGCCGCCACCCGCCTGCACTACGATTTCCGCCTAGAACTCGACGGCGTGTTCAAGTCCTGGGCCGTGACCCGAGGCCCGTCGCTTGACCCGACCGACAAGCGGCTCGCCGTCGAGGTCGAGGATCACCCGCTCGACTATGGCGACTTCGAAGGGACCATTCCCAAGGGCCAGTATGGCGGCGGCACCGTGCAGATCTGGGACCGCGGCTACTGGCTGGCGCGCGACCCGCACGAGGGCCTCGGCAAGGGCGATCTCAAATTCGCGCTCGACGGCGAAAAGCTGCACGGCGAGTGGGTGCTGGTGCGCATGGCCCGCGACCGCACCGGCGGCGCGCGCACCAACTGGCTCCTGATCAAGCACCGGGACCGCTACGCGCGCGAAGGCGACGACGTCCTCGCGCAGGACCGCTCGGTGGCCTCGGGGCGCACCATCGAGGAGATCGCGCAAGGCCGGGGCCGGAAGCCCAAGCCGTTCATGCTCGCCGGCGCCGTGATGCCGGCCGACGCCGCCTGGGACTCGCGGCAGGGGCTGGCCGCGGCGATCCGGACCACCAGGGCGGCCTCGGCCAGGCGTTCCGAGGTCGCGGCCCGGCCCGACCCGGCGCCGCGCGCGTCATCGAACGCCCGCGTGGAGGTGATGGGCGTCGCCATATCCAAACCCGGCAAGGCGCTCTGGCCCGACGGCGGCGACGGCACGCCGGTGACCAAGGAGGACCTCGCGCGCTATTTCGCGGCGATCGCCGAGGTCATGTTGCCGCACATCGCCGGCCGGCCGTGCTCGATCCTGCGCGCGCCGGACGGCATCGCGGGCGAGACATTCTTCCAGCGCCACGTCATGCCCGGCCAGTCCGGCTTCATTGTCGAAACCAAGGTGCCGGGCGAGCGCAAACCCTATCTGCAGATCGACCGGGTCGAAGGTCTCGTCGCGGTGGCGCAGAGCGGCGGGCTCGAGCTGCATCCGTGGAACTGTGCGCCGGGTCAGCCGACGGTGCCGGGACGTCTGGTGTTCGACCTCGACCCCGACCCCGGGGTCGACTTCAGCCGCGTGGTCGCGGCGGCGCTGGAGATGAAGGCGCGGCTCCAGGCGCTCGGGCTCGCGAGCTTCTGCAAGACCACCGGCGGCAAGGGCCTGCACGTGGTGGCGCCGCTGCTCGCCGACCCGCGCGAGGAGCTGACCTGGCGCGAGGCCAAGGCCTGCGCCCAGGAGATCTGCCGGCAGATGGTCAATGACGATCCGGAACGCTACCTGATCAACATGTCGAAGACCCGGCGCAGGGGCAAAATCTTTCTCGACTACCTGCGCAACGACGTCACCGCCACCGCGGTCGCGCCGCTGTCGCCGCGCGCGCGGCCCGGCGCGCCGGTGTCGATGCCGCTGGCCTGGGCGCAGGTGAAGAAAGGGCTGGATCCGTCGCACTTCACGGTGCGCACCGCGTCGGCGCTGATCGCGAAAGGCAATCCGTGGAGCGGCTACGCCGCCGCCGCGGGATCGCTGCAAGCCGTGCTCGACAAGCTTCTGTAAGCCCGGCGCATTCGCCATAAAAAAAGAGCGGCTCTTCGAGCCGCTCTTGTCCTTGACGAAGACCGCCAGGCCTATTCCGCCGCGAGCTTGGCCTCGGGCGCGGCGGCGCGGACCTCGGCGTCGACGGTCGCCTCGAACTTGGCGAAGTTCTTCTGGAACATGGCGACCAGGCCGCGCGCGGTCTTTTCGAACTCGGCCTTGTCCTTCCAGGTGTTGACCGGGTCGAGGATCTCGCTCGGCACGCCCTCAAGCGCGGTCGGCACCGCGAAACCGAAATACTTGTCGGTGCGGAACTCGACGTTGCGAAGCGAGCCGTTGAGCGCCGCGGTCAGAAGCGCGCGGGTCACCTTGATCGGCATGCGGCTGCCGACGCCGTACTTGCCGCCGGTCCAGCCGGTGTTGACCAGCCAGCAGTCGACATTGTGCCTGGCGATCAGCTCGCGCAGCAGGTTGCCGTAGACCGAGGGATCGCGCGGCAGGAACGGCGAACCGAAGCAGGTCGAGAATTCCGGCTGCGGCTCATTGCCGAGACCGCGCTCGGTACCGGCGACCTTGGCGGTATAGCCGGACAGGAAGTGATACATCGCCTGGGCCGGCGTCAGCTTGGCGATCGGCGGCAGCACGCCGAACGCATCCGCCGCCAGCATCACGACGTTCCTGGGGTGACCGGCGCGGCCGGTGCGCGACGCGTTGGGAATGAACTCCAGCGGATAGGCCGAACGGGTGTTCTCGGTTTTCGAGCCGTCGTCGAAATCCGGCACCCTTGTATCCTCGTCGAGCACCACATTCTCCAGCACGGCGCCGAAGCGCGTGCTGGCGGCATGGATCTCGGGCTCGGCCTCCTTCGACAGCTTGATGCACTTGGCGTAGCAGCCACCCTCGAAGTTGAAGACGCCGTCGGGGCCCCAGCCGTGCTCGTCATCGCCGATCAGCGTGCGCTTCGGATCCGCAGACAGGGTGGTCTTGCCGGTGCCCGACAGGCCAAAGAAGATCGCGGAATCGCCGTTGGGACCGACATTTGCCGAGCAGTGCATCGGCATCACGCCCTGCGCGGGCAGGTAGTAGTTCAGCGTGGTGAACACCGACTTCTTCATCTCGCCGGCGTACTGCGACCCGCCAATCAGGACGATCTTGCGGGCGAAATCGATCGCGACCACGTTTTCCGAGCGCACGCCGTGACGCTTGGGATCAGCCCGGAAGCTCGGCATGTCGACGATGGTGAGTTCGGGCACGAAGCTGTCGAGCGTTACGGCCTCGGGGCGGATCAGCAGCGTGCGGATGAACAGCGAGTGCCAGGCGAGCTCGGTGAAGACGCGGGTCCTGATCCGGAAGTTCGGGTCGGCGCCGCCGTAGAGGTCCTGCGCGAACAGCGACATGCCCTCGGCATGCTTGAGGACGTCCTGGTACAGCGTCTCGAACTGCTCGGCCGTGATCGACTGGTTGCCGGCCCACCACATGTTGCCGTCGGTGGTCGCGTCGCGAACCGTGAACTTGTCCTTCGGGCTGCGGCCGGTGAAGTCGCCGGTATCCGCGCACAACGCGCCGTCGGCGGACAGCACCGCTTCGCCCGCTGCCAGCGAATATTGGTAGAGCTGCGGCGCTCCCAGATTCCAGTGAACATTCTTGAGATTTCTGAAGCCGAATTTGTCGGCACCGAAGGCACCGTTGCGCACGCCCGTCTCTCTCACTGAACTTCCTCCTTGAACCGGCGACTTGATATTACCCAGCATATCCGGCGCCGCGCTTGCCCCTGCCCGGAGCACGGCAAGCCGGGCCCTTCCCGTCCGGCTCGTGTGGTGATCCGGCGATCTAATAGTGTTCAATCCACAAGTTGCCAAGCTGATCCGGATCAAATTGCCCGATCTTCGGGCGTCGGGCGATGCCGCAAAAAACATGATGCGGCGCAATATGATAGGAGGCGCAGCCAGATCGCCGAACCCCGCCGAAACGAAACCCAAACGAAAGCCAAACGAAAGTCTGAATCAGGCCTCAGCGCTGGCGCAGGCCTTCCGCCATCGCCTTGAGCGTCTGACGCAACGCGGGCGGCGTTGCGACCCGCTGCGGAAAATTGAGCCGCAGGGTTGCCATGCCGTTCTGAAGGTCCATGCCGTCCGGATCGCACCCCGTGCAGGCCCAATCGCCGGGCTCGGCGCCCAGCAGCCCGGTCGCGTAGAGATTCATGGTGTCGCGATGATCCGCGTTCATGTGCGCCACGATGTCGGCCTCGGCCGTCAGCAAGGCGTCGGCGCCGGAGAGGTCGGCGACCACCTGGTCCGCCCCGAGATCGACGATCCGGCCAAATCCGGCGACCAGATGCACGGCCGCGATCCGGATCCCAAAAAAGATAAAATCCTTAAAATCTACAAAAGCTTGGGCGCCAGGATGGGCGGCGAGATAGCGCCGCCGCCAAGCCTCGGGCGGCGCAGTCGCGGCCGGTTCGGCACGTCCCCCGACCATGATCCGGGCGCCCTCCAGCGGATCGCCGGCGCGGCGCTCGTCAAGCATCAGCGACACCCGTGGGTCGGCGAGCGCGTTGCGGGTGTGGACCGCGAGCCGGGAGATCAGCAGCAGCGGCGAGCCGTCCGGAGCGCTCGCGACATTGACCAGGGAACAGTAAGGGTCGCCCGATCCGGACATCAGGGTCGCCAGCGCGCCCTGCCGGCTACGGCGCAACAGGCCCCGGGCCACGGCGGCCGCATTGAATTCGCCTTCAGATACCATCAGACGGCCTCTTTACCGCAGCGCGGAGGGTGTACCGGACCAGAACTATCACCATATTGGGGCAGTTGACGGGCTGGTTGAACGGCTTTCCGGGAACTCGGTCACATTTCAGCCTAGCTTGCAATGCTGGCTGCCGGGATAGAAGCCGTGTGCGTTTCATGCACTCTGTGTCACGCGCTGAGTCCCAGCCATCGTGCGACAAGCGGTACGTGATCTGCAAATCGGCAGCCGGACCGGCGCGGCACATTCCATCGCAACGCTGCACCGAACCAACCACTCTGTGCACCGAACCACTCTGAAAGAGGCTCATGCCCACAATTGCTCTGGTCGATGACGACCGCAACATCCTCACATCCGTGTCGATCGCGCTCGAGGCCGAGGGTTATCGGATCATGACCTATACCGACGGCGCCTCCGCGCTCGACGGCTTCCGCACCAGCCCTCCCGATCTCGCCATCCTGGACATCAAGATGCCGCGCATGGACGGGATGGAGACGCTGCGCCGGCTGCGCCAGAAGTCCGACCTCCCGGTCATCTTCCTGACCTCCAAGGACGAGGAGATCGACGAGCTGTTCGGCTTGAAGATGGGCGCGGACGATTTCATCCGCAAACCGTTCTCGCAACGCCTGCTGGTGGAACGCGTCAAGGCCGTGCTGCGACGCGCGATCCCGAAGGATCCCGCGGCGACGCCCAAGGAAGCCGATCCCAAGGCGCTGGAACGCGGCCTGCTGCGGATGGATCCGGAGCGCCACACCTGCACCTGGAAGAACGAGCCGGTCACCCTCACCGTCACCGAGTTCCTGATCCTGCAAGCGCTGGCCACCCGCCCCGGCGTGGTCAAGAGCCGCAACGCCCTGATGGATGCGGCCTATGACGACCAGGTCTATGTCGACGACCGCACCATCGACAGCCACATCAAGCGGCTGCGCAAGAAGTTCAAGGTGGTGGACGACGATTTCGAGATGATCGAGACGCTCTATGGCGTCGGCTACCGCTTCAAGGAAACCTGACGGCGGCGCGGGGGCGCGGTGTGTCATCCGGCAAGGCTTTGCGATAAACTGCATGCCGACGCGCTGACCCAGAGAAACAACCCGGGCTGTTTTGCCATTGCTGGATCGTCCACTCCCGCGAGACACCGAGACCGAGGACGGCGCGCCGGCCACGGGCTTCGGCCATGACGCCGAGGCCGACGGCGGCCGCCCCGCGGAGACGCTCGCCCTGCCGTTCCGGCTGCGCCCGCTGGACTGGCTGCGCCGCGCCGGCCAATTCTTCTTCCTGCTCAGCTTCTCGAGCCTGACCCGGCGCATCGTTTCGCTCAACCTCGCCGGCCTCATCGCGCTGGTCGCCAGCATCCTCTACCTCTCGCAGTTTCGCGCCGGACTGATCGATGCCCGCGCCCAGAGCCTGCTGGTGCAGGCGGAGATCGTCGCCGCCGCCATCGCCGCCTCGGCGACGGTGGAGACCAACGCCATCACCGTCGACCCCGCCCAGATCGCGCAGCTCAAGCCCGGCGAGAGCTACGGCCCGCAGGACGACCTCTCGGGGCTGGATTTCCCCATCAACCCGGAGCGCGTCGCGCCGGTGCTGCGCCGCCTGATCTCGCCGACCAAGACGCGGGCGCGGATCTACGACAGCGAAGGCGTGCTGATGCTCGACAGCCGCAGTCTCGACTTCGCCGGCGGCGTGATCCGGTTCGACCTCGACCCGCCGTCGGACGAGAGGCCGGGGATCACCGAGCGCGCGCTGATCACCATCCGGACCTGGCTCAACCGCGGCGACCTGCCGCTCTACCGCGAACTCGGCCCCGGCAACGGCAGCGGCTATGCCGAGGTCCGCGAGGCGCTGAACGGCCAGAAGGCGAGCATGGTGCGGATCAACGATCGCGGCGAGGTCATCGTCTCGGTCGCGGTCCCGGTGCAGCGCTTCCGCGCCGTGCACGGCGCGCTGATGCTCTCGACCCAGGGCGGCGACATCGACCAGATGGTGACCGCGGAACGGCTCGCCATCCTCAAGGTGTTCGGGCTCGCCGCCGCGGTCATGATCGTGCTCTCGCTGCTCTTGGCGAGCACGATCGCCGGCCCGGTGCGGCGGCTCGCCGACAGCGCCGAACGGGTGCGCCGCCGGATCAGGACCCGCGTCGAGATTCCCGACTTCACCGGTCGCCGCGACGAGATCGGCCATCTCTCGGGCGCGCTGCGCGACATGACCGACGCGCTCTACAACCGCATCGAGGGCATCGAGCGCTTCGCCGCCGACGTCTCCCACGAGTTGAAGAACCCGCTGACGTCGCTGCGCTCGGCGGTCGAGACCCTGCCGCTGGCGCGCAACGAAAACAGCCGCAACCGCCTGCTCCACGTCATCGAGCACGACGTCCGCCGCCTCGACCGGCTGATCTCCGACATCTCCGACGCCAGCCGGCTGGACGCCGAGCTGCAGCGCCAGGACGCCGCCCCGGTCGACCTGCGCCGGCTGCTGACGACGCTGGTCACGGTGGCCAACGAGACCAGCCACGGCAACACCGTCGCCGTCCAGGTCCGGTTCGAGGGCAGCGCGACCGACACCTTCGCGGTGCCCGGCCACGACTCGCGGCTCGGCCAGGTGGTGTCGAACCTGTTGTCCAACGCCCAGTCGTTCTCGTCCGGCGGCGCCACGGTGCGCGTGACCTGCCGGCGCACCAGGAACCAGATGGTCGAGATCGTCATCGACGACGACGGCCCCGGGATCCGCCCCGGCACCCTCGAGAAGATCTTCGATCGGTTCTACACCGACCGGCCGGAACAGGGCTTTGGACAGAACTCCGGCCTCGGCCTGTCGATCTCGAAGCAGATCGTCGAGGCCCATGGCGGACGGATCTGGGCGGAGAACCGCGCCGGCAAGACCGACGCGGCCGGCGACACACCGATCGCCGGCGCACGCTTCATCGTCCGGCTGCCCGCCCTATGACGCCGGCGGACCGGCCCACCATCCACGCCTCTGCCGTCCGCGTCGGCAGCCACTTCGGGGTGCTCATTCGCGGCCCGTCCGGAGCCGGCAAGTCCCGTCTCGCCTTCGACCTGGTCCTCGCCGGCCGCGCCGGCCAGATTCCACCAACCCTGCTGGTCGGCGACGACCGGATCCTGGTCGCCCGCGAGGGCGACGCGGTGATCGCCCGTCCCGCCCCGTCGCTGGCCGGCCTGATCGAAATTCGCGGCCTGGGCATCCGGCAGTGCCCGTTCGCGCCGGAGACGCCCGTCGGGCTGATCGTCGACCTCGACGCCCCCGACGCCGAGCGGCTCCCGGAGCCGGACGCCTTGCAGGGCACCGTGGAGGGTATTATACTACCAAGAATTCCGGTAGGGGCGGGCCACACTCCCCTACCGCTGGTGCTCGCATCCCTGATAACTACCCCGGGACCGGTTGCGGATGGTCTTCGTTTGCATGATTGCCTGAAGGGATTTGGTAACCATATAAGCCCCACTATCGCCACGGGTTAGATCGTCCGGACGCCTGCCGGGATGGCGGGGAGCGCGGGACGGCATCAAGGTCCCCCCTTGCCTCCGGGCGCTGGATGGTCAAGATGTGGCCCTTTCGTGCAGTGCACCAATGCACGCGCGAGGAGTCTTCGATGATTGGTTTAGTTCTAGTGACCCACGGGCGCCTGGCAGACGAGTTTCGGGCCGCGCTCGAGCATGTCATGGGCCCCCAAAAGCAGATCGAGTCGATCACGATCGGCGCCGACGACGACGCCGACCTGTGTCGCAGCGACATCATCGAGGCGGTCAAGCGCGTCGATACCGGTGACGGTGTCGCGATCCTGACCGACATGTTCGGCGGCACGCCGTCGAACCTCGCGATCTCCTGCATGAGCCGCCCCAAGGTCGAGGTGCTGGCCGGCATCAACCTGCCGATGCTGGTGAAGCTGGCCAAGGTCCGCGACGAGCGGCCGCTGCCGGACGCCATCGCCGCGGCCCAGGAGGCCGGGCGCAAATACGTCACCATCGCGAGCCGCGTCCTCGCCGGCAAGTGACGCAGATGGCGCAGGACGAGGGCAAGCCGGATCTTGTGCCGACACCGACCAACGGCCTCGTCCGTGACGTGGCGATCACCAACAAGCGCGGCCTGCACGCGCGCGCCTCGGCCAAGTTCGTCCAGATGGTCGAGCAGTTCGACGCCGAAATCTCCGTGACCCGCAACAACGAGACCGTCGGCGGCACCTCGATCATGGGGCTGATGATGCTGGCGGCCGGCATCGGCACCACGATCCAGATTTGCGCCCGCGGCCCCGAAGCGCAGCGCGCGCTCGACGCGCTCGCCGACCTCGTCACCCGGAAGTTCGGCGAGGACGAGTAGCGCCGCCTCAGCGCAATGCCGCGGGCGGCGCGATGAAGATCTCCCAGCGCACCAGCGGCCCGGCCGCGCCGCGGAAGAACCGCCGCACCGACATCTCGATGCGCTCCGCGTCCGGCGCGTTCGCCTTCATCCACTGCTCGCATTCGCCGAGACGGTTGTCGCCGGTGTCGCAGATGCCGATGAAACCGCGCCGCTTGGCCTCCTCGAGCGTGGTCAGCCCGGACGGCCAGACCTCGTTCGGCGTGAAGCGCACCGGGTGATCCGGACTGTAGAACGTCATCGGCTCCCCGACCTCGGTGAAGCCCGCGACCACGGCCCAGCGCGTGGCGAAGCGCTGGTGCCAGGCCTGGGTCAATTGCTCGGCGAACTGGGCGGTGGGCGTGCTGGTGGCGCCGACCTCGGCGGTCTGCTTGAGCCCGCGCCGCGCGATGCTCGGCGAGGCCACCATGACGGCCAGCGTGAACACCAGCCAGATCGCCGCCAGCCCGACCAGCGTCCTGCGCCGCACCTCGAGCCGCGGCCAGGCGACCAGCGACAGCGGCACCATGAAGAACAGCGGGATGCCCCAGTCGGTCTTGAGATGGACCGCCAGCGCCACCGCGGCGAGCGGCGGCCCGGCCGCGAGCACCGCCTGCATCAGCCAGACGCTGCGCGCCCGGCCGCGCGCGATCGGCGCCGGGTTGGTGGCCGGATCCCGCCAGAACCGCTTCCGGCGCGGGCCCGCCAGCGCCGCCGCCGCGGCGAGCAGCGGCACCGCCAGCAATGCGGCGTAGTGGCCGACATAGGTCGCCGCGAGCGCGGCGCTGCTCAGCCGGGACGGCATCACGTAGACGTCGTCGGCATAGGCGAAGGGCGCGAAATCGACCTGCACCAGCCACCAGACGTGCGGCAGCATGCCGACCACGAGCACCACGAGCGCCACCCATGGCGCGGGCGAGCGCAGGAAGCGGACGCGGTCGGGATCCAGCAGGGCGGCGAGCCCGACGGTGCCGATCACCGTGACGGCCCAGTACTTGGTCATCATGCCGGCGACCGCTGCGAGTCCGAGCCAGACGCCGGCGCGCACCGTGCGCTGCTCGAAGGCGCGCAGATAGGCCAGCACGATCAGCGGCAGCACCGCCAGTTGCAGGAGGTCGGCGTTGTATTTGAAGCCCTTGAAATTGAACACCGGATAGATCGCGAGCATCAGCACGGTGGCGAACGCGCGGCGGCGGTCGACCACCTCGCAGGCGAGGTGCCAGCACACCACGAGGGCGACCGCCAGCGTCGCCATCGCCAGCGCGTAGGTCGACCAGTCGGCGACCGGGAAGGCCATGAACCACAGGCCGGCGATCCAGCCCGAGAGCGGCGGATGCTTGCCGTAGCCGAGCAGGAATTTCTGGCCCCAGCCGTAGGCTTCGGCGACGTCCATGTGAACGTCCTGCGCGGCCTTCAGCGACATCAGGCAGACCGTCCACAGCACGGCGTGGAGTGCCGCGAACCAGATCACCATGGCCGGCGCCGTGACCCGGCCGGTCGCGTTCGCCACCAGCCAGGCCGACAACCGGCGCAGCCGGGAGGCGAGTCGCAGCCGCGACGCGCGGCCGCCCGGCATGCTCTGAACAGTCGTCATCAGGTTCCCTTCGGCAAGCCCCGGCGATGAGAGGCCACATAGCACCCGCCGCGCCGCCGGAGTAGCGGCTCGCGCCGATCCCGAGGCCGGTTTCACGGCCGAAACATGACAGGGCGACACGGCCTGGCAACCGCCGTCCGCGCCGGTTGCCGTGGCGGGAGCGGCAAGGCGGTTGCCGCCTTGGAACGCCGGTGCTATCCCGCGCCCCATGGCCACGACTCCCATTTCCAACATCCGCAACTTTTCCATCGTCGCGCACATCGACCATGGCAAATCGACCCTCGCCGACCGCCTGATCCAGACCACCGGCGGGCTCGCGGAGCGCGAGATGAAGGAGCAGGTGCTCGATTCGATGGACATCGAGCGCGAGCGCGGCATCACCATCAAGGCCCAGACCGTCCGCCTCAACTACCACGCCAAGGACGGCAAGGATTACATCTTCAACCTGATGGACACGCCCGGCCACGTCGACTTCGCCTACGAGGTCAGCCGGTCGCTGGCGGCCTGCGAGGGCTCGCTGCTGGTGGTCGATGCCAGCCAGGGCGTCGAGGCCCAGACGCTGGCCAACGTCTACCAGGCGCTCGACAACAACCACGAGATCGTGCCCGTCCTCAACAAGATCGACCTGCCTGCCGCCGAACCGGACAAGGTCAAGCAGCAGATCGAGGACGTGATCGGCATCGACGCCTCCGACGCGGTGATGATATCGGCCAAGACCGGGCTCGGCATCGGCGACGTGCTGGAGGCGATCGTCACCCGGCTGCCGCCGCCGAAGGGCGACCGCGACGCCACGCTGACCGCGCTCCTGGTCGACAGCTGGTACGACGTCTATCTCGGCGTGGTGGTGCTGATCCGGGTGGTCGACGGCACGATCCGCAAGGGCCAGCGCATCCGCATGCTCGGCACCGGCGCCGCCTACGACGTCGAGCGGGTCGGCTATTTCACGCCGAAGATGACCCAGGTCGACGAACTGGGTCCCGGCGAGGTCGGCTTCATCACCGCCGCGATCAAGGAAGTCGCCGACACCCGGGTCGGCGACACCATCACCGACGACCGCAAGCCGGTCGCCACCATGCTGCCGGGCTTCAAGCCGGCGATCCCGGTGGTGTTCTGCGGCCTGTTTCCGGTCGACGCCGACGATTTCGAGACCCTGCGCGCCGCCATGGGCAAGCTGCGCCTGAACGACGCCAGCTTCTCGTTCGAAATGGAGACCTCCGCCGCGCTCGGCTTCGGTTTCCGCTGCGGCTTCCTCGGCCTGTTGCACCTGGAAATCATCCAGGAACGGCTGTCGCGCGAATTCAACCTCAACCTGATCGCCACCGCGCCGTCGGTGATCTACAAGATGCACCTGACCGACGGGCAGGTGATCGAGATCCATAACCCCATCGACATGCCCGACGTGGTGAAGATCGCCGAGATCCAGGAACCCTGGATCGAGGCCACCATCCTCACCCCCGACGAATATCTCGGCAGCGTCCTGAAGCTGTGCCAGGACCGCCGCGGCGCGCAGAAGGAGCTGACCTATGTCGGCTCCCGCGCGATGGTGAAATACGACCTGCCGCTCAACGAGGTGGTGTTCGATTTCTACGACCGCCTGAAGTCGGTCTCCAAGGGCTACGCCTCGTTCGACTATCATCTCACCGACTACAAGCCGGCCGATCTCGTAAAAATGCAGATCCTGGTCAACAACGAGCCGGTCGACGCGCTGTCGATGCTGGTGCACCGCCAGCGCGCCGAGGGCCGCGGCCGCGCCATGGTCGAGAAGATGAAGGAACTGATCCCGCCGCACATGTTCCAGATCCCGATCCAGGCGGCGATCGGCGGCAAGGTGATCGCGCGCGAGACCGTGCGCGCCTTCCGCAAGGACGTCACCGCCAAGTGCTACGGCGGCGACGTCACCCGCAAGCGCAAGCTGCTCGACAAGCAGAAAGAGGGCAAAAAGAGGATG
>JARLJA010000125.1 GCA_031291445.1 Xanthobacteraceae bacterium | reverse complement strand
GACCGCCCGACTCCACGCACTTGATGTCGCGGTAGCCGATCTTCATGACGTCTTCGAGCTCGAGATCCTCGACGCTGCCGGCGTTGGCCGCCAGGCTGAGGATGGTGTCCTGCGCCTTGGCATGCAGGATCAGGCGGGTCGAATCCGCCTTCGGGTCGCAACCCACGATCAGGATCTTGTGGCCCATCTCCGCCAGCGCCGCCAGCGTGTTCTGCGAGGTCGTCGACTTGCCGATCCCGCCCTTGCCGTAAAATGCGATTTGTCGCAGTGAAGACATCGTTCTCTCCTTGAGATCCAACTTCGCTCAACCACCCGCGCGAACCGTGCGGATCGCCACCGTCACACCTGAATTGCGCGGCGGTTGCGGAGGCGCCTGCCTGCCGCGACACGTGCCGCCGTCCAGCCTTGCAGCTCAAGGGTTGCAACGACCGTGCCAGCGCTTCGGGCGGACGAAAATCATATGGATTCAAAGGAGATAGCGTCGCGACGCGGGACTTGTTGCAAACCCGACATCGCGCCGGCTTCGGCCGACGCGGATGGCCCAGCTGTCCGGAAAACAACAACCTCGCGCCACCGGCCACGACATGACGCGCTCACATCCTCCGGATCACGCGTGGTACGTCGCTTGCTTGGTTGAGCCCACGCTTCGTGAAGCCCGACAACGTCCGGACATTTGCCGATGACAAGCAGAACGCACTCCCCCGGCGGCACGCGCCCCGTGGTCTACGTGGTCGAGAGCGACGAAGTGATGCGCTCGGCTCTCTCCTTCATCCTTCGCGATGCCTACGATATCCACGCCTATGCCTGTCTCGAGCAGGCGCGCACCGCCGTGGGCCGCGCTCCCGAGGTGGTTCTGCTCGAACCCCGCCTGATGCCGCTGGCGGACACCGACGTCGCCGGCGCGCGCATCGTGCTGACCGCCGAAACCGGCGGGCCGGCGCCCGGCGCCGGTCGATTGCCGAAGACGGCGGGCGTGCTCGGCCGGCCGATCACGGCCGACGACGTCCGCGGCAAGGTGGCGGCGGCCATCGGTGAGGCCAGAGCCCGACCACGCCTCAGCATCGTGCCGGGCGAAGCCACGCGGCCATGATGTCGAGCATGGCAACCATGATGTGTCCGGAGACGACGAGATGGAGACGACGATGGACCTCGCTGTGACCAACGCCGCGGCCGGCGACCTGCCCGGCCTCGACGACATCATCGACAATTTCGCGGTGCTCGACGACTGGGAGGACCGCTACCGCTATGTCATCGAGCTCGGCCGCGGCCTGCCGCCGATGGCGGAGGCCGAGCGCTGCGATGCCAACAAGGTGCAGGGTTGCGCCAGCCAGGTGTGGCTCTCGGCCCACCGTGGCGCCGGCGGCGCGGTGTTGACCTTCTCCGGCGACAGCGACGCCCATATCGTGCGCGGCCTGGTCGCCATCCTGCTGGCGACGGTCTCCGGCAAGGCGCCGGCGGCGGTGCTCGCCAGCGATCCCATCGCCCTGTTCGAGCAGCTCGGCCTGCGCGAGCATCTCACCCCGCAGCGCTCCAACGGCTTCCGCTCCATGGTCGACCGGGTGCGCCGCGACGCCGAGCGCGCGCTGGCGGGGTAGCGCGGTGCTGGCACAGTGGTCGCGCATACTGCGATGGAACAGCGGCTTCGCTCACCCTCTCCCGTCGTCCTGAGTGTCTGACCGAAAATGCAGCGAGCATTTTCAAGATGTTGCGATTGCTGTTTTTTCCGTCATGGCCGGGCTTGTCCCGGCCATCCACGTCTTTCTTGCGGCAGCGCTGTTAAGTCGTGGATGCCCGGCAGACCTTAGTCCTAGCGATCCGTCGAAGACGGATCGCGCTGGCCGGGCATGACGAGTTCATCAATAACGGCCTGAATTTATTGGCTGCAATTTTGAGTCAGACTCTGAGGTGGCTGCGCGAAGCGCGGCCCTCGAAGGGCGACAGCCCGGGCTGGGCCGTTCACCCTTCGAGACGCCTCGTTACGCGAGGCTCCTCAGGGTGACGGGGTTGGCTCGATTCCAAGCCGCCATGCTTTCTCGCCATCACGGAAAGATGCGCACCATCTCCCGGCCGCGCATGATCACCAGCGCGGCGCGCACCGGGAATTCGACCGTATAGTAAGTCTCGCCGAGGAAGCGCCAGCGCTCCCGGACCAGACCGATGTCGCCGACCTCAACCACGATCTCGCCGATGTCCCGGTGCGGATAGGTGCCATCATTGGCCACCGGCGCCACCGCCTGGACCATCCCGCTGAGAACGAAGTCCGGCTGACGGGCTTCCGGCATGCGCTGGACCCGGCGACGGACGCCCTTGGCCGTGGGCGCGGTATCCCGGCGCAGCGCGCCACGTGTTTCGCGGGTCATGCCAGCATCTCCTGAGCCTTGGCGACGGCGCGCACCAGCGCGTCGACCTCCTCGCGGGTGTTGTAGAGGGCGAACGAGGCGCGGCAGGTCGCCGACGCGCCGAAGCGCGCCAACAGCGGCATGGCGCAGTGGGTCCCGGCCCGCACAGCGACGCCGGAACGGTCGATGATGGTGGCGTAGTCGTGGGCATGGCCGCCGTCGACCTCGAACGAGACGATCGCGCCCTTGTCGCGGGCGTTGCCGATGATCCGCAGCGAATTGATCTCGCCCAGCCGCTCGTGGGCATAGCTGACCAGCGCCGCCTCGTGGGCGCGAATCCGCGGCTTGCCGATCGATGTGATGTAGTCGAGCGCGGCGCCGAGCCCGACGGCCTGGACGATGGCCGGCGTGCCGGCCTCGAAGCGATGAGGCGGCTCGCCGTAGGTGACGCGATCCTGCGACACCTCGCGGATCATCTCGCCGCCGCCGTTGAAGGGCGGCATGGTCGCGAGATGCTCGTGCTTGCCGTACAGCGCGCCGATCCCGGTCGGCCCGTAGAGCTTGTGGCCGGTGATGACGTAGAAGTCGCAGTCGAGATCGCGGACGTCGACGTCGAGGTGCACCGCCCCCTGGGCGCCGTCGACCAGCACCGGAATGCCGCGGGCATGGGCGATCCGGATCACATCCTTCACCGGCACGGTGGTCCCCAGCACGTTCGACATCTGGGTGATCGCCACCATCCTGGTGCGGTCGGTCAGGCACTTCTCGAATTCGTCGAGCAGGAAATTGCCGTCGTCGTCGACCGGCGCCCACTTGATCACCGCGCCCTGGCGCTCGCGGAGGAAATGCCACGGCACGATGTTGGCGTGGTGCTCCATGATCGACAGCACGATCTCGTCGCCCGGGCCGATGCGCTCGCGGCCGAAGGTCTGGGCGACCAGGTTGATCGCTTCGGTGGCGCCGCGCGTGAAGATGATCTCGTCGCTGCGCCCGGCGTTGAGAAACCGCGCCACCTTGTCGCGGGCGCCCTCATAGGCGTCGGTGGCGGCATTGGCGAGGTAGTGCAGGCCGCGATGGACATTGCTGTATTCGGTCTCGTAGGCCCGCGTCATGCGTTCGAGCACGGCCTTCGGCTTCTGCGCCGAGGCGGCATTGTCGAGATAGACCAGCGGCTTGCCGTGCACGGTCATGCCGAGAATCGGAAAGTCCTCGCGGACCCGCGCGACGTCGTAGCTGCCATTGGTCACTGCGGGGTGCACGGCACTAGCGCTCCTGCACCCAGCGCGCGGTCGCGTCCGACAACACCTCGCGCAGTCCCTCGTGAGCGACGGTCTCGACCGCCTCGGCGGCGAACGCCTGGATCAGCAGCGCCTTGGCCTGCTGCTCCGGGATACCCCGCGCCAGCAGGTAGAACTTGAGCTGCTCGTCCATCGGGCCGACGGTCGAGCCGTGGCCGCACTGGACGTCGTCGGCGAAGATCTCGAGCTCGGGCTTGCTGTCGGCGCGGGCGTCGTCGGACAGCAGCAGGGCCCGCACCATCATCTTGGCGTCGGTCTGCTGGGCCGGCTGCCGAACGTTGATCCTGCCCTGAAACACGGCGCGGGCGCGGTCGTCGACCACGGTCTTGAACAGCTCGCGGCTCTGGCCGCCGGGCGCGGCATGGTCGACCGTGAGCGAGGTGTCGGCGTGCTGGGTGCCGGCCAGCAGGCTGACGCCGCGAATGGCGGCGACGGTGGCCTCGCCGGCCAGCCGGATCGCGAGGTCGTTGCGGATCAGCGCGCCGCCGACGGTGAAGCCGAGGGTGGTGAAGCTGGTCCGCGCGCCGACCTCGGCGAGCAGCGCGCCGACATGGAGCGCGGCGTTGCCTTCTCGCGTCACCTTGACGTGATCGACCCGGGCGCCATCGCCGACCACGAGCTCCAGCGCTGTGTTGACCTGGTATTGCGCGCCGTCGGGACCCTCGTGGCTTTCGACGAGGGCGACCATGGCGTCGGCGCCGACCACCACCCGCGACCGGGTATAGGCGGCGACGCGGGCGCCGGTGTTGACGAAGGCGAGATGAATCGGCCGCGCGATGACGGCCCCCGGCGCGATGCTCAGCACCACGCCGTCGGCGGCCAGCGCCGCGTTGAGCGCCAGCGTCGGGTTGGTGACGGACGCGCTGCCCCCGAGCGTCAGCAGCGGCTCGTCGGAGGCCAGCACCTCGGCCATGGCGCGCACGGCGAGCCCGGGCTCGAGATCGGCGAGGTCGGAATGGGCGAGATCGAGCGCGCCGTCGATGATCACGAGGCGACGCAGGCCGAGGCCGGCCAATGGTCCGCCCGAGGTCTTGGCCTGGGCCGCGCGCGTCGCGGCGTCGGGCGGCGGCGCCAGCGGCAGGGCATCGGCCATCAGGCGACGCAGGTCGGTGTATTTCCAGGATTCGAGCCGGCTACCCGGCAGGCCGGTGCCGGAGAAGGCCTCGAACGCGGCGTTGCGCTGGGCGGCGACGGCCGTGCCGCCGGGCAGCGCCGACCGCGCGTCGCGGTAGACGCCGGCAAGTGCCAGTTCGGCGGCGGTTTTGGCGGGGCGTGCGTGCACGTTCATGGCGTCACGCCGCCTCGCCCTGGTATTGCGCGTAGCCGGTCGCTTCCAGTTCGAGCGCCAGCTCCTTGGCGCCGGTGCGCACGATGCGGCCGGCCGCCAGCACGTGGACGATGTCCGGCACGATGTAATCCAGCAGGCGCTGGTAGTGGGTGATGACGATCATGCCGCGCTCGGGCGCGCGCAGCGCGTTGACGCCGTTGGCGACCACCTTCAGCGCGTCGATGTCGAGACCCGAATCGGTTTCGTCGAGAATGCAAAGCCGGGGCTCGAGCAGCGCCATCTGCAGCGTCTCGTTGCGCTTCTTCTCGCCGCCGGAGAACCCGACATTGAGCGGCCGGCGCAGCATCTCGGGATCGACGCCGAGCTTTTTGGCGATCTCGCGCACCCGCTTGAGCAGGTCGGGCGACGACAGTTCCTCCTCGCCGCGCTTCTTGCGCTGGGCGTTGAGCGCGGTGCGCAGGAAGGTCAGGGTGGCGACGCCGGGAATCTCGATGGGATACTGGAACGCCAGGAACACGCCCTTGGCGGCGCGCTCGTCCGGCGCCATGGCGAGCAGGTCCTCGCCGCGGAACAGCACCTCGCCACCGGTGATCTCGTAGCCCGGCTTGCCGGCGAGCACGTGGCTGAGCGTCGACTTGCCCGCGCCGTTCGGTCCCATGATGGCGTGGATCTCGCCTTCGTTGACGGTGAGATCGAGACCATTGAGGATCTTTCGTCCGGCGACCTCGGCCTCGAGCCCTCGGATCTGCAACAGCGGCGTCATGCTCTGGTCTCCTCGTGATGTGGTGGATGCGCGGGGCTATCCGACGCTGCCTTCCAGCGAGATCGAAATCAGCTTCTGCGCCTCGACGGCGAACTCCATCGGCAGCTGCTGCAGCACGTCCTTGACGAAGCCGTTGACCACCAGCGCCACCGCCTCCTCCTGCGACAGCCCGCGCTG
>JARLJA010000124.1 GCA_031291445.1 Xanthobacteraceae bacterium | reverse complement strand
CTTCGGGCGTGACCAGAGCGTGCGCGGGCTTCTGCGGGTGACCTTGGCGCCGACTCTCGCGACACACCTGTTCATGCCGGACTTCGCCGATTTCGCGCGCCTGCATCCGGACATCGAGATGGAAATTCTGTCGTTCGGCGATCTGGCAAATCTGACCAACCGAGAGGCCGACGTCGCGATCCGCGTCGTTTACGACCGCAAAACCCTGCCGCTCAATCTTCACGGACTGAAAGGACCGGAAGTTTTCGGCGGCGTCTATATGTCCCGCGATCGACTAGCTGCGAGGCGTGCGGGCGCGCTTGATCCCCTCCGGTGGATCGTCATCAGCATTCATGGAATCCCGGATTGGGCCCGCGAGGGTGAGGTCCGCACCACGGGGGTTCCGTTCAGGACCACGGACGCCGAGGCGCAGATCGTTGCCGTACGACAAGGGATCGGGATGACGACACTGCCGTGCTTCGTCGGAGATGCCGACCCCCTGCTGGTGAGGGTGCCGGGCACCGACCTGCACATGTACGGCGCACTCTGGCTTCTCACCCAGGGGGAGACACGCAAGACGAAGCGCGTGCGGCTTTTCACCGAGTTCGTATCCCGCAGGCTCGCCGCATACGCTCCGCTTCTGGCGGGGCTGTCCATGTCGCGTGACTGACGCCCGGCAGGTCGCCGGCGACGCTTGCCGGAATCCGGTCGGAAGCCGGGCCGCGATCGCTTGAAGCGGTGCCGTTCAACCCGCGAATGGTGCGCCGTGTTGCAACCGGCGCGAGGGCCACGCTGCTGACGGCGACGGACTTCACCATCGCTGACGGCCTTTTCGCGATCTGGCTCTGGCCGCATCGGCGTGACTCTTCGTCAGACGCGGCATCGGGGCATCCGGCTGCCCAATCGCGGCTTCTACGAAATCGGCGAAGGCCCGTGCCTTGGCGCTTGCCAGCCGTCCAGTCGGGAAGACCGCCCACAGATCGACGGGCGGAAGCTCCCAGTCCTTCAGCACGCGAACGACGGCGCCGCTTTCCAGCTCGGGCGCAAACATCCAGTCGGAGTTGACCGTCAGCCCCATGTCGGCGAGCACCGCGGCACGGATCCCTTCGGCGGCACTGATCCTGACGCGGCCACGGATTGCGACCGATGCTTCGGTGCCGTCCTTTCGGAACATCCAGTTGTTTTCGAGCTGGCTGTAGACGATCGCCTGATGCGTCGCGAGTTCGGCTGGCACAGCCGGAACCCCGGCCTGCTCGAGATAGGCCGGCGTTGCGATGACGGATCGGCGCCCACGCGCAAGCCGCCTTGCCACCGCCGCGGAATCCGACAGTTGGCCCATCCGCAATGAAACATCGACTCCTTCGGAAACGAGGTCGATGACGCGGTCGTCGAGGACGATGTCGATCTCCAGATCGGGATGCCGGGTGAGGAATTCCGGCAGCCGCGGCACGACCAGAAGCCTGGCGAAGGTGGTTGCGGCCGAGACGCGAAGCTGACCGGTCAGGCCTGCGCCCGCGCCCCGCGCCTCCAACTCCGCCTCGTCGGCTTCGTGGATCGCCGACTTGGCGCGCTCGTAGAACCGGAGCCCCGCATCCGTCGGCGTCAGACCATGGGTCGAGCGCACCAGCAACCGCACCTGAAGCCGGTCCTCGAGCTGGGCGATTGTTTTCGAAATCGCCGGTTGCCCGACGCCGATCTGCCGGGCCGCTCCCGAGAAGGAACCCGTCTCCACGACGCGCACGAAGGCGGTCATCGCCTGCAGTCTGTCCATCTTGCTTATTCTCCTCAGGAATAAGCAATATCGCCTCAACGCTCCTGCCGCAATATCATGGGAATGGTCATGGTTCTGTCCAACGTCGACAAACAGTCCGATGGAGACAGAGATGATCGAAGTTCACGCCTTCGCCACGCCCAACAGCGTCAAGGTGCCGATTGCGCTGGAAGAGATGGGGCTGGCCTACGCGCTGAAACCGGTCAACGTCCGCCAGGGCGAGCAGAAGGCAACTGCTTTCGTTGCTCTCAACCCGAACGGCAAGGTGCCGGTGCTGGTCGATGACGGGGACGGCGGGCGGTTCGTCCTGACGGAAAGCGCCGCCATCCTCGTCTATCTGGCGGAGAAGACCGGCAGGCTCCTGCCGGAGAGCGGCGCCGCCCGCGCCCGCGTCTTCGAGCAGCTCTTCTTTCATGCTTCCGGCCTGAGCCCTGCCTTCGGCAATGCGGGTTTCTTCAAACGCTCGTCGCCGGAGCCGCAGCCGATCGCCGAGGCCCGCTTCGCCAGCGAGGCCGAACGCATTCTCGGTCTTCTCGACGCGAAGCTGGCCGATCAGGCCTTCGTCGCCGGTGACGATTTCACGATCGCCGACATCGCCCACTTCGGCTGGCTGTGGCGTCGCCAGTTTCCCGGCCTGACGCTGGCCGACAGGCCGAACCTGTCCCGCTGGTACGACGACGTCGCGGCACGCGCGGCCGTCCAGCGTGCCGTCGCCCGCGTCGAAGCCCTCGTGCCCGCCGCCTGATCGTCCCCGAACATCCACAATCCAACCCAAGATAACAGGAGAACCGCCATGTCCCGCTTCGAAAGCTACAAGAATGCCTTCGCCAATGCCCGCCTGACCCGCTCGGAAAGCGGCGTATTGGAAGTCGCGCTGCACACCGATGGTGGCAAGCTGATCTTCAACGGCCATACCCATGAGCAGTTCGTCGATCTCTTCCACCAGATCGGGTCTGACGCGGATAACCGCGTCGTGATCCTGACCGGTTCAGGCGACGCCTTCATGGATGCGATCAGCCCCGAGGGCTTCGATTTCTTCTCGCCGCGCGGTTACGACAAGATCTACCGCGAGGGCAAGAAAGTGCTCATGAACATCCTCGACATCGAGGTGCCGATGATCACCGCGCTTAATGGTCCGGTCCTGCTGCATTCGGAATATGCGCTGCTCACGGACATCATCCTCGCCACGCCAGAAACTGTCTTTCAGGACAAGCCGCATTTCGACTTCGGCATTGTCCCTGGTGATGGCGTCAACCTGCTCTGGCCCGAGGTGATCGGCAGCATTCGCGGCCGCTATTTCATCCTCACCCGGCAGGTGCTCGACGCCCAGACCGCCAAGGAGTGGGGTGCGGTGAACGAGATCGTGCCGGCCGACAAGCTGCTGACTCGCGCCCGTGAAATCGCCGAGGGGATCGCCGCGCTTCCGCCGCTCACCAGCCGCTATACCCGCATCGCGCTGACGCAAAAGCTGCGCCGGATCATCGACGAAGGCGCCGGTTACGGTCTCGCGCTGGAGGGCATCAGCGCCGCCGAAGTCGCCCGTTCGATGGCCGCCAACGGCTGACCGCCTCCCATCCGCCTCAACCGCCCAAGCTCGAGGTGCAAGATCATGACCCTGCAATCCAGGCTCGACGCCTTCAAGGCCGATTTCGAGGCGGGCAAGCCGCCGTATAACGTTCCCTATTCGGTGATCGAGACGATGCACCGCGCCACGGCCGAGTTGATCGCTTCCGGTGCCGCCCAGCGTGCGTTGAAGGCGGGCGACAAGCTGCCGGCCTTCATGCTGTCCGACCCGGAGGGCAACTCGGTCTCGTCCGACGACCTTCTGTCCAAGGGGCCGCTGGTCATCAGCTTCTATCGTGGCGTCTGGTGCCCCTATTGCAATATGGAGCTCCAGGCGCTGCAGGGAGCGCTCCCGCGGTTCAAGGAACTCGGCGCAAGCCTGGCCGCGATCTCGCCGCAGAACCCGGCGAACAGCCGCAAGTCCGTCCGGCAGAACAACCTGTCCTTTCCGATCCTGTCGGACCCGCATAACCACGTCGCCGCTGCTTTCGGCCTGCGTTTCGAGATGCCGGACTATCTGGTCGAGCTCTACAAGTCGCTGAAGAACGACCTGCCGGCCTTCAATGGCGATCCGAGCTGGACCTTGCCCATGCCGGCCCGCTTCGTCGTCGGCCAGGACGGCGTGGTCCTCTATGCCGAGGTGAATCCGGACTACACCCGCCGCCCCGAACCTGAAGACATGCTGCCGGCGCTGCGCCGCGCCGCCAGCCTCGCCGCCTGACCGAAACCCGTGCAACAGGCCCCGCCCGCAAGGAGCGGGGCCGAAAGGATGTTCCATGAAGAGAACTTTCCTGATCACCGGCGCCAGCAAGGGCATCGGCCTCGCGCTGTCACACCGCCTCGCACGCCAGGGACACGCCGTCGTCGGCATTGCGCGCAACGCGTCGGAAGGATTCCCCGGCGAGTTACATCCCCTCGACCTCGCTGATCCGGCCTCCGGCGACAGGCTCGCGGCGATCGTCCGGGAGGCCGAAGTCGACGGCGTCGTCAACAACGTCGGCCTCGTGCGTGCGGCCCCCCTTGGGGAGATTGCCGTCTCGACACTCGAGGAAGTCATGCGCGTCAATCTGCATCCGGCGCTGGTCGCGACGCAGGCAGCCCTTCCGGGCATGCGCTCACGCGGATGGGGAAGGATCGTCAATATCTCCAGCCTCACGGTGCTCGGCAGCGTCGAGCGCACGAGCTATGCGGCGGCCAAGGCTGCGCTCGTGAGCTTCACCCGAAGCTGGGCCCTGGAGCTTGCCGCGACAGGTATCGCGATCAACGCCGTTTCGCCGGGGCCGACCGAGACCGAGCTGTTCAGGGCGAACAACGCCCCCGGCAGCGAGGGGGAAGCGCGCTATCTCGCCGGCGTTCCGATGCGCCGCTTCGGCAGGCCGGAGGAAATCGCTGCGGCAGTCGCCTTTCTCCTATCCGACGACGCCGCTTTCATGACCGGTCAGACACTGCACGTCGATGGCGGGGCTTCGATCGGCAAGCTGTCGCTATGATGCAGGCGAAGAGCTGCATTCTGCCGACGCGACAAAAATGAGCTCAATCGGCGACCTGTATCCGCGCCCCGTTCACCGCAGACCGAAGCTGAGGGGGCGTAAGCTGCGCTTCACCGGAGTCCTGACTCGAGAGATCGGCCGATCGCGCGCGCCACATCACGGCGCCATCCGAAACGGATCGACAATCCGCAGCCCCTCGCCGAGGACTATGCCGTGTTGCATGTCTTCCGACCATAGCGTGTCGCAGCCGGCGTGAAGCGCCGAGGCGGCTATCATGGCATCGTAGGTGGAAAAGCCGTACCGCTCGGCGAGCTCCAATCCGGTTTCGTGGGTCTCGATCGTGAGCGGATGAACCGTCAAGAGGCCGCGCAACGTCGTGAGCAACGCATGTGTGTCGTCCCAGGACATTTGCATCTTCCGACGCGCGACGTTGGCGAGTTCATTGAGAACCTGAACGCTGATCGCCCCACCGGCGGCGATGGCCGCCTCGGCTCGATTCGCTTTCGCCGGATCGCCCGACGCGACATAGACGAGGACGTTGGTGTCGAAGAAGCTAGCGGGCATTCGCGTCGTCCCGGTCGAACTTGAAGTCGGCGGGCAGCCTGCCGCGGAAGGCGCGGAGACGCTTCAGCAACTCTTCGCGCCCGGGCTTTCGCGCGACGGCAAAGCGCCGTGCTTCGGCGACATGGATCTCGATCTCGTCGCCTTCCTTGAGCTCGAGCGCGTCGACGACGGCGGCGGGAAGGCGGACCGCAAGACTGTTTCCCCATTTGGCAACCTGCATGGCCATATTCTCTACTGGATATACATATTATAAAATGTATATCCATCTACGGCTGGGGTCAAGGATTGTCCTTATCTGCGCTACGGCGCATGGCGCGGCTCTTCTTTAGCTTAACCCACCAGCTTTCTAGACAAATCGGCGGGGTATTCTTCGCCAAAGCATCCCGTGGGCCTGATCTCCAGGGTTGGTCGATCCCTGCGCCCACGCCTTCGCCTCACTCCCGCGACAGCTTCTCAAATCGCCTGACCAACCGCTCGCGCTTGAGGCGGGACAGCCGCTTGATCCAGAACAGGCCGTCGAGCTGATCGATCTCGTGCTGGTGGCAGACTGCACGCAGGCCCTGGGAGTCCTCGGTCTTGAGGTTGCCGTCGAGATCGCGATAGCTGATCCGGACGCGCGCATGTCGCCGGACGTCGTCGGTGACACCGGGCATCGAGACGCTGCCTTCCCGATGCAGGATCGTCTCCGGCGATGCCCAGGTGATCTCCGGATTGACGTAGGTCCGCGCGCCGTCGTTGGCGTCGAGTTCGAGCACCACGACCCGGAGCGAGATGCCGAGATGCGGCGCGGTGATCCCGATGCCGGGCGCGGCGCGCAGGGTGTCGAGCAGGTCTCGCGCCAGGTCGCGCAGTGCCTCGTCGAACACGGCCACGGGCTGCGCCGGGAGCGCAAGCCGAGGGTCGGGGTAGCGGACAATGGTGCGGATGGGCATGAGCTCGCCGTTGTCGATGAATGGCTCCGTGCCGTTCCCGGTGATCGCAGCCAGGCCAGATGGGTCATATGGGTCATCACTGGTCTATCGAAACTCGCCGTGGGCCGCGCCCGCTGTCATCAAGCCTAGGAGGCGAAAATGACGCCGGGGTTCTCCACATCGTCGGCTAAGCCCGGGGGGCTTCCCCAAGCCTTGCATCGTGTCCGTTCACGACCTCGAGAAACGCCTGCCCATAGCGCGCGCGCTTGGCCTCGCCGACGCCGGGGATCGCACCCAGGTCGGCCATGGACCGCGGACGGCGCGCGGCCATTTCCGCCAGTGTTTTGTCGTGGAAGATGACATAGGGCGGCACGTTCTGCGACCTGGCCAGTTCCAGGCGCTTGGCGCGCAGCTTCTCGAAAAGGCCGTGGTCCGCGGCAGGAAGCGCGCCGGTTGCGTCCCGACGGGCGGATTTCCGATCCGGTTTGGCCTTCTTCAGGACGCGCAAGCTCAGGGGCGTCTTCTCACGCAGAAACTGGCGGCCTTGGGGAGAGATCGACAAGCCGCCGTGGCCCGCCACGTCCACCGTGATCAGCCCATGAGCGACGAGTTGGCGGACGATCGAGCGCCACGCGTTGCGGTCGTGCTCCTTGCCGATGCCGAAGGTGGAGAGCTTGTCATGGTCGAGCCGCTCGATGCGCTCGTCGAGCTCGCCCAGGAGCACCGAGACGACATGGGCCTGCCCGAAACGCTCGCCGGTGCGGTAGATGCAGGAAAGAAGCTTTTGGGCGGCGATGGAGCCGTCGAAGGTCTCGGGCGGGTCGAGACAGACGTCGCAATTGCCGCAGGCGTCGCAGTCGTCGCCGAAATAGCGCAAGAGAACCTGCCGGCGGCATTGGCAGGATTCGGCGAAACCGAGCAGCGCATCCAGCTTGCGGCGCTCGGTGCGCTTGCGTGCATCGGGAGCGTCCGACTCGTCGATGAAGCGGCGGCGCAGCGCGATGTCCTCCGCGCCGTAGAGCATCAGGGTTTCGGCCGGCAAGCCGTCGCGGCCGGCGCGGCCGGTCTCCTGATAAAAGGCCTCGATGCTGCCGGGCAGGTCCGCATGCAGCACGAAGCGGACATCGGGCTTGTCGATGCCCATGCCGAAGGCGATGGTGGCCACCATGATCAGCCCTTGTTCGTGCTGGAAGCGGCGCTGGTTTGCTTCCCGCGCCTTCATCTCCATGCCGGCATGGTAAGGCAGCGCGGTGAGGCCATGGGCGTTGAGGGTGGCGGCGACGTCCTCCGTCTTGCGCTTGGACAGACAATAGACGATGCCGCTCTCGCCTCTGCGGGGCTCCAGGAAGCGCAGCATCTGCTGCGTCGTGCTTGTCTTCTCGGCCGCGCCATAACGGATATTGGGGCGATCGAAGCCGGAGACGAAGCTGTTCTCGACGCCGATGTTCAGATGCTCGACGATTTCCGCCCTCGTCGGGGCATCCGCCGTGGCGGTGAGCGCAATGCGCGGCACGCCGGGGAAGCGGTCCGCGAGACAGCTCAGCGCGCGGTATTCGGGCCGGAAATCATGGCCCCATTGGGAAACGCAGTGGGCCTCATCGATGGCGATGAGAGACAGCTGCGCGGATGTCAGCCGATCGAGGGTCTCGGGCTTCAAAAGCGTTTCCGGGGCCATATAGAGGAGGTCGAGCTCGCTCTGCTCGATATCCCGCCAGAGCAGATCCTTTTCCGCGCCCCAGAGTCGGGAATTGAGCGCCGCGGCCTTCACGCCGGCCTGTCGGAGCGCCGCCACCTGGTCTTCCATCAGCGCAATGAGGGGAGAGATGACGAGGCCGATCCCCGGTCGGGCAAGTGCCGGGATCTGGTAGCAGAGCGACTTGCCTCCGCCGGTCGGCATCAGGACGAAGGCATGGTTTCCGGCAATCACATGGTCGATGATCTCCCGCTGCCGCCCGCGGAAGGCGGGATAGCCGAACACAGTCTTCAGGATGGAAAGCGGATCGACCTGCACGGGAGGACACAAATCAACGGAGGAGGACTGTTCCCGGATAACAGGTTTTTGCATTGAGCGCAGCGTCTCTATTCCAGCGAACCGGGGGCCTGGCGGATCTCGACTGTTTCCAGGAACGCCTCCGGAGCGCGCCACAGATTGACCGCGTCGTAAGGCTGCTCGCCGGCCCACACCATGGAGAGCCGCGCACCCGAGGGTTTGACCCATGACAGCCTGTAGCAGACGCGGCGTTTCCACGTCGTCGCCGTGCCACCCATGCCCACGACATTGATCTCGAACGGCGTCGGCCACGCGAGCCAGCTGCGCTCGATGACGAGCGAGGCGCTGTCGCCCGGCTCGGCCGCGAATTCCGGCATCTCGGGGTCACCGGCGTCGACCGGGAGGTGGCTGCCGGTGCGGACGGCCAGCACAAAGCTCTTGCCGTCGGCGGACAGCACCAGTCGCCCCCTGGCGTCGACCGCGAGTTCCGCGGCCGAACCGTAGGATGGCCCCGGTCGCGTAAGATCGAGGCTGCGGAATTGCCGGTCGATCCCCGGCATCCGCCCGACCAGGTTCTCGCCGACGTCCCCGGTCGGCGCGCCGAATTGCAGCCAGGTGCCGTTCCAGCCGAACGGCGACGGCGACAGGCTCGCCAAACGCACCGCCGCCACGCCATCGACCAGCTCCGACAGGCGGCGTGCCGTCGCCAGCCACAGCAGGCCGAAGAGAACAACCGCGACGATCGCCGCGCCGCTGCGGATCATGACGGTGCGCATATCGCAGCTCTCACGTCATGGCCATTCGCGACATGTTCCGTGCCATGGCAATCGGGCGAAAGGGGATTCCTTCGTCCCTCTCTCGTATGGCGGCGAAGACCGCCTTTGCGCCGTACTCAGGTCGCTCAGTGTCTATCCCGCCGGGCCTTCGCTGCGTCGATTGATATCGGTTCTGGCGAAGTCCTCCCCCTTGAACAGCAGCGGCTCCCCACGGATCAGCGCCAGCGCATAGGCAAGGCAATCGCCGTAGTTCAGCGCGGCGGGATGGCGCCACTTGCCATATCGGCGCCAGGCGCGCCGCGCGGCGTCCGTCTGCTCGGCATCGACGGGGACGACCTCGGCTCCGACCTTGAGCAGCCAAAGATCGAACTCGCGTCCGCCTGCGTCCCCCAGTCGTGTTTCGAGCACGATTGTGGCTTCGAGCACGGTAGCCGTGGAGATCAGCCGGATCGGATCATCTGCGATCCGCTCCTCGAACTCCGCTGCATCAGCCTCGTTCAGTGCGATCGCCACGATAGCGGACGTGTCGATCACCATCAGCGTGGCAGCCCATGTTCGTCGTAGCCGAGAATGTCGTCGGACGTCCGGTCGTCCAGGACCGGCAAAGCGCTCCACCGCCGGCGGATGTCAGCGAGATCCTCCAGCAGGGCGGCTTTGCGGGAATGACCGCCAACCCGGCGCAGCCGCTCCTCGATGGCACGTTTGGTCGCCGTCGTGATGCTCTCTCCGGTAAGCTGTGCGAGATTCCGTGCCAATCGCTCGGTTTCAGGGTCCTTGATGCTCAATGCCATCGATGAGGTTCCTTGTAAGGTATCTTCTACCTAATAGATCTTCAAGCGCGCGCCATGGCGCGCAGGCACAATTTCATGAGGCTCCTGGAGTTGGGACGATGAGGCGGGCCAAGATCGAAGAGCAGAACCGCTACCTGCTGGCGCGGCAGCGCGAGTTCAGAATTGCGGCCGATGTCGTCGCCGATGCATGGACTGCGTTTCCCGAGGTGCAGGCGGTGGCCGTGATTGGATCGGTGGCCAAGCCGTTGTGGAAGGAAGTCCCGCGTTTTTCGGAGTTTCGCCGTGAGGGCATCGAGGTCTGGCATGAATGCGCCGATCTCGATCTTGCGCTTTGGCTCGATACGCAGGAGCGGCTTGGATCGCTCCGCCGCGCCGCCTCGCAGGCCCTTCGCGCGGCTTACCAGGCGGGAGCTGGAACCAGCGTGGTCGATCAACAGCTCGACATCTTTCTGGTCGAGCCGATCAGCGACCGCTACCTCGGCCGGTTGTGCAGATTCAACGCGTGTCCGAAGCAGAAACGGGATTGCCTCGTGCCAGGCTGTGGTGCGATCCCCTTCAACAAGAAGATTGCCGACTTCACTGCGCGGGCCGATCTCTTGGAGCCCGCGCGCGACGCGATGCTGTACCGGCGAGGCGAGGGGCGACTGCGGTCGGCCTTGGAGCTGCCCACGATTGAAGACGACGGCAACGGGTGCGCCGGACCGACCCGGCGCCCGACCAGGCGGCTGCTGTCGACCGAAGGCCGAAGGAGCGAGGACGTTTGAGGGCCTTCCGTAGAACGTCACCCGAAGCCTGATGACCTTCTTTTGTCCTGCGCCAGACCGAGGACGCCGCCAGAGGCGTCAGCCGTCGATCGCAGCGCCCATCCGTTCCAGAATGGGGATCGATTGCCGCAGGATCTCGCGCTCGTCCCGCGAGAGGATGGTGCGGATCATCGTCTCGATCCGCGAGGATCGCGCCTTGCGTTCGCGTGCCGGTCCTGCCTGCGATTGTGCAGGACGTTGGCGTGGGCAGGCCTAGTCACCGGCGTCGGTTTGCAGGCCTCGTCGCCACGTCAGGATAAAGGCCGCCAGATGATCGACAAACGCCCGGATATGGGTGGCCTGTCGATGCCGTTGGTGAAACACGATCCACAGCCCGCCCGCATCGATGTCGAGGACGAAGCAGCGGCGGAGATCGCGCTGCTGTTCGCCGACCAGCATCGGCAAGGCGCCGATGCATTCGCCGGTCTTGATCACTTCGACGAGCGCCTTCATGCTGTTGCTGGCATAACGCAGTTTCGCGCCCGGCAGGGTGCCGCGAAGCATGGCGGCGGGTCGGCCCTCCAGCGTTGCGAGCGGGTATCGGGCCACGTCTTCCGCGGTTGCCGGCACGCTGTGGTCCAGCGCCCAGCTCGTCGCGCAATAGAAGGCCCAGGGCGTGTCCATCACCTTGCGGACGACCAGTTGCGGATCGTCCATGACCGGCGCCGCGCGCAGCGCCACGTCGGCTTCGTTGGTTGCCAGATCGACCGCGCGGCTGTCGGCGTTGAAGACCACGCTGATGTCGGGATGCTCGCGGGCGAAGCCGGCGATCGCCGGGCCCGCGACCAGATCCGCCAGGACGTCGCTGGTGGAAAAGCGGATTTCGGCGCGTCCGGCGCGCGCCAATTCCTGCGCTGCCTCGATCATGCGCGCCGACGCCGCCTCCACGTGTTCGGCATGACCGACCAGCGCCGAGCCACTCGGGGTCAGGCGATAACCGCTGGCGGCACGTTCGAACAGGGTCAACCCGATGGCGCCTTCGAGTGCCGCGATCCGGCGCGCGCAGGTCGTCTGGTTGACGCCGAGCGCTTTGGAGGCAGCCAGTGTACTGCCGGTCCGGGCCACCGCGAGGAAATGCCGGACGTCGTTCAGGTCCCAATCCATGCTGAGGCTCGTTCTGCGAAATTGCAGATCGATTCTGCCAGCACGCCGATGCGTCGTCCATGCCTTCTGGCGATAAAGTCGCTGCAGACGCGATGGGCGCGTCGTGATGGCGGGGTGACAATGAAGGTGGTGGTGTTGGGAGCAGCCGGTAAGCTCGGCCGACGGCTTGTGGCCAGCTGTCTCGCGCGCGGGCATGTCGTGACAGCCGCCGTGCGCAATCCTGATCAGATTGGACACGTCTTGGGCAGCGTGCCCGCTACCGGGTTGCGCGTGGTGCGGTTCGACGCGATGGACCCCGCCACGCTCGACGCGGCGCTGGAGGGCCAGGATGCCATGATCAGCGCCGCCGGCACGGTTGTTGACGGCCAGCGCTTCGTCGAACTGTTCGATCGGGTGGTTACTTCTGCGGAACGGGTTCTGGGCTCTGAACGCCGGGTCTGGATGCTTGCCGGCGCGGGTGTGCTCGATATTCCACATGCCGGCCGGATCGGGATTGGCCTGCCGTTCGTGCCGGGCATCTACCGGCCCCACCTGGACAACTGGCGTCGCCTCGAACGGTCGAGGCTCGATTGGGCGTTGATGTGCCCAGGCCCGATGGTCGCCGGCGATGATCAACCGGTCCCGGAAGGGCTCGAGGTGTCCGTCGATGCGCTTCCCTTCGCCGTCGGCGCCTGGGCGCGCTTCGCGCCGCCCATCGCGCTCTCCCTCGTGATGAAGCGCAACCTCGGGCGGCTGAGGGTGCCCTATCGAAGCGTCGCCGACGTCATCACCGACAGTCTGGAGCCCGGCGGCCGCTTTAGCCGCCGGCGCGTCGGGATCGGGTGGTCCGGGGCCAGGGGCGATGCGGGACGAGCCGGAGCTGCGGAATGACGGAGCCGGCTCCTGCAGCCGTTCATGGGCGCTTGACCAGGCTCATGTTCGGCGACGGCAGCCGCCGCGCTTTGATCAAGCGTGGGCTGGCCGTCCTGGGCATCGCGGTGCTGCTGTCGGTGGCGCTGGTCGCTGCCCGGCTTGCTCCCCTGCTGCTGGAGCCCAATCGCTATGCCACCATCGCCTCGATCGAGCGAAATGCCGACTATCGCGATGCGACACTGATGCGCGAGGCGTGGAGCCTGCCTGTCGCGGCTCTCTACGCCCAGCAGATCTTCGAGTTTCAGCATAATCAAAGCTTCTGCGGTCCCACTTCCGCGGCCGACGTGCTCCATTCGATGGGCGATCCCCGATCGCAGGACCAGATGCTGGCCAACACGTCTTTCACGACCTGGTTCGGCTATCTGCCGGGCGGATTGACGCTCGATCAGGAAGCGGATCTCCTGCGCCGACAGTCAGGTCGACTGGTCAGGGTCCTGCGGGGCCTTTCGCTCGAGCAGTTTCGGGCCGAGATGCACGCGGTCAACGATCCAGGCAGACGCTATATCGTCAACTTTCACAGGGGGCCGATTTTTGGCCGCGGCCACGGCCATTTCTCGCCCTTGCTGGCCTATCTGCCTGAGCAGGACCTGGTGCTCGTCGGCGACGTCAATTCCGATTATCGCCCCTTCCTCGTTGCGGCGGCGCGCCTGTGGCAGGCAACCGAAACCATTGATGACGCAACGGGCGAGAAGCGCGGCCTTGCCGTGCTGTCGGTCGATCTTTCGAACCAGAGCGATGCCCGGACCGACGCGAGCGGTCCTGACGGCGGCATCGCACCCGCAACGAAGGAACGGCGATGACCTGCGGCGTGACGAAGCCGCCGGGGACGCATGGGCGTGGATGGCAGGACGATCCCCGTCTGGCGACTTGCACGCCGATGCTCTCGGTCGGTTAGACATTATTTATACTGCAGATCTATTGGTGGTCCCGGTCGAGGATCGCGGTTCACCGAGGGCCGCAATCGGAAAGGGATTCAGATGCTGAGCCTGGTTCGCGCGGTCGTCTTCATGGCGCTTCTGGGAGCGGGCCTGTCGCCTGCGCTGGCCGAGCAGAGCGCGCCGATTCAGGTGACCTCGGGCGTCAAATACGAATATCTCGCCCGGTGGGACGTCGATCGGCTGAACACGATTCTGAAGACGGATACGCCGGCATTTGCCGGGATCGCCGTGTCCTTTACGCCGGCGCGCAACGCCGTGCGGCTCTATCGGATCAGCTATGACTCCGTCATCCCGGAAATGGGCAACAAGCCGACCGTCGCTTCGGGGCTGCTCGCCGTGCCCGACACCGACGGCACGTCGTTTCCGACCGTTTCCTATCAGCACGGAACCGTCTACGGCCGCCACGAGGTGCCGTCCTTCGCCGAGGAGTCGCCCGAGACCCAGTTGATGATCGCGCAGTTCGCCGGCCAGGGCTACATGGTGATCGGCGCCGATTACTTCGGCCTCGGCAACTCGACCGAGCACGAAGGCTACATGGTCAAGGGCAGCCACCAGCAGGCCACCTACGATCTGCTCATGGCAAGCCGGGCCGTCGTTGCGAACATGAAGCTCTCCAGCGACAAGCTGTTTCTGGCGGGCTGGTCGCAGGGCGGCTTCGTGACCATGGCCTTCCTCGAGAAGCTCGAAGCGGCCGGCGTCAAGGTCGACGGCGCGGCGACGGCCAGCGCGCCGGTCGACGTCTATGCCTTGATGCAGGGCTTCCTCGTCTATCCGCGCAAGATCGATGCGGCCTGGCTGAACAGCATCATGATCCTCTCGTCGTTCGCCTACGAGAACTACTACGGCGTGCCTGGTCTCGCCCGCTCGTTGCTCACCGACGCGTACTACGACATCGCCAAGAAGGCCTATGACCGGGAGCCGTTCAATCCGGCCGATATCACGACCGATCTGCACAAGCTGATCCGTCCGGAGTATTTCGACGCCCGGTATTTCGCCAATTCCGCCTTCGGCAGGCTGATCGGCTCGGCGCAGTCGTATCGCTGGGTGATCGCATCGCCGGTGCGCAACTACTATGGCGAAACCGACGAGGCGATCACCATCGGGGTCGGCCGCATGGCGATGACCTACGCACAGTCGATGGGATCGGGAAATCAGAACGTCGAAGCGGTCTCGACCGGCCCGACCACCCATCGCGGGACCTTCGTGACGGCCGTTCCCCATTGGAAGACCTGGTTCGACGGCAAGTGAGGACGACCGTCGCTGGTGCGATGGCGTGGAGCGCGGTCAGGCCAGCAGCGTTACGACCGGCCGGCGCGCCGAGAATGGCAGCGCCGGTCCGTAGCCAAAGCGCATCACGATGTCGGGGCGTCGACCAGGCAATCCGACCAGGCTCGCCAGGTCCGGCCGCAATCTCGCGACTTCGACGGGTTGGTTGATGAACGCACACTTGAGACCGAGCGCGGTCGCCTGCAGCGCGAAACGCTGGCAGGCGCGTCCGGTCAGAACCCAGTGTTCCCGGTCTTCCTGGCGCGCGACGAAGACAGCGACTCCGGGCGATGATGCGATTTGCCGGGCGTACTTGTCGTTCTCGGCATCGGCCTTGAACGCCCACTCGAAGACCCGTGGTCCGAGCCACGCCGGAAGCGTTGGACCGCCGCTCGACGCGCTGAACAGGCCATCGCCCATCTCGATCGCCTGGCGGGGACTGAATCGCAGCCAGGTCTTGAGTTCTCGCACGAACGCCTTGTCGGCCATCTGCGCGCTGTTGCCCGCGATGACGAGGTCGCGGATGCGGTCGATCTGTGGCCGGTCGGTCGCCAGAACCAGGTCGACGCCGGGAACGGCTGCCGCGACCGCCAGCTTCTCCAGATCGGCGCCGCTGACGGGCTTGCCGTCGTAGTCGGTGCGTGAGGACTGGCGCCTGGGAATGGCGTCGAACAGTTCGGAAACGGTTGCCTGGCCGCTGCTGAACTCGAACACCACCGCACCGTCGTTGGATGGGTCGAAATGGAGGTGGCCCGGTCGACCTCTCGCGGCGGAGGCGAGAGCGAGGTTTTCGGCGGCGCAGCCGAGGCTCACGAACAGGTGGTGATCGTCCGGGTCCACGACCGGCGTGCGCCGCGAAAAGTCGGGACGGATGTCGAGCCGACTTGCACCAACGCGAAACTTCCATGGCTGGGTGTTGTGGCCGCTTGCGGCGAGCGCCGCAAATCTGACGAAATCGGCGATCTCCGGCGTCTGGCGCAGCGCCGCGCGCGCCGCGGCGACCGAGGCCTCGTATTCATCGAGTGAGCCCATGCCGCGGAAAGCCGCGTAGGCCGTACCCGCGCCGGCGATGGCGAGCGCGCCGCCGCCAAGCAATATGTTGCGTCTCGTCGTCACCTTGGACCACCTTGGTTTGCCGAGACCGCCGGCTGCGGTGAGGTCGGCTGGTGCAGGAACGCCGGGGTCGAGGCGGCGTATATCGACACTTCACACCCGCGCGCTACCCCACCTCCTTCGCGTACAGCTTCACCATCCAGTCGATGAATACACGCAGGCGCAGGCTGAGCTGGCGGCTGCGCGGATAGAGGATGTGGACCGGCGTGGGCGAGGGCGGCGTGTCGGGCAAAAGCTCCACCAGCGTGCCGTCGGCGAGATCCTGCTCCACCGAATAGCGTGGCACCTGGATCAGCCCGAAGCCGGCGAGCGCGGCCGCGCGATAGGTATCGGCGCCGTTGACCGAAAGTGTCGACGGCAACGAGACGGTCTTGCGAACGCCGCCCACGATGAATTCCAGCGGCAGCACGCCGCCGGTGGCCGACGAGCGAAAGCCCACCATGCGGTGGCCGTCGAGCGCATCGAAGCTTCGCGGCATGCCGGCGCGCGCGACATAGTCGCGTGAGGCCACGGTGACCTCCGGCAGCAGCGCCACGCGCCGCGCCACCAGATCGCTCTCCCGCAGCTCGCCCGCGCGCAGCACGCAGTCGACGCCTTCGCGCACCAGATCGACGTAGCGGTCGCCCTCGCTCAGGAACAGCTCGAGATCGGGATACTCCGCCAGGAAAGCCGGCAGGTTGGGTACGATCACCCGTCGCGCCTGCGTGCCCTGGACGTCGACGCGCAACAGTCCGCGCGGTTTGGCGCCGCCGAACGCGCTTTCCGCCTCTTCGATGTCGGCGAGGATGGCGAGGCAGCGCTCGTAATAGGCCTCGCCGTCCAGCGTGACGCTGACCTGCCGGGTGGTCCGCTGCAGCAGCCGGACCTTGAGCCGCGCCTCCAGCTGCTTCACGGCGTCCGTCACGGTGGAGGCGGGCAGGCCGAGGTCCTGCGCAGCCCGGCTAAAGCTGCGGCGCTCCACCACGCGGGCGAACACCCGCATCGTCTCGATCCGATCCATTGTTCGTTTTTTCCGAATAGTTTTGTCGGAATATGGCCGATTATATCGAAAACAGGAAGCGCCATTTCAGGGGCGTCCAGTCCGGCGAGCCCCAACGGCTTCACCACGAGGAGAATACCCATGGCCGACACCACCACGAAGATTGCCCTGATCACCGGCGTCAGCCGCGGGTTGGGGCGCAACATGGCGATCGCGCTCGCCCGCAAGGGTGTCGACGTGATCGGCACCTATCACAGCAACAAGGCCGAGGCCGCTGCCACCGTGGCCGCCATCGAAGCGCTCGGGCGCAAGGCGGTGATGTTCCAGCTCGATACCGGCAACGTCGCGAGCTTTGCGGCCTTCGCGGTCGACCTCAAGCAGGGGCTTGCCGCCACCTGGGGCCGGTCGAGCTTCGACCACCTCGTCAACAACGCCGGCATCGGCATCGGCGCGCCGTTCTCGGAGACCACCGAGAGCGATTTCGACCGGCTGATGAACATCCACGTCAAGGGCGTGTTCTTTCTCACCCAGACGCTGCTGCCGCTGATCGCCGACGGCGGCCGCATCGTCAACCTGTCGAGCGGGCTGACGCGCTTCAGCCTGCCGGGCTACGCCGCCTACGCCACCATGAAGGGCGCGGTCGAGGTGTTGACGCGCTATCTCGCCAAGGAACTCGGCCCGCGCGGCATCGCCGTCAACACCATCGCGCCCGGCGCCATCGAGACCGACTTCGGCGGCGGCGCGGTGCGCGACAACAAGGCGATCAACGCCTTCATCGGAAGCGTCACCGCGCTCGGCCGTCCCGGACTACCCGACGATATCGGGCCCGCGGTCGCCTCGCTGCTCGCCGACGACAACCGCTGGATCAACGCCCAGCGCATCGAGGTCTCGGGCGGCATGTTCGTGTGACGGTCGTTCACGGCGCCGCGGCAAGCCGGCCGGCTTCGCCGGCGGCGCCGTGAACTCACCACCCTGGCGGACGGCGCAATCGTTATCGTCGCCTTGATCCAGGTCAGCGCAGCAGCAGCTTGCCGTGGCCATGGTTGGCGCCGACGGAGGTGCCGATGCTGAAGAATCTGCCTCTCGGAAAAGTCTACCGGCTGATCGAGCCGGGACCGGTGGTGCTGCTGACCACGGCGAAGGACGGCAAGGCCAATGTCATGACGATGTCGTGGCACATGATGGTGGAATTCGAGCCGCCCCTGATCGCCTGCATCGTCAGCGATCGCGACCACAGCTTCGCCGCGCTGCGCAAGACGAAGGAGTGCGTGATCGCGATTCCGGCGGTCGCCCTTGCGCCGAAGGTCGTCGGGATCGGCAACTGCTCGGGGCGCGACGTCGACAAGTTCGACGCCTTCGGGTTGACGGCAAAGCCGGCGCGCCACGTCGTGGCGCCGCTGATCGCCGAATGCTTCGCCAATCTCGAATGCCGGGTGGCGGACACGCGCTTCGTCAACCGCTACGGCCTGTTCGTCCTCGAGGTCGTCAAGGCCTGGATCGACCCGACGCAGCGCAACCCCCGCACCATTCACCATCGCGGTTACGGCACCTTCGCCGTCGACGGCAGGGTCATCACGCTCGCCTCGAAGATGAGGTGACCGGCCGCATCGTTGCGTTCACCGGCAATGTCCGACTGCCGCCGACACGATAGGAGCAGGACCCGATGGACCCGGTGATGCTCGCGGTCTCAGTGGCCCGCGGCGCGGGTCTCGGCCGCTCCGAGCGGCGAGCGGGTGTCCTCGCGTCTCGGCGTCGCGCCGATATGCGAAAGGATCTTTGCCGCATCCGCCGGCGTCGCCGGATTGTAGACCACCATGCTGAGATCCGTCCGGCCGTCGACCGAAAAGGTCGAGTATTCAAACGCGAGCGGGCCGAGAACCGGATGGCGTATGTGCTTGACCGACCCGACGTGGGCGTCGCGAACGTCGTTGTCCCGCCACATCGTCCTGAATTCGGGACTGAGCCGGCACAGTTCATCGACCAGAGGCCCCACCTCCGCGACGGCCCCGGCACGCGCGGCCTCGACGCGGAACGCGCCCACCACGTGGCGCGCGACGCTCTCCCAGTCGTACTGCGCCGCGCGGGCACGCGGGTCGAGGAAGATGTTGCGCAGCACGTTGCGCTGATGCGGCGGCAGGGCGCCGTAGTCGCCCAGCATGACGGTGGCCGCCCGATTCCAGGCGATCACGTTCCAGATCGCCGTGCGAATGAGCGCGGGGCTGGGGTCCAGCGCGTCGAGCACACGCTGCAGCCGGGGCGTGACGCTTTCGTTCTCCTGGTAGCGAACCTCGGGCGGGCGGCCGAGGCCGAGCAGGAAAAGGTGCTCGCGCTCGACCGCCGTCAGCATCAGCGCGCGGGCGATCCGATCGAGCACATCGGCCGAGGGGGCGCCGCCGCGCCCCTGTTCGAGCCACGTGTACCAGGTCGGGCTGATGTTGGCGCGCTGGGCCACCTCCTCACGGCGCAGGCCCAGGGTGCGGCGGCGCTCCGGCGGAAAGCCGAGAGCCGCCGGATCGAGCTTGGAGCGGCGGTCCCGCAGATAGGTTCCGAGCAGATTTTCGCCAGGCAGATGCTCGCTCATCCTGTTAGCCATTTTACTATGATGAAGTCACTACTTTACCAGAATAGAGCGAGAGCCGACAGTTGTCTCCTGTGAACCCTGGAGACTTTGCTCATGCGTGTGTTTGTGACGGGCGCCACCGGATTCATCGGCTCGGCCGTGGTCAAGGAATTGATCGGCTCCGGCCATCAGGTGATCGGCCTCTGCCGTTCGGATGACAAGGCGCCGGCCCTGGCGGCGGCTGGCGCCGAGGTCTATCGCGGATCGATCGCGGAGCCGGACAGCCTGAAGGAAGGCGCCGCCCGATCCGATGGCGTCATCCATCTCGCGTTCAACCACGACTTCTCGCGCTTCGTCCAAAACTGCGAGGATGATCGTCCCGTGATCAAGGCGCTCGGCTCGGTTCTGGCCGGCTCCGACCGGCCGTTGATCGTGACCTCCGGGACCGGGTTGGCGAACACGGTGCCCGGTCAGCCGGCCATGGAAGACAATGCGATCGTGGGTTCCGATATGCATCCTCGCGCGGCCACGGAAGAGGCGGCCGCTGCTGTCGCCGCGGACGGGGTCAATGTGTCGGTGGTGCGTCTTCCGCAAGTCCACGACACGGCCAGGCAGGGGCTCACTACTCCAGCGATCGCGATATTTCGTGAAAAGGGCGCGTGCGCCTACATCGGGGACGGTCTCACGCGCTGGCCGGCAGCGCACGTCCTCGATGTAGCTCGGCTCTACAGGCTGGCGATCGAAAAGGCCGAACCGAGCGCGAAGTATCATGCGGTTGCGGAAGAAGGCGTCTCGATGCGCGACATTGCCGAAGCCATCGGGCGACGGTTGAAACTGCCCGTCAGATCCATCGCGCGCGAGGAGGCTCCGGCCTTTTTCGGCTGGCTTGCCAGGTTTGCGGAGCACGATGTCCCGGCTTCGAGCGACAAGACGCGGCAGAAGCTGGGCTGGGAGCCGACGGGAGCCGGTTTGATCGCCGACCTCGAGCACCTGCGCCTATCCGATGGCTGACGTTCGAATTCGAGGCACGGGAGATCAAACCGAAGGTCGTGGCCTCGGGCGGGCCGAGGCGTAAATCGCCACGTTCGCCTCGGCAAAGCCCGAGGCCGCGCCCCGTGTCGAATACGAGATCACGGACCTCGGAACGAGCCTGCTGCGCCCGACGCAGGGATTGGTCGATTGGGCCAAGGCAAACTGGGAGCCGGTCAGGGAAGCGCAATCGCGATACGATGCGAGAGAGGGAGGGCGGTAGCGGCGTCAACAGGCCTTCTGAAACCCGGCTCTTCTTCGTATTCAAGTGCCTCGCCTATGAGCCGTCGGCGACCACTGAGCGGAAGGCGGTCTCAGGGTAGCCCGGCTGGGTTTTGGCCTGCGATTCCTGGTAGACCGAGCTTGAAATGGCCGGGTATTGGCCGTACATTTTGGCTGGAGAATCGCCATGGCAAATACAGTGTCGAAATCAACGCATGGTCGCGCCCGCGCGCAACGCCTCGAGACGCGGGTGACGGCGGAGCAGAAGGCCCTGATCGAACATGCGGCGGCCCTCCAGGGGCGGACGGTCACGGACTTCGTGCTGACCAGCGTTCAGGATGCCGCCCGGCGCGCGATCGAGGAACATCAGCAGCTCGAACTTTCAGTCCGCGACAGCCGGGCATTTGTCGATGCGCTGTTGAACCCGAAGCCCGTCAACGATCGCCTGCGCGACACGGTACGCCGCTATCGCGACGCCACCGGCATGTAGCCGGTGCCAAGTGCTTCCGAGGGACCGCTTCGGGTCGAGGCCCTCGGTCCGCAGCACGATCGCAGCTCATTCGCCAGCGGCATCGAACGGCTCGACCGATATTTCCGAAGTCAAGTCGGGCGGGACGCTCGCAAGAACTTGGCTGCGCCGTTCGTGCTCGTCCTGCCGGACGGTGCCATCGGCGGTTACTACACGCTTTCGGCGACTGGCGTGAAACTCTCCGAGTTTCCGGTCGACATCACGCGCAAACTTCCCAGCTATCCGCTCGTTCCGGCGACGCTCCTGGGCCGCCTTGCCGTCGACAGAGCCCATCAAGGACGGGGCTACGGCCGCTTCCTGCTCGCAGACGCTTTGTTTCGTGCGGTTCGAAGCGAAATCGCTTCGTTTGCTATTGTCGTCGATGCGAAGGATGAGGCAGCCCGCCGCTTCTATGAGCGTGAGAGCTTCCTGCTGCTTACCCATCAACCCTTGAGGCTGTTCCGGCCAATGGCGGATATTGCGAAGCTCTATGAATGAGAACCCACACATGATCGGCAAATGACGACGCGCGATCATCGATTCCGTGGATACTGGTCCCCGGCGTTGCTTGAAATATGAAAGTGGCGCACGCACCGGAGAAACGGCAATAAGATGCCGGATCACCTTCTCGCGAGACACCCATTCTCAATGGAATGTACCCCGATGAAATCCAAGCGCCGAAGCCCCACTTCTTCGACCAAGCCCCACAAGGAACCCAAGCTCTCGCGCAGCCATGCGCCCGCCGACTTGTCGGCGGTGGACTGGCAACGCGGTCTGCGCCGCCAGTTCGGGCGAGAGCAGGCCTTCGGGCTCGAAAATCTGAGCGGCGAACCGTTCTTCTCCGAGTTCAGGGTCAGCAACCCCGTCTCGAAATCCAGCTATCGCGTGGCGATTCGAGGCCCGGGGCCGGGCGGCAATTTCTGCTCATGCCCCGACTATGCCACCAGCGAATTGGGCACCTGCAAGCACATCGAATTCACGCTTGCTCAGCTCCAGAAGAAGCGCGGCGCCAAGGCGGCATTCGCGCGCGGCTACCGGCCGGCATTCTCGGAGTTGTATTTGCGCAACGACGGCAGACGCTGCGTGCATTTTCGCGCCGGCACGGATTGCCCGCCGGCGGTGCGCCAAGCCGCGGCCGCCTTGTTCGACGCCGAACGCGACGGCCTGCTGCCGGAGGAGCGCTTCGGCGACCTCGAGCCTTTCATGGCCATGGTGTCGAAGTCCGGCCACGAGTTCCGCGCCTATGACGACGCGCTCGATTTCCTCGCGGGAAGGCGGGATGCGGAGCGGCGGGCCTCAAAGCTCGCGCAATTGTTTCCGCTCGGCGCCGCCGATCCCAAGCTGCTGTCGCTTCTGAAGGTGCCGCTCTATCCGTATCAGGCGGAGGGCGCACTGTTCGCCGCGCGGGCCGGCCGGGCGCTGATCGGCGACGATATGGGTCTGGGCAAGACCATCCAGGCGATCGCCGCGGCGGAAATACTGGCGCGGCATTTCGGTGTTTCGAAAGTGTTGGTGATCTGTCCGACCTCGCTCAAATACCAGTGGCAGAGCGAGATCGTGCGCTTCACAGGGCGGCAGGGCGAAAATGCGGCACGCGTCATCAATGGCGGGCGGGCGCAGCGGCAGAAGGACTACGACCTGGACGATTTCTGCAAGATCACGAACTACGAGAAGCTCAAGCCCGATCTCGACCTGATCGCCGAATGGGCGCCCGAATTGGTCATCGTCGACGAAGCGCAACGGGTGAAGAACTGGAACACGATCGCGGCGCGTGCCTTGAAGCGCATCGATAGCTCCTACGCGATCGTTCTGACCGGGACGCCCCTGGAAAACAAGCTGGAGGAGCTGGTTTCCATCGTCCAGTTCGCCGATCAGCACCGGCTGGGGCCGACCTGGAAGCTCCTGCACGAGCATCAGGTCAAGGACGAAGCCGGGCGCGTCACCGGCTATACGGGGCTCGAGAGGATCGGCCAGACGCTGGCGCCGGTCATGATCCGCCGGCGCAAATCCGAGGTGCTGCGGCAACTGCCCAGCCGGACCGACCAGACCCTGCTGGTGCCGATGACCGAGATGCAGATGCTCCAGCATCAGGAAAACGCCGATGTGGTGGCTAGAATCGTCCAGCGGTGGCGCAAGACCAGGTTTCTTTCCGACACGGATCAGCGCCGGCTGACCTGCGCGCTGCAGAACATGCGCATGTCGTGCAACAGCACCTATCTGCTGGACCAGGAAAGCGACCATGGCGTCAAGGCCGACGAATTGGCGGCCTTGTTCGACGAATTGTTCGCTGCGCCCGAGGCCAAGGCGGTGGTGTTTTCGCAATGGACCCGAACCCACGATATCATCATCCGCCGCCTCGAGGCGCGTGGGCTCGGCTATGTCAGCTTCCACGGCGGCGTGCCGTCGGAAAAGCGACCGGCGCTGGTCGAGCAGTTTCGCGACGACCCCGCTTGCCGCGTGTTCCTGTCCACCGATGCCGGCAGCACGGGCCTCAACCTGCAGCATGCCTCGACCCTGGTGAACATGGACTTACCGTGGAACCCGGCGATCCTCGAACAGCGCATCGCGCGCATCCATCGCCTGGGCCAGACACGGCCGGTGCAGGTCATCAATTTCGTCTCGAAGGGCACCATCGAGGAGGGAATGCTTTCGGTGCTGGCGTTCAAACGCTCTTTGTCGGCGGGAATTCTCGACGGCGGCACCGGCGAGATTTCGCTCGGTGGTTCGCGCCTCAATCGCTTCATGAAGGACGTGGAGAACGTCACTGGAACCATGGGCGAGGGGGTGGCCGTGACGCCCGCCGAGGAAGCGGGACACATCGTCACCGCCCATGGCGCCGGATCGATGGAAGATGTCGATGCCGATGTCGGTGCGACGGCGATCGCGCGGGCTGATGAGGCAGGAGCGCCACCGCGCGAAACCGGTTCCGATCCGTGGCAAGCCTTGGCACAGGTCGGCGCACAATTCATTGCCGCGTTCGCGGCCGCCAACGATCCCGGCGCTCCGTCGCATCCCTGGATCGAGCGCGATCCAACCACGGGCGCGCAATGCCTGAAGATGCCGCTGCCACCGCCGGAAACCGCGAGGCAGCTCGCCAACGCGCTTTCCGCGCTCGCCGACAGCTTGCGGGGCAGGATTGCGTGACGGGCGGGGGGGGTCGAGATGATTGCTCCTGTTGCGGGATCGGCGTTCGCGCGGCCGGCGGCAGAGGGGGCCGATGGTCTTGTTGGGAGTCTGCCGGTCTCGACCGGTTGGCGGCCGTGGGCGGGTGGGGGATTCCCACTATGACATTCGCGCGTTCTCTCGGCCCAAAATGAGGAATTGGGATCATCCAATTGAGTAAGGTCTCGTGCCTTCGGACGTCCTGAAGCGACATGACGTCGCCGATTTCGTAGCCCGTTCGGCGTTCAAAAAGGCCCTTGCCAATCAGGGCCGAGGGGCGGGTTTTCGCCATCGAAATCAGCGACGGCCTAACGTGCCGGCGTGCGGTCTTGATCTACCGGTTGGTCGCCACCGGCACGATCGAGGAAAGAATGGACGAGCTCAAGGCCCGGAAACGCGCGCTGGCCGGAAGCCTGTTCGATCGCGATGGCAAGATCGGTTCGGCTCTCACCGAAGAGGACGTCAAGGCGCTGTTCGAAGGGTAGGGGAGGTTGGGCGACCGAGACCTGATGTTTCAGCTTGAAATTCGAAAATGCCGTAGAAGGAGCCGGCCCGCTCTTCGCGTGCTGTCCGTCGCAGATCAAGTCCCGTAGGCCGCATCCCGCGGCCGTTCGCGCGGCGTCGCCGCGCCTGCCTCGGTCGGAATTTCCGACAAAAATGTGCCTAGCAGCTTCGGCGAAAAGGCGACAACCTGGTTGCGACCGGCCGACTTGGCCTTGTAGAGCGCGAGATCGGCGGCCTCGAGGAAGTCGGACAGGCCGTCGGCCGCCACGTCGCCACTGAAGGCGACGCCGATGCTGATGCTGACGTGGCGCAGCGCGTCGGTCCGGCTCAGGTGCGAAATGTTCCGCTGACGGACGGCGTGGAGTACCGCGCCGGCGGCATCGATGGCCGTGCCGGCGTCATCGCAGGTCAGCACCATGATGAATTCCTCGCCGCCCAGGCGAAACACCCGGGCATCCAGCCGCTCTGCCGCCGCTTGCGCGGCCTCGGCCACCATCCGCAGACAGCCGTCGCCGGCGACGTGGCCATAGTGATCGTTGAACAGCTTGAAGAAGTCGACGTCGATGATGGCGAGCGCGAACGGCTGTTTTCCGTGTCGCTCGTTGTGCCAGAGTTCGTCGAGCGCCGCCTCGGCCGCGCGGCGGTTGCCGATGCCCGTCAGGGCGTCGGTCGACGACAGCGCCTGCAGCTCGAGATTGCGCTTCGCCAGCTCCTGCTGGTCCAGGGCGCCGAGAAGCTGGTGGAGGAAGAGCGTGTAGGACTTCTGATCCAGCGACCAGTTGGCGTAGAGCGTCAGCACCACGGTGAAGAACAGCATGATGAAATTGACGACGAGCATCGGAACCGAGATCTGCGGCAGCAGAACGGAGTCGGCTGCCATGATCAACGCCACGAGCCCGCTGGACAGCACGGCTTCCCTGAACTTCAGCCGCATGAAGATGTTCGAGGTCAGGAAGAACAGGAATCCCGCGAAGAAATAATAATTCGGCCCGTCGTAAGTGCCCGTCAGCATGATGTAGCTCCAGACCGCCGCGGCCAGCGCGACGGTTAGTCCCATGCTGCGATGGACCACGTGGAGTGGCGGTCGGTTTCGGAAGAACCACAAGAGCCACGCCAGAACCGCGGGCGAGAGCACCAGCCTGCATGCGATCGACACCCCCAGGGTGTTCTTCATGATGAAAGGCTCGGCCAACGCCAGGGACATGTAGAGGGCCGCGGCGATGATGGTGGTCTGGCGGGCGTAGCGGTAGTGCGCCTCGTCCGCGTCAAAGAGGCCGACGAGCTCGGCCGCGCGCGGCGCGCTCCAGGGCTTGGCGAGTTCGTTTTCGATCGATGCACGGGACACGGGCACGACGGCAGCCATCACGGTAAGAAGAAACTGTCGTGATCTCCCACAAAACCGTGCCGAATGGATGAATCTCCGCAGGCCGTCCATCGACTACGGGATTTATGGTGACAAAGCGCTTAATTTTGCGGACCCACCCGCGCTTGATCACGCCCGCAGCAAGGTCTTGATCGCGCGGCCTGATCCATCGCGCGATAACCCTCGGCGGCATCGGCGAGCGGCAGCGTCATTTTGGGCCAGGGCCGCGGGTTCTCGTTGCGCTTCGTCCGGGCCTTCGCACCACGCGCACCTTTCCGCTGTTGCCGCCGCCGCAGAAGAACCGGTCGCCGCCGTCGGACTCCAGGCCGGAGACGCCGATGCCGGGCGGCAGCGCGAGGCTCTCCAGCACGTCTCCGGTCTGCGGATCGATCTGCCGCAGTTCACTCGCGTCGCCTTCCCAGGTGGCGTGCCAGAGTTCGCCGTCGACCCAGGTGACCCCGGTGACGAAACGGTTGGACTCGATGGTGCGGAGGATCGCCCCGGTCTGGGGATCGATCTGGTGGATCTTGCGGGCCCGATGCTGCCCGACCCAGAGCGAACCTTCGGCCCACGCCAGCCCCGCGCTGCCGCCGTTCGGCGCCGGGATCGTCGAGAGCACCCGGCCGGTGTCCGGATCGATTTTCTGGATGCGATCCTCGGCGATCTGGAACAGGTGCCTGCCGTCGAAGGCTGTGCCGGCATGACCGGCGACATCGATCGCGCGCACCGTCTTGCCGCTCACCGGATCGAAGGCGTTCAGCTTGTCGCCGGAGGCGAACCAGACGTTCTGGCCGTCGAACGTCACCCCGTTGACGCGATCGGCACCGGGAAACGGACCGTATTCACGAATGATTTCGGCAACTGCGGTTTTCATGGGTCTGATCCTGTTCGATCGGAGGCATCCTAGTCGCCCGGCAGCGGGGCGGGGAGTAACAACGTCGTCGTGAATCCGCCGACCGCTGGCGTCAGCCAGCGCCGCGCCCGTCCGTGCCCGAACGACTGCACCTTGCCGGCGGCGCCGAGCGCGTCGAGCCCGCGCTGCACGGTGCGCTGGCTGGCGCCGAGCGCCAGCGCCAGCGCCGAGCTCGACCACGCCTCGCCGTCGGCGAGCAGCGCCAGCACCGCCGCGTGCGGTTCCTCGACCGGCCGCGCCAGCACGATCACCTCGCGGCCATGGTGCGGCGCCAGCACGAACCCGCGCGCGGTCGCCGTCACGGCGGCCAGCGGCTTCAGCATCGCGCGCAGCCGTCCGATCTCCACCCGCAGCCGCGCGCGGTGGGAGTCGTCGACGTGCCTGGCGCCGAACGCCCGCGCCAGCAGCACGTCCCGCGACACATCGTCGGGCCAGGCTTCCGCCAGGGCGCGAGCGAGCGCGAACAGCACGGGGCGGGTGGCGAGCACGACCTCCTTGCCCGGATTGCGCACGGTGTAGCGGCAGCCATCGACGACCAGCGCATCGGACGACTGCAAGGCTTCGACATCGGCGAGCGGCAGCGTCCGCGCCTCGCCCCGCGCGATCAGCCGCGCCGCCGGCGCGGCCAGCATGCCCGCTGCGCTCTCGACCTCGGCGGTGAGCGCCGGGATGCGTGCGTCACGCGCCGCGCGCGCGGCCTGGGCCAGCGCTGCATGGGCGGTCTTGGCCTTGAGGCGCCGCATGGCGATTCCGGCAACCACCAACTCGTGGGTTGCCCGCAGCGCCGGTGGCAAGGGGGCAGGGTCGACCCCGGCCAGCAGCCGCTCGGCCTCGTCGAGGCGTCCGATCAGCAGCAACCGGCGGGCCTCCAGGTAGCGCGCATGTGCGGCGTTGACCCGGTCGCCGTGATTTTCCAGCGTCGCCCGCGCCGCATCGAGCGCCTTCATCGGCCAGGCGAGATCCCGCGACACCAGCGCGATCTCGGCTTCGGCGACCGCGCAGCGCGCGCGGGCCACGGCTTCGCGCGGACCGAAGGCACGCGCCGCGCGCCGCAGCAGCGCCTTGGCGCGCGGAAGGTCGCCGAGCTGGGCCATGGCGATGCCGCGCAGCGCCAGCGCGGGCGCGTCGTCGCGCAAGGCGACCCGGTTCAGCGCGCCGAGGGGATCACCCGAAGCCAGCGCCCGCGCGGCAGCCGTGATCAGCGAGTCCATTCAAATCCCGCCACACTTGTCACTCTCACCGTTCGATATCCGGTCCTAGTTTATCACATGACCACACGCCAGTGCGTCATCAGCAAGGAGGCCACCATGATGGTCGACTGGACGATGCTTTCAACGTTCCTTGCGGCCCTGGTCGACTGGGCAGCAGCCGTCGTGGTTGTGCTGGCCGTCGGCCAGCCGACGAAGGACCCGCGTGGGACTGACGACCGATGACCGCGCACCTGACCGGAACAGGCGGGGCGCG
>JARLJA010000123.1 GCA_031291445.1 Xanthobacteraceae bacterium | reverse complement strand
TGTTCGCACTTCACGCAGCATGGCAAACAGCGAGACAGTCTCGATGAAGAAACTACCGACTGGAGAGCCGTATGCGGGAAAACCGCCCGTACGGTTCGGAGGGCGGGGTCGGCGAAAGCCGATCCCGACCCCTATCAAGGACGGGCGTGGCGCGCCCCGGGGTGACAATAAAATAAAAACCCGGGCGCGTGCCCGGGCTTTCTCATGCGGCTCGTAGCCGGTGCGTCGTCGCAACCGCCTGTCGTCGCAGCGGCGCGGCTGGCCCCGCCTCAGTAGCCGATCAGCGCCAGCGCGACCCAGGTCGCCATGCTCATCGGAATGCCGATGGCGGCGATGGCCAGCCCGGCGAGCGAGATCTTCAGTCCCTTCGCAATCATTGTCGTCAGCCCCTCAGCGAACGCCATTGTCATGAGTTGTCATGAGCTTCGGGCGTGGATGCCGCAAGGTGAATTGGCTTTTAACCTAACCATCGAGGTGAGGTCTGGTTGCGCAATTGTCGAGGCTGACTTGACGATCAATTTACCGTGCGCGCCGGAAACGAAATTGCCCCGCCGTGCCGGGAGGGCGGCGGGGCAATTCGGGGGTGCGCCGATGCTGAAGTCCCGCGTCGCAAGCCGTGCCGGGAGGATATCGTCAGGCCACGCGAAGCTTCAACGGCGCCATGATGGCGTGCCATGCGGTTTTCGCAAAGCGCAAATGAGCGGCGACATGCCGCCGGATTGTGCGCTGCACCGCCTGCGCCGATTGCACCCGCCCGGCGGTTCGCACCGGCGCGGGACCGCGGATCCCGGCCAAACCATTCTGAACCAAAGGCTACTGGCCGGGGAGGGTGGTTGGCGTATAGTCGCGCCCAACGCGGGCGAGAGTCCCGCCGCTAACGAGTGTGAGGGAGGTTGGAATGCGTGGAAGGATGACCCTGCGGGCGATCGGGCTCGCGGTCGCGATGTGCCTGCCGGCGGCACTGGCGTTCGGCGCCGACGACAAGGTGGTGATCGGCGACATCGACGACATGTCCGGGCTCTATGCCGACGTCATCGGGCCGGCCGGGGTCGAGGCGATCAACATGGCGATCGAGGACTTCGGCGGCAGCGTGCTCGGCGGCAAGATAGAGCTGAAGATCACCGACCACCAGAACAAGCCCGACATCGGGGCGCAGAAGTTCCGGGAGTTCGCCGATCGCGACGGCGTCACCATGGTGCTCGGCGGCTCAAACACCGGCGTCTCGATCGCGATGTCGACGGTGGCCAGGGAGAAGCACATTCCCTTCATCGCCATCGGCGCGGCCGGCGCCTCGCTGACCGGCAAGGATTGCACGCCCTACACCGTGCACTACGCCTACGACACCACCGCGCTCGGCAACGGCACGGCGACCACCATCGTCAAGCAGGGCGGCAAGACCTGGTTCTTCCTGACCGCCGACTACGCCTTCGGCCACCAGCTGCAGGAGGCGGCCACCAAGGTGGTCGAGCGCAACGGCGGCAAGGTACTGGGCGCGGTGCGGGTGCCGCTGTCGACCACCGACTTCTCGAGCTTCCTGCTGCAGGCGCAGAGTTCCGGCGCCCAGGTGATCGGCCTCGCCAATGCCGGCAACGACTTCTCCAACTCGCTGAAGGCGCTGGACGAGTTCGGCATCAGCAAGTCCATGAAGCCGGCGGCGCTGCTCGCCTTCATTTCCGACATCCATGCGATCGGGCTCAAGTCGGCGCAGGGACTGGTGCTGACCACCGGCTGGTACTGGGACCTCAACGACAAGACCCGGGCCTTCGGCAAGCGCTTCTACGACAAGACCAGGCGGATGCCGACCATGAACCAGGCAGCCTATTATTCGGCGACGCTGACCTACCTCAACGCCGTCAAGGCGGTGGGCTCGACCGATTCCGACAAGGTCATGGCGCAGATGCGCAAGACCAGGATCGACGACATGTTCACCTCGAACGGCATCATCCGCGCCGACGGACTGATGGAGCACGAGATGTACGTCATGCAGGTCAAGTCGCCGGAGGAGTCGAAGGCCCCGTGGGACTACTACAAGCTGCTGCAGACGCTGTCGGGCGAGGAGGCGTTCGGCAAGCTGGCCGACAACACCGCGTGCCCGCTGGTGAAGCCCTGAGGCGGACTTCGCCACGCGGTGCTTCTTTCTCCGTCATTCCGGGGCGCGCGCAAGGCGCGCGAACCCGGAATCTATAACCCCGGTCCGGGCTTGAGGCGCTGAAACAGGGGCTATGGATCCCCGGCTCGCGCGCGGTGCGCGCGCCCGGGGATGACGGCGGAAAGCGCGGCTCCCCCGCTCACCCCTTCGTCGCGGTGACGATCCACATCGCGCCGGCCAGCAGCACCGAATCGCCGCGCTGGTGCTGCGCGAGCCGTGCGGCGATGGCGTCGCCAACGGCTGCGACCGTCTCGGCGGGATGGCCGGCGAGCGCCCGGCTCGCGGGACCGATCGAGAGCGACACCGTCCTGGCATGCGCGAGCCCGCGTCCGGCGGCGAGGTCGAGATCGCAGTCGAACGGATCGACCGCGATTTCGGCGAAGCCGGCGTCGCCGAGAATCCGCCGCACCCGTTCGGGCGCGGCGAAGGCGAACGGGCCGGGCTCGTCGGGCGGCGTCTCCGGCAGCCGCGGCACGAAGCGGACCGCCTCCTGCAGGGCGGTGATGAAGAACGGGTTCTCCCGCGGCGTGCGCCAGCAGGCGAAGGTCAGCCGGCCGCCCGGCTTCAGCGCGGCGGCCAGGTTCCTGAACGCCGCCACCGGCTCGGGAAAGAACATCACGCCGAAGCGCGAGAACAACAGGTCGCTTGCCCCGGGCGGGAAGGCATGGGCCGCCGCATCGGCGAGCAGATAGCTCACCGGCAGCGTCGCCGGCGCGCGCGCTCTCGCCCGCGCCAGCATCTCGGCGGAAATGTCGACGCCCACCACCTCGCCGCCCGGGCCGACCAGTTGCGCGAGGTCGACCGACGACGCGCCGCAGCCGCAGCCGACGTCGATGATGCGCTCGCCGGGGCGGACCGCTGCCCGCGTCACCAGGGCGCGCAGCACCGGGGCGAAGGTGCTGTCCAGGGTGTCCTGGAAATCGATCCATTTCTGCCCGGCGACGCCGTTCCAGTAGGCCTGCTGGTCGATTCGTTCCGGGGCGGGTACGGTCATGGCTGTTTCCGGGTCCATTCAAGACGGCGTGATCGGTGCCCGGAAATCTATCACGGCGGTGCGGACCTTGCACGCCGCGGCGGCGGCCCCGCCGCGCCGTTCGCACATTTGCATGATGGCTGTTGGGACAATGTTATGGTTGTTGGGGCAATTCATGACAACCCCCTTTACAAGCCGAAGCTTCCGGGAGAGCGTCGGTGGCATAACCACCTGGTGCGACCGATGACAGATGATCGTCACGTCCGACCCGCCATCGTGCCTTCGCGCACTCTGCGCCGTGGCATCGCCGCGTCGGTGATGCTTGCAGCAGCTCTGTTCGGCGCGGCTTCGCATGCCCGCGCCGGCGATGCCGAGGACTGTAACACCGCCGGCACGGTGAAACCCGGCGTCGCCGCTCCCTCGAGCGATCGGGTGGAGGCGGCGTGTTCGGCGCTGCTGGCCGATCCCGCGCTGGCGCCGCGGGATCGCGCCAGGATCCTCCTCAGCCGCTCCGGCGCCTATGCCAACCGCGCCAGGCTCGACCAGGCGCTGGCCGATGCCGACAGTGCCGTGCAGCTCGACGACCGGTGGGTGCCGGCGCTGATCAAGCGCGGCGAAATCCGCGTCCGCCTGAACCAGCTCGATCTCGCGGAAAAGGACATCGTGCAGGCGACCGAGATCGAACCGCAGAATGCGGTCGCCCATCTCGCGCTCGGCAACTTGCGCAACGCGCAGAAGGACTGGAACCGGGCCATCGCCGAGTTTGACCAGGCCCTGACGCTGCGGCAGGACCTTTATCTCGCCCGGGTCAATCGCGGCCGCGCGCTGGTCGAACTCGGGCAGGTCGACAAGGCGATGGCCGATCTCGACGCCGCGGTGGCGATGAATTCCGGCGGGTCGTTCGGCTTCTACTGGCGCGGCGAAGCCAACCGGCGCAAGGGCGATATCGACCACGCCATCGAGGACTTCACCCGCGCCATCGCGGTCGGAAGCGGGAAGGAGTGGGCCTCGCTGGGCGCGCGCGGCGGCGTCTACCGCGCCAAGGGCGACTACGATCATGCGCTCTCGGATTTCGATGCGGCGCTGGCGCTCGCGCCGAACGATCCCTGGCTGCGCAACCAGCGCACCGCCACGCTGGCGCTGCAGACGGAAATGGCGAAGGCAAAGGCGCCCGCCGCGGGGACGCCGGTCGCCGCCGCACCCTCCGGCAAGTCTGCCGCGCGGCCCGCAACGCCACCTGCGCAGGCCGCGGCCGCGGCGCCCGCCACGCCTGCCGCGGTGACCCCGCAGAGCCTGACGATCCAGGCGCAGCAGCTGTTCAGCCAGCGCAAGGCCGCCGAGGCCCTGCCGATCGTCAACCGGGCGCTGGCGCTGGAGCCGATGAACGGCCCGGCGATGCGGTTGCGCGCGCAGGTCTATCTCGCCCTGGGTCAGGCGGCGGCGGCGCTGAGCGATCTCGACGGGCTGATGATGACCTACCCCGGCGACGCCGGCGTGATCTGCACGCGGGCGATCCTGCTGGCGGAAATGGGCCATCCCGACCAGGCGCTCGATGACCTTGCCCGGGTCCAGGGCGCCGGACGCAGCCGTCCGGAATTCTACCTCGCGCGCGGGGCGGCCTATCTGAGGAGCGGACGGCATGCCGACGCGGTGACCGACCTCACCCGCGCCACCGAGCTGCAGCCGACCGGGTCGCTCGGCTTCTCGCTTCGCGGCCAGGCCTACATGCTGACGGGCGACGCCGACAAGTCGCTGGCCGATCTCGACCACGCGCTGACGCTCAGTCCCGCCGACGACAACGCGCGGGCGTGGCGCGGCTTCGTGCTGGTGACCAGGGGCCAGACCGTGGAGGGCGAGACCGACATCAACCGCGTGCTGGAGCGCGCGCCGAACAACCGCATCGCCGGCATCGGCCGCTGCATGGCCCTGATCGCGTCGCGGCAGTTCGAGCGCGCGATCCCGCTGCTCAGCGAGATGATCGCCAGGCCGGTCGGCGACGACGCGCTGCTGCGGATGCTGCGCGGGCGGGCGCTGATCGAGCGCGGCCGCCATGCCGAGGCGCTGGCCGATCTCGATCGCGTGCTGCTCGCCAAGCCCGACGATCCCGACGCCCTGATGCTGCGCGGGGTGGTGCGCACCGCGCTGAAGGACTACGACCAGGCGCTGTCGGATCTCAACGACGCGCTGTCGCACCGCGAGAGCGTCGAGGCGCATTTCATCCGCGCCAAGGTCTACGAGCAGAAGAAGGACCTGCCGCACGCCATCGCCGATCTGCGCCGCGCCGCCGAGCTGCCGCCGCACGCGCTGTTCGACGTGGTGGCGCAGACCGAGGCCAAGCTCCGGGTCGAGCAGCTCAGGCGCCAGGACAAGAAGGTGCCGTGCGGCGACGGCAGCAGCGACGGGACGTGCCTCTAGACTGGTGCGGTGGTTCCGTGAGGCCTGATCTTGATTTCGGGCCTAGTCGGGCCGCGCCGCCGGCAGCGACGCCCAGCCGGGCATGCTCTGGAACTGGATCGGCTTCAGCGGCGCAAGGCCGGCGCCGCGCTGCCAGCCCTCGATCTCGTCGCGCGACCAGGTGCCCGACGAACTCGTCAGGGCGAAATAGAGGTCCATCACCGCCGGCACGCCGCCGCCCGCGCCGGGCGACGCCGAGCGCAGGAAATCGCCGACCGCGTAGACGCCGCCGGGCTTGAGCGCGCGGGCGATGCGCCGGGCGAGTTCGGCGTTCTGCTCCGGCGTGAAATGATGCACCACGTTGTTGATCATCACGACGTCGAAAACCGCCTCGCCGAGATCGTCGGTGAGCGCGTTGCCGACCTGGTAGCTGACCCGCTCGCCCATGCCCTCGCGGGCGGCGATCGCGCTGGCGCGGTCGACCGCGCCGGGCAGTTCCAGGATGGTGCTGGTGAGGGTCGGGTGGCGGCGGCACAGTTCGATCGAGTAGAGCCCGTGGGAGCCGCCGATGTCGAGCAGGCGGCTGGCCCCCGGTGGCACCGGCATGCGCCCGGCCAGTTCGACCGCGGGATTGGCGCCGACGTCGCGCATGGCGTCCTGGTAGATCCGCCACTGCTCCGGCGACATCGAGGAATGGAAATCGAGTGGCTTGCCGGTCCGGACGAACTCCTCGAGCTTGCCCACCAGGTCCCATTCCAGCGCCTGGAAGGCGAGCTTGTCGACCATCGAGCTCGGACTCTTGCGCAGCAGCCATTTGCGCTGCGCCTTTGCCATCGCGTAGCGGCCGCCGCGCCAGCGGGCGTAGCCGAGGCCGACGAGACAATCGAGCAACTGCCCGGTCGCCCTGGGATCGGTGCGGCACTCCGCGGCGACCTCGGCGGCGCTGCGTTCGCCGGCGGCCAGCGCCTCGAACACGCCGAGCTCGGTGGCCGCCATGATGGCGCGGGCGCCGGTGAAGGCGATCTGGGTGTCGAGCAGCGGAACCGGAACCAGATTGGCCCACAGCGCAATCCGCTCGATGATGCTTTCCGGTATGGCCGTCAGCCGCATGGTTGCTCCACTGGACGCCAGTCGTCGGACGCCACCGCTGGAAATGTCAATCCGGCTTGGTCGCGCCGGCGCGGCGTTCGGATGGTGTCACAAGGTAGCGCCGCCGAAAGGTGCGGTTGAAATAAGACAGGTCGCCGAAGCCGTAGTGATACGCCAACTCGCTGATCGAACGGGTGGCGAAACGGGCGTCGCCGAGCGCCTGATGGACCTGTTCCAGGCGCTGCTCGAGAAGGAATTGCGAGAACGTGGTTTGCTCGGTCTCGAACAGCATCTGGATGTAGCGCTCCGAGAGTCTGTGGCGGCGCGCGAGCCAGGCGATGGTGAGATCGCGATGCATCATATTCTCGACGATGTCGGCCTTGATGGCGCGCAGCCGCGCCGCGGCGACGCCGCGGCCGCCGGCGAATTGCGCCTCGCCGCGCGCGGCGCCGAGCGCCAGCGCGACCAGTTCCGAGACATGGCCGACCACGGCCTGGCATACCTCCGGGCTCGTCGGGTTGCGATCGTCCACCAGCATGGCGAGGTACCCCTTCAACAGCTTCAGCGCCTCGGACTGGGCGGGGATCACCCGGGCCAGAGCGTCATTGAGATCGGGAATGTGGGTTGCAAGCGCGTTGCGCGGCATGGTGATGCCAATGATGAGGCCCTGGCTGGGTCGCGTGACCACGTTTGGTTCGGCCGACGACATCACGATGGCCTCACCTTCGCCAAGCGCGGTATCCGTGCCGCGCGCCGAGACCAGCACCGGCCCCGCGAGGTTGATCAAGAGATTGAGCTCGTCCTGACCGTCGGCGACGAGAGAAGGGGTACGGCTGTCGCGCAGGCCGCCGAGCTGGGCCCGCGCCACCATCAGACCGGGCAGCATCCGGCCCCGAACGTCGACCCGAAACTCCGCACCGAGCAGCGGCTCGCTGTCGATCCGCATCGCCTGGCGGGCGATCACCTCGCGCCACAATGCCACCCGGTCACCCTCCGGCAATTGGTCAGTGGAGAGGCGGAAAAATGTCCCATCCGGCGCGTCGGAGGCCACTGAATGTCCTTTCGTCAAATGGTCGGTCGGCAATATGTCGTATCTTCGCAACAGCCCCACCAAAATTCAATGACTTCGCGACAGGCCGCGTCTCGCTTCGCCCCAGTCCAAGCCTTGGCGGGACGGATCAGATCAAATGTGGTCATGAGATACAGGCGACGGTTTTGGGGGCCGAAGTGGCGATGCAGCTGACGGGCCTGTCTTTTCTCCGCTGGGCCATGGTTGGCGGGGGCATCGTCGCGGGGCTGCCGGCGTTCGCGCCGCCGGCGTTCGCCGCCGATCTCGCCGCGACGCCGGCGGCGACGGCACAGTCGTTCGACCAGCGCTGGAAAGTCACCTTCAGCGACGAGGTGCAGTACTACAGCTGGGACAGCAGCCAGGGCTATCCGCACATCCCGCTGCAGTTTCCGCCCGATCCGCGCGGGCCGGCCCACGGCTACCAGGTCTACAATCCGTTCGGCCTGCAGCTCGACGGCAAGGCGACCGACGACCTCCAGGTGCAGATGCTGATCCGCTCCGGCTATCTGTGGTCGGGCCAGACCAACGCCGGCGTCTCGGCCAATACCGCGACCACCACCGACACCACGCTCGGCACCACGCTGACCTACAACGGCATTGCCGGCTACCAGCCCTTCGTCTCGCTCAACGTCAATGCGCCGACCGGCCAGACCGTGCTGCTGGGCACCAACGCGCTGGCGCGGCCGGATCCCGACGTCGCCGCCGTCGGGACCTTCGGCCAGGGCTGGAACGTCGGCCCCACCGCCGGCGTCAACATCGCTCTGGCGCAGAACCTGATCGCGACGCTGTCGACCGGCTACACCTACCGCGGCACCTTCAACAGCGAGGGCATGATCCCCGTGGTCGGCGTCCAGGGCATCGCCTCCAACAAGCCCGGCGACGACTGGACCGCCAACGCCATGCTGAACTTCCAGCCCATCGATACGCTGCTGCTGCAGCTCGGCGGCGCGTTCACCGTAGAAGGCACCACGCTGATCGACGGCGTGCCGATCTTCAAGACCGGCGACAAATTCGTGATCACGGGCGGCGCGCGCTACCTGTGGACGCCGCAGCTCGCCTCGCAGCTCAACGGCACCTTCACCCACATCGACCGCAACAAGATCCAGTCGCTGGCGGCGCCGTTCGCGCTGTTCACCGAGGCGGTGGATTCCAACAGCAACATCACCCAGCTGCTGGCCTCGACCACCTACACCCTGGGGCAGGTGTCGTTCGGCCCGACCGGCGGCTTCACCTATCGCGATCACAACGACTACGACCCGACGCTGGCGGCCTTCCTGCCGGCGAAGACCGGCTGGGTGCTGGGCGCCATGGCGAGCTGGGTCGCGTCCCAACAGGTTACGCTGACCGCCCGCGGCGAACACCGCTGGATCCACGAGAACGAGAACCCGAACCTCGGCCCGCTGCTTGGCTTCCCCGCGATCACCACCAATGTCTGGGTCGCGGCGGTGGCGGGCACGGTGAAATTCTGATGCGGATGGCGGCCAACTCATGAGGAGCGTCATGCACAAGTTCCTGGTTGCCGCGGTGCTCGGCGTGGCGCTCGCCGCCGCGCCAGCCGCCCTGCATGCGGCGCCGCGCTGCCCGGAGATGCGCACCGCGAGCGGCGAGTGCGTCAATCCGGCGCTGACCCAGGCGGGCCGCGCCGAGGCCCTCGACCTCACCCAGCAGAAGCTGAGCTACACCGCGCCGCCGCGGCTTCCGGGCACCGACGGCACGCTGGTGGCGCCCGACTGGAACGAATTCCTGACCCTGTTCGCGTTCCCGCGGGTCGGCACGGTGCCGACGACGTCGCGGCGGCCCTGACGATCGGGCTCTGCCGTGACAGGCGGGGCCGCGTGATGTTGCAACTGAAGCGAAGCCGCGCCGGATGGCGCGGGCAGTCGACCAGCGCACGCTGAGGCAGGCGATCTTACGCCGACCATGGGGGCAAGGCATGCAGATCGAACGACGTCATCGGAAACCGCGCAGCGTCACCGTGGCGGTGCTGGGCCTGATCGGATTCTTGTTCGCTGCCAATAGTGCCGCGGCGGAAGAGGCCGAGAAGCGGACGCAGCCGGGCCCGCATCCCGGCGCCATGTCGATGCCCTCGATGTCGATGCCACAGATGAAGTCGGCGACGCCGTCGCCGCAGCCGCAGATGGCGCCGCATCCGGCGACCACGGTGACGACGCCGAACGCGGTCCACATGCCGGCGAAGCCCGCGGCCTCCACCGGCCCGCAGCATCCGATGATGGAATCGGACAAGGCGCCGTCCGGCGGCGCCGGCGCGCCGAAGAAGCCGATCCCGGAGGTCGCGCACCAGCCGTCGACGCGCCCGCCGGTCACGCATCCGCAGCTGCACGAGAACCTGATCGGGACGCCGGCGCCGCCGCCGCCCGCGGGCCTCTCCGAACATCCGATCATGGAATCGGTGCAGCCGCCGCCAGCGACGCCAGCCGCGCCGCCCGAAAAGCCGATCATGGAGCAGGTGACGGCGCCGCCTGCGCCGCCGGAGAAACCAATTCCGCAGGTGGTGGTCGCGCCGCCGGCGCAGCAGCCTGTCGTCGAGACGGTGACCGCGCCGTCGGCCGAGAAGCCCGTGGTCGAGACCGTGACCGCGCCGCCCGCGGACGCTTCGACGCCGTCCGCGCCGCCGATGATGCAGGAGGTGCAGACGCCGCAGGCGCCTGCCGGTCCGCCATCACGTCCCAAGATGGATTCCGAGCGGGCGCCGGCGGTCGAAAAGCCGGTGATGGAGGTGACGACGCCGGTGATCGGCACGCCCGGTCAGGGCACGGCGAAGGGCTCGAACTCCGGCGAGGCCGATTCCGGCTCCGGCAATGTCAGCGCCGGCGACCTCCTGGGCGGCAATGTCGACACCAGCGCGGAAATCGGCGCCAAGGATATCGGCTCGGGCCTGAGCACGGCCGGACAATACGTGCCCGGCACCGCCGGCACCGTGCTCAAGACCGGCGGCGAGGTGCTGCAGTCGGGCTCGCTCGGCGAGGGCATCGTCAAGGCCACCGGCATCAAGGGCGACGGCTGGGCCGACATCTTCAACGGCCTCGCCACCGGCAACCGCGATACGTTCAATCAGGGGACGCAGAAGCTCGGCGACTATCTCGGCACCTCGGCGGTCACGCTCGGCGTCGCAATCCTCATTGCCGCGCTGGGCGGCGGCGCGCTGGTGGTGCTCGCCATCGGCGCCATCCTCGCCTGGACTGGTGTCGGCAAGCTGATCGGCGGCGCCATCTCCGCCGCGTTCCAGTGGGCCGCCGGCAAGATCTTCGACCTAGTCCAGGCCATTGGCCAGACCGCGGTCGGCCAGTTCATCGGCGCGGTGCTGAGCGCGGTCGGCAGCGGCCTTGCCGCAGCCTTCAACTTCGTGGTCGGCGTGATCGGCTCCATCGTCACCGCGATCGTCAATTCGTCGGTCGGCCAGTTCGTCATCGGCGCGGTCAATGCCGTGGTCGGTGCCGTCGGCGCCGTGGTCGGCGCGGTGATCGGCTTCGTCGTCAGCGTGGTCGGCGCCGTCTCGGGCGTGGTCTCGACGGTGGTCGGCGCCATCGGCAGCTTCGTCAGCGCGGTGGGCAGCGCGCTGTCGAGCGCGGCCGGCGCGGTGGCCGGTGCGATCGGCGACGCGGTCTCGGCGGTGGTCGGTGCCGTCGGCGACGCACTTTCGGCGATCGGCGACGTGATCGGCGACATCGGCTCGGCGATCGGCGATTTCGTCGGCGACGTGGGCTCGGCGATCGGCGACTTCTTCAGCTCGATCGGCGACGCGATCTCGAACTTCTTCAGCGGCGGCAGCGGCGATCAGGCCGCTGCCGACCAGCAGGCCGGCGACCAGCAGTCGGCCGATGCAACGGCCAAGGACGACAGCCAGGACAACAAGGACAACCAGGATAATCAGGACAACAAGGACAACCAGGATCAGAAGGACAACCAGGACCAGCAGCAGAATGCCGACCAGTCCGCGGGCAGCACCAAGGTCGGCGGCGAGTCCGCCGGCGGCGAGGATGGGGCGACGCCGGAGGAAAGCGGCAGCGGCGGCGGTCCGGTCAGCCAGCAGGCGCTCGACATGATGAAGGGCTTCAACCAGCACGGCGGCGACGGCACCGACTACGAGGTCGAGGGCGCCGGCAATGTCTCGCCCGACATCGCGAAGCAGGACAACTACCTGACCGGCGGCGACGGCGATGGCGGAGGCGGCAAGCAGATGATCTCGTCCAGCACGCGGCTGACCGGGTCCCATACGCTCGACGGCAGCAAGCTCGGCGCCGACACCGCCGGCCTCGGCGGCGGAACCGGTGGGCCGGGCGCGGGCAGCAATGCGCTGACCGGCGCGACGCAGGTCGGCGGTCACGACGGCGCCGGCCTCGACGTCCATCTCGGCGACAACCAGACCGACCCGATCAAGCAGGCCTTCGCGGATGCGCAGAAGGCGGTGCAGGGCGCCGGCGGCGGTGGCGGATGACCGCCGCGTGGTGAAGTCGCGTCTTCCCGCCAGGTCGCGACCGCTACGCGGCCGCTGCCGCTGCTGCAACGCGGCGACGCGCCTGCAGTGAATGCGGTAGTGGTAAAACATTGATCGCAGTCAATTCTGCCGCGCGGTGCTGCATGGCTGGCGCGGCATCATCGCGCTTGCTTTGTCGGCCATCCGGGAGCTTGGTTCTGCGTCTGCACGTTGTGAATCGCCCCCGGTCGTGGAGCGTCGGCGGGCAGGGAAACGCCTGAAGCACCCTGACGACAAGAAAAATAATAATGACGAGGGGGGAGCGGACCATGTCGCGCATCATCATCGACGACGAGACGGCACAGCATCCGTTGACGCCTGACGAGGCCTACGATCCGGGCTACTGGCGCCACCGCGCCGAACAGGCTCGGGAGGCCTCGCGCGAGGCGTATGACGACGATGACTTGGCCGCGCAATTGAGGCGGATCGCGGTCGATTGTGACCGGCTCGCCGAACGCGCCGCCGCGATCCTGCTGGCGGACGAGGCGGCGTAGCGCGGGGCTACCCGTCTTCGGCTACCGCCGCCGGTCCTGCAAAATCGATTGATGGGTTGTCGCCGTGACGATATGAAACCTGACGGTTGATATTCCGGAACGTGATTCGAACGCGATGTCCCTGTCTTCAGGCGCCACTTCCGCGCTCATGCCGTCCGCGGGCCTTTCCGCGGCGATCGAGCAGCTCGGCCGGGCGTCGACCACCGAGGATATCGTCGAGGTCGTCCGCGGCTGCGCGCGGGGGCTGATCGGATCGGACGGCATCGCGCTCGTGATGCGTGACGGCGACCACTGCCACTATGTCGAGGAAGACGCCGCTGGCCCGTTGTGGAAGGGCCGGCGTTTCCCGATGGTGTCCTGCATCAGCGGCTGGTCGATGCTGCACCGGCAGACGGTGGCGATCTCGGACATCTTCCTGGATCAGCGTATCCCGCACGATCTCTACCGCGCTACCTTCGTCCGCAGCTTGGTGATGGCGCCGATCCGGTCGGGGCGCTGGGCGCCTACTGGAAGCAGGCCTACGAGCCCAGTCTGGCCGAGGTCGAGACCGTGGAAGCCCTGGCCGAGGCCGCGGCGGCGGCGTTGAAGAAGTTGCCTGAGACACCGCGCCGATGATCCCCTCATGGCGAGAAGCGCGGCCCGATGGCAGGCTCTGCCGCGCGTCTCGAACCATGAGGCCGGGCGTCCGTCGCTGCCTGCTGCCCGTGCAACTGATGATGACGAAAATTGCATCGCCGGGGCCGCGGACGGACCCCGTGGACGAGCATCGCGGTGGCTACATCGCGACGCGGCGCGGGCGGCATCGGCTTCTGGCGTCGCCTGCGGCGGCGTCAGAATAGCTTCCTGATAACTTCAGCGGGATTCAGGATAGCTTTACTATAGTTCAGGATTCCTGGGCGGTTTCGGACGGGACGCGGATGATGCGTTCGCAGCGGCGCGCCATCAGCATCAAGACCACTGGAATCACGAGGAGAAGCGGCAGGGCCGTGACACCGTGCAGAGACATTGTGGAGCTTCCTTGGAGGCGTGGTGGGGATCTGGAACGAGCGTTGGAAGTCGGCGCGCTCCTGGATTGGATCCGGGGCCGCCGCCGTCCCAGCGCCCCCGACCGGAACTGGCCGAGCCGCGCTGTTGCCAACCTGTCTCGCAAGAACCGTGCCGAAAATGGCCGGTCGCGTCCCCCGCGGAAACGGTTCCTCCGTTTACGCCTTCGCGTAGCCGATGGTCTGGGCGAAGGTCACGAACTGGTCGGGCGGCAGCTTCAGCGCGCTGCCGAGTTTCCCGGTGTCGACCGCAGCGCGAAACACGCTGCCGAGGCCCTCGGACGCACAGGCGAGATAGACGTTCTGGCCGATGAAGCCGGCATCGACCGAGGCATAGAGCCGGCGCTCGTCCAGCGGAACATCCTGCATCCGTTCGCCATGGGCAACATAGACGAGGTTGAGCGGCGCGGTGGCGACGAAATCCTGCAGCCCGGTCAGGGCTCTGATGTCGGCCGTGAGATGGCGTCGCAGCGCATGCGGCTTCGGATCATAGAGAAAGACTCCGTCGGCCATCGCCAGGTAAATGTCGATGACCAGGATGTGGCGCCAGTACGGCGCGGTGCGGTCGCCGGTCGCCGGCCGGTTGATGCCGTAGGCCGCCCACAGCAGCGTCGACAGCGTCTCGTGCGACACCGCGCGCGGATCGTAGCCGCGGGTCGAGTGCCGCAGCTTCAATGCCTGGTAGAGCGGCATGCCGCCGTCGAGACGGGGCGCGGGCAGCGCGATGACGGTGTCGGCCGGCGGGGCAGCGTCGGCCCGCGCCGCCGGTGCGGCGTCGGCGAGCAGCAGGCCGGTGGCGAGCCCCAGGGTGGCGTCACGTCGTGTGATCATGATGATGGCTCCTCGGTCGATGACGATCGTGCTCGTGGCTCACGCCTTGCCCGCGGCACCGAGCACGATGGAGGCGTGCCGCAATGTCGGTCACGATCGCAACCCCGCCGACGGCGATGCCCCGGATGAAGGAGCGTCGCGACAATGTTGCGCGCGGCATGGGGCCATCTCGGCTGATGTCGCTTACTTAGCGGGCGCGGGGCGCCGGGCACTTGATCGATCTCAACCTCCGCGATCACGCGACCGTGCGTGCGGGGCAGGCGAGCGCCGCGTTGGCCAGGGCCTGCGAGGTCTCCCCGGCCGTTGTTCCTGCCGGGATCTCACGCCGGGTACGCGCCCGTCGCATGGCCGGCCGCCGCGCAGCGCCATGGAAATAGTGCTCCCTCTCAGAGGTAAAGTGATAGAGTGCCGAAAGCGGAAAGGAGCGCTGCAATGGAACGCTTCATCCACCGCGAGAACGTCGCCAATTTTCTCGATCGGCTGCGGCGCGAGACCGATCCTGCCGGCCGCCGCACGCTGCGCTCCCTGCTGGCCGAGGAAATGGAGAAGTTTTCGCGTTCGGGCGACAACCTCGACCTGATCGATCGGCATCTCAGCGACTGCAAGCTGCGCATCGTGCGCCAGTTTCGCATCATCGACGACTTGCGGCAGGACGATCGCAGCACCATGCAGGAGCAGCAGATGCTCGACAACCTGCACGATATCGAGGAGCTCCTGAACGGTCATCGCGCCGTCATCGTCGAGGCGCTGGCGCGGAAGTCGTCCTGACGACGCGCGGCGGCGTGCCGGGCCGAGTTGTCCGCTGAGACTTCAGCTCCGCTCCGGGCGGCGATCGCCCAAGCCATGGAAGTGAAAGCATAAGCGAAAGCAGCGCACACAACTCCGGCAGCGCAGCGGGGCGCGCTGCAGCGTCATTGTCACGCCAATATCATCCAGATGTCGCGTTGCGTTTACGTTGCGGTGCGGTGCGCATCTCCTCCGCGCCACAAAACGAGTGTGCGCCGCGGATTTCACGCCGTCCACTTGACCTATCTCAACCTGGGATCGAGGCGCCGATCTAGCTTTCTCGCATAACCATACAAATATCGAGGAGGCTTCCCAATGTCGGTGCTACAATCGATTTCGCCGGAGCGGCCCGTCGCAAAACCTTCAGCCGCAAGCAATTTCCACGTCGCCTTCGTCGTCGCTTGGTTCTTCTGCCTGCTGTTCTACTTCACGCAATATGCGGTGCGCTCGGCGCCGAGCGTGATGGTGCCCGAGCTCACCGCGGCCTTCGGCCTGACTACGCTCGGCGTCAGCTCGCTGCTCGGCCTCTATTACTACACCTATTCGACCTTCGCGATCGTCGCCGGCGCCTCGCTCGACCGCTGGGGCGCCAAATACACCATTCCGGTCGGCGTGTTCTTTCTTGCGATCGGGATCGTGATGTTCGGCCTGGGCGTGACCTGGATGGCCAATGTCGGCCGCCTGCTGCAGGGCGCCGGCGCCGCCTTCGCCTTCGTCGGCGCGGTCTATCTCGCGACCCACGGCTTTCCGGCGCGCTACCTCGCCACCGCGATCGGCTTCACCCAGTGCGTGGGCATGATGGGCGGTTCCGCCGGCCAGTTCGCCGTCGCGCCGCTGCTCACGCACCACGTCATCACCTGGCAGCAGTTCTGGATCTTCTCGGGCATCTTCACCCTGGTGGTCTGCGTCGCGCTGTTCGCGGCGACGCCGCGACAGGATCCGTCCGAACATGCCTCGAGCAGCATCTGGCGGATGTTCGATCCCTACAAGACCGTGCTGTCCAATCCGCAGTCGTATCTCTGCGGCCTGTCCGCCGGCCTGCTGTTCCTGCCGACCACGGTGGGCGACATGATCTGGGGCGTCTCGTTCCTGCGCCAGGGCTGGCACATCGACTATGCCGAGGCCGTCAACCGCGCCTCCATGGTGCCGCTCGGCTGGGTGATCGGCGCCCCGCTGCTGGGCTACATCTCCGACCACATGGGCCGTCGCAAGCCGGTGCTGTTCGCCGGCATGGCGCTGATGCTGGTCGCGACGGCGGCCATTCTCTACCTGCCGGCCAACACCTTCCCGCCTTACCTGCTCGGGCTCATGCTCGGCATCGGCTCCGGCGCCGCCATGATTCCCTATTCGATGATCAAGGAAGTCAACCCGGACAACGTCAAGGGCAGCGCCACCGGAGCGATCAACTTCATCGTCTTCGTGATGAGCGCGTTCGCCGCGCCGGGCTTCGGCTGGGTGCTGCAGAAGCTCGAGGCCGGCGGTCCGCTGACCACCGACGTGTTCGCCAAGGGCGGCAGCATCGGCATCGCGGCGATCGTGATCTCGGCGGTGCTCGCCCTGTTCCTCAGGGAGACCGGCGTTGGCCATCCGGCCAAGCCCGCCAAGTAATACCCGAAGCGGGGGGGGGGGGGGGGGGGGGGGGGGGGGGGGGGGGGGGCGGCCGGGGGGGCCCGGCGGGGGGGGCCCCCGCCCCCCCGCCCCCCGCGGCGGGCGGGGGGCGGGTGGGGGTTGGGGGGGCG
>JARLJA010000122.1 GCA_031291445.1 Xanthobacteraceae bacterium | reverse complement strand
TGATCGCCGATCTCAATGTGCATTGGGACATCGGCGAAGACGGCATGCCCAAACCCCATGCGCATATCATGCTGACCATGCGCGCGGTGGACGAGAACGGTTTTGGCCCCAAGGTGCGGGGCTGGAACCGCACCGAGATGGTCGAGCGCTGGCGCGAGCGTTGGACCGAGCTTGCCAACGAGCGCCTTGCCGAACTCGACATCGACGCGCGCATCGACCATCGCAGCCTGGAGGCGCAGGGCATCGCGCTCGAGCCCCAAAACCAGATCGGCGCATCCGCCAAACGTATCGAGCACCGGGGCATCGAGGGCGAAGGGACCGAGGCCGATCGTGCGGAGATGCACCGCGAGATCGCGCGCGGCAATGGCGCGCGGATCATTGCCAATCCTTCGGTCGCATTGGATGCGATCACGCATCAGCAATCGACCTTCACGCAGCGCGACATCGCGAAGTTTGCGCACCGTCACAGCGACGGGATCGACCAGTTCAACGAAGTCATCGGCGCGATGCGTGGCGCGCCAGATCTGGTCGAACTTGGCAAGGATATCCGCGGCGAGGATCGGTTCACTACGCGCGACATGATCGAGGCCGAACGGCGCCTGCACCGTGCTGCCGAACTGATGGCGGAACGGGAGCGCCATGAGGTGCGTGGCGCGGACCGCGAAGCCGTTTTGGCACGCGCCAAACAGCGCGGCCTCGTCCTTTCCGGCGAGCAGTCCGATGCGCTGGCGCACATCACGGATAGGCACGATTTAAGTGTCGTGGTCGGCTACGCCGGGACCGGCAAGAGCACGATGCTGAGCGTGGCGCGGGAGGCATGGGAGGCGGCGGGCTATGAGGTCCGCGGCGTGGCGCTGTCCGGCATCGCGGCGGAAAACCTCGAAAGCGGATCGGGCATTGCGTCACGCACCATCGCCAGCATGGAACATGGCTGGGGACAGGGCCGCGACCTGCTCACGACCCGCGATGTGCTTGTGATCGACGAGGCGGGCATGGTCGGCACACGGCAGCTGGAACGCGTGCTGTCCCATGCAGTCGACGCCGGCGCCAAGGTCGTGCTGGTCGGCGATCCCCAACAGCTGCAAGCCATCGAAGCGGGCGCGGCCTTCCGCTCGATCCACGAGCGCCATGGCGGGGCAGAAATCAGTGAAGTGCGCCGCCAACGGGAGGACTGGCAGCGGGACGCCACGCGTGATCTTGCCAATGGCAAAACCGGCCATGCGCTGGAAGCCTATCGCTCCCACGACATGGTGCATGAGGCCCAGACCCGCGAGCAGGCGCGCGGCGATTTGATCGACCGCTGGGACCGCGACCGGCAGGCATCACCGGAGCGGAGCAGGATCATCCTCACCCACACCAACGACGAAGTGCGGGCCCTCAACAAGGCGGCGCGCGAGCAGATGCGGGGCGCCGGCGATCTCGGCAATGAGGTGCGCGTGACGGTCGAGCGCGGCGACCGCGGCTTCGCCGGCGGGGATCGCGTCATGTTCCTGCAAAATGAACACGGCCTTGGCGTCAAAAATGGCACACTTGGGACCATCGAACAGGTGAGCGCGCAGTCCCTGACCGTTCAGACCGACGATGGCCGATCCGTGCGCTTCGACCTCAAGGATTATAACCGTATCGACCATGGCTATGCCGCGACCATCCACAAGGCGCAGGGCATGACGGTAGACCGCGCCCACGTGCTGGCGACGCCGGGCATGGATGCCCACAGCAGCTATGTCGCCCTGTCACGACACCGCGATGGCATGGAGCTGCATTATGGCCACGACGATTTTGCCAATCCGGACCGGCTCACCCGAACCCTGTCGCGTGAGAGGGCCAAGGACATGGCCTCGGACTACGAGCAGCGCGATCCGGCGCAAGGCTATGCCGAGCGGCGCGGCATCACCTTCCGCGAGCGCGTTGCCGAGATCGTGCGCAAGGTCGTACCCGAGAGGGTGCGCAACATGTTCGACGGCCTGCGCTCTCCTTCAGATGTGCCCGGCTCGGATAGCGGACGGAGGCCGGAGCGGGAAACGCCGGAAAGGGAAAGGGCCGGTGCGGAAGCCGAGCGGCGCGAAACCGAAGCGCCAGAAAGGAGGGTGGCGGAAGACCCGGAAAAGGAATTGCGTCGCGTGCGCACCCGAGCGCTGGTCCGCCATGCCCGAGCCGTGGATGCGATCTTCGATATGCAGGAGCTGGGCGTCGAGGCAAGTCCCGAGCAGGTGAAGGAATTGCAGGAAGCCCGCAAGGTTTTCGAGGCGGTGCGGCCCTATGGCTCGCACGACGCCGAAGCAGCCTACAATAAGAACCCGGAGCTCGCCCTGGAAGCCGCTTCGGGCAACCCCGCCCGCGCCATCCGCGCGCTCCAGCTCGAAACCGAACTGCGCATCGATCCGGGCCGCCGCGCCGACCGCTTCGTGGAGGACTGGCAGAAGCTCGACCAGGCCAGCCTGCGCCAGTATCAGGCAGGCGACATACCCGGCTACAGGGCCACGCGCTCCGCGATGGGCGACATGGCGAGAGGCCTCGAACGCGATCCTCAACTGGAGTCTCTGCTCGACAACCGCAAGCGGGAGCTTGGCATCGCATTCGAGTCAGGCCGCCGGCTTGGCCTGGAATTGGCCTTCACTCACGGCATCGACCTCGGCAGAGGCCGGGGCCTCGAAATTTGACTCGTCCGATCTACCGCTGACTCTTCGCCACAGCACGCTGACGGGTAAAACCCTCTTGCGGGCTCGCAAACGCCTGCCCTGTCTGTCTCAGCAGTCGTCAGAAACAGCCAGCAGGAGGCCCCGCGGCTATGCGCGAACCAGATCGTATCATCCGTCTGAAAACTGTCCTTGCTCGGACCGGGCTGTCCCGGTCCACCATCTACCGCAAGATTGCCGAGGGCACGTTCCCGCCGCAGATCAAGATCAGCGTCAACGGGAGTGGCTGGCATGATTCCGAGATCAACCGCTGGGTAACCGATCCGGTCGCATGGCATCCGAAAGACCAGTTCGATGAGGTTCGGTGAAGCCGTTACGGACTTCGAGAAGGCCGGCACGCATGCCGGTGACGACGAGGGTGGCAGTGCGTGCCATCGCCTGCGGGTTCGGTCCCTTACAACGTCGGGGGCAGCTTGAAGCACCATTGCGGCCTTCCATGCTGATCCGGTTTTCACCCAAACGGAGACTGATACGATGGCGCAGCAGCTCGTGGCGCGCATCAAGCGACGTAGCAAATACTGGGGCCAGACTGCACCCGATCAATGGTTCGATGTACGTGTCGCAGAGGACACAAGCTATCGCCTCAGAGGCAACAACAACAACTACCGATTGGACGACGTGATTATCGGCGTGCGTCTCGCCAATGGCTTCATCCTCGATCTCGTCAACGGCAAGATAAGCCGTGGGTGAAAACCGAATAGGCGCAATTCCTTCTGGCGGGAGCGGCGGCATGGCCTGCTTGCGGAGATGGGACCGGAGCGCCATCATCCCGTCAATGCCAAGCCGCTTTCGCGGTGGCGCTTCGCGCCAGCATTGACCGGATGCTGCCGCTCCGGTGGTAGCTGATCAAGCAGACCAGGGAGGATTGGAGGTGCGATGCGCGCTCATCTTGGAAATGGGATTGGCGGCAGCGCGGGATTCGAATGTGATCCAACGGATTACATTTTCGATTGCATCGACTAATCCATTGGAGTAGTGTCCCTTATGGCTCGAACGGCTCCGATTAGCGTCGTGGAAACGCCGGAATTCTTGTCAGCCACCCGCAGGCTCATGAGTGACGAGGAGCGGATGCTTCTGGTGGATTATCTCGCCTACAACCCAACGGCCGGTGATCTCATCCCGGGAACGGGTGGCGTGCGCAAGCTGCGGTGGGGAATGGAAGGCCGGGGCAAGCGCGGCGGAGCGCGGGTGATCTACTTCCACCATAACGCCGGCACGCCGCTGTTTGCGCTGGCCGCCTTCGCCAAGAACGAGCAGGCGGACTTGAGCCAAAAGGATCGCAACGACTTCCGGCAATTGACGACGCTGCTGGTCGAGACGTTCAAGAGGAGAACACGATGAGCAAGGTTGCCGACAGCATCCGGCGCGGCCTCAAAGAAGCGGTCGCCTATGCCGAGGGCAAGGCGGACAAGCGCGCCTATCGCATCCATGTACCGAAGAAGATCGATGTAAAGGCGATCCGGACACGCCTGGACATGACGCAGGAAGAGTTCGCGGGTCAGTTCGGGTTCAGCGTCAACACGCTACGTCATTGGGAACAAGGTTCGCGGCAACCGGAAGGACCGACCCGCGCCTATCTTCTTGTAATCGAACGCGCGCCCAAGGCCGTTCAGAAGGCCCTGCAAACCGCGTGAAGCTTTTGCGCGACCTACCCAAAAGCCGCCGCGTTTGTAATTATTATTTCGCCACACTACGACGAGGGTAATTTTGGTCTTCTCATTCTGACTTTGTCGTCGCTTGATGTCCGTTTGACTGGCAGAAGAGCGAGCAACGGCATGGCGGGTGAAACGAAATCCGGGCCAGGCGACAACATACCGGCCAACGACAATCAAGGCCCGGTAGGCGGACCGGAGCGCGAGGCGTGGAAGCGTGTGGATCGTGTGGCGCTGACGCTGGCCCGCATCATCGGCCGCCGCATGGCGAGGGAAGATTTCGCGGCGCGGGTCGCTAACGACAACCGGCCTATTGCTTCCGAAGAATCGGAGGGCGAGGCCGACAAGGATTGAAAGGATCGTCCTCATGAATGGCCCAATGCCCCGCGTTGTGCTCTACGCCCGCTATTCCTCCGACAACCAGCGTGACGCTTCCATCGAGGACCAGTTGCGTCAGTGCCGGGAATACGCCGACCGTCAAGGCTGGACCGTCGTGGACAGCTATTCTGACCGCGCTGTATCCGGTGCATCGCTCATTCGACCCGGCATCCAGGAATTGCTGTCGGATGTTTCGGCCGGGCGGTTCGACATGGTTATATCCGAGGCCCTCGATCGCGTCAGCCGCGACCAGGAGGACGTCGCCGCCGTGTTCAAGCGGTTGCGCTTCGCTGGCGCCTCTATCGTTACGTTGTCGGAAGGCGAGATCTCCGAGCTTCACGTCGGCCTCAAGGGGACGATGAACGCGCTGTTCCTGAAAGACCTCGCGCTTAAGACCCATCGCGGCATCCGCGGCCGCGTCGAGGCCGGCAAGATCGGCGGCGGCAACGCCTACGGCTATCGCGTCGTCAAGACGCTGGACGCCAACGGCGAACCGGTTCGGGGGGAGCGCGAGATCGACCAGGAGCAAGCCGAGATCGTGCGCCGCATCTTCCGCGAATACGTCGCCGGCAAGGGGCCGCAGAAGATCGCCGCCGACCTAAACCGCGAGGGCATCCCGAGCCCCGGCGGCAAGCGCTGGTCGGACACGACGATCCGCGGCAACCGCGCCATCAGCTCCGGCATCCTGAACTGCGAGCTTTACATCGGCGTCATTCGCTGGAACCGGCAGCGGCAGATGAAGAACCCGGACACCGGGCGCCGCGTCCTGCGCCTCAACCCTGAAAGCGAATGGATACGCACGGATGTCCCGGCGCTACGCATCGTGCCGCAAGAGCTGTGGGACGCCGCCAAGGCGCGGCAGGACCATCTGACCGACCTCTATACCAAGCAGATCGAGGGCGCCCGCGAAGGCGTCCGCCGCAGCGTCGTCGCCAATGGCGGCCTCAACGCCACGCACCGGCCGCGCACGCTCCTATCCGGACTGCTGTTCTGCGGCTGCTGTGGCGGCTCCTATGCGCGGCGCGGCCAGGACCGCTATGCCTGTACCAATCATGTGCTGTCCAACGGCTGCGATAACGCCCGCACCATCGCCCGCGAGGCGCTGGAAGGGCGCGTGCTCGCCGGCCTACGCGACCGCATGATGGCACCGGAGGCCGCAGCCGAAGCTATGCGCGCTTACGCCCAGGAAACCAACCGCCTCAACCGCGAGCGCCGCACGTCGGGCGAGACCACCCGCCGTGAGCTTGCCGACACGGAGAAGGCAATCAAGGAGATCGTCCGTGTCATCGAGCACGGCGGCTACCATCGCGCCCTCTCGACCCGGCTGACTGAGCTCGAGACGAAGCAAGATTACCTCAACGCGCGTCTATCGGAGGCGCCCGCCGATCTGCCCGACATCCATCCCAATATCGGCGACAACTACCGGCGCAGGATCGGGCGCCTGACCGAAGCCCTCAGACATCCCGATGACGCCAGCGGGGCTGCCGAGGCGCTACGCGAAGTCATCGACCGTATCGTCATCAAACCTGGGGAGAAGCGCGGTGACCTCCATATCACCCTGCACGGAGACCTGGAGACCATCGTGAACTGGGTCACGCGCTCTGACAAACCAGGCTACAAGGCCAAGCTCCAGGCCGCTTCACCCCGATTGTCGGTCTCGGTAAAAGGCCGGGCTTGTCCCGGCCATCCACGTCTTACTTTGCTGACAGGCCGTTAAGACGTGGATGCCCGGCAGACCTTGGTCCTGGCGATCCGTCGGAGACGGATCGCGCTGGCCGGGCATGACGGAGAAACATATGCGCCAAATGCTCACAAGAAGAATTCTGATTCCAATCGTCGCCGCTACGCTCCTGCCGTGGGCCGCCTTCGCGCAAGCGCCGTCGCGGCTCGACGACATCGCCCGCCGCGGCAGCCTGCGCGTCGGCCTGACCGGCGACTACCGGCCGTTTTCGTCGCTCGACACATCGACCGCGACCTTCGCCGGCTTCGACGTCGACATGACCGCGGCGCTGGCGCAGGCGATGGGCGTCTCCGTCACGTACGTCCCGACCACGTGGCCGACCATGGCGCGCGATTTCGCGGCCGGCGCCTTCGATATCGCGGCGGGCGGCGTCTCCATCACCGCGGAACGGCAGAAGACCGGGCTGTTCTCGACGCCCCTGATGCATGACGGCAAGACCCCGATCGCGCGCTGCGCGGATGCTGCCCGGTTCGACACCCTCGCCGACATCGACCGGCCCGGTGTCCGCGTCATCGTCAATCCCGGCGGCACCAACGAGCGCTTCGCCCACGCCAACCTCGGCCACGCGGCCGTCGCGATCCATCCGGACAACGTCACCATCTTCGACGAGATTGCGGCCGGCCGCGCCGACGTCATGATCACCGACGCCTCCGAAACCCGCTTCCAGGCGCGGCAACACCCCGGCGTGCTGTGCGCAGTACATCCGGACCGGCCGTTCGACACCGTCGAGAAGGCCTACTGGCTGCCGCGCGACGATGCGCTGAAGGCGTTCGTCGACCAGTGGCTGCAGCGCCTGCGCGACAGCGGGGCGTACCAGAGGATCTACGCAAAGTGGTTCGAGTAAACTGAACGAGATCAGGTTGAGCTTCACGCGCTGCATAGGGAGGGTCTTATCGTTCCGGGGCGCGCCCGATGGGCGCGAGCCTGGAACCCATATCCCCGGCGGTTCAAATGAACTACCACATTCGTCGCGGCGAGAAAAAACCGCGTGTCAGAGTACCAAACTAATGCATGCGGTTATGGATTCCGGGCTCGCGCGCGTTGCGCGCGCCCCGGAATGACATCTCATACTTGGAAACCAGGGAGCGAAGCCGCAGTTCCCTCCTGCTACGCCTGCCCGCCGAAATTGACCATCAGCTCATCGGTCGACATCAGGCGCTCCGCGGCGGCGGCGCGTGATCGAACAGCGACGGCGTGTGGTTCACATAGGCGCCCTCGATCGCCAGCATCTTCAGCTTGGTCGCGGTGCCGCCGTTGGCGGAGAAGCCGCCGGGCCTGGCGCCCGCCGCCAGCACGCGGTGACAGGGCACCACGATGGGACACGGGTTCTGCCCCAGCGCCTGGCCGACCTCGCGCGCCAGCGCGACGCCGCCGAGACGCCGCGCGATGTCGCCGTAATTCAGCGTGGCGCCGGGCGGGATCTCGCGGGCGATGGCGTAGACCTTGCGGTTGAATTCGGGCGCGTCGGCGAGATCGAGCGCGACGCCGCCGAGATCGCGGGGCTCGCCGCGGAGCAACGCCGCCATGTCGGCAATCGCCGCGGCGATGACCGGCGGCGGCGCGGCCTCCGCGGCGTCGGGCACACGTTGGAGAAGCCGTGTCCGGGTCTGGGCTTCGCTGGGCTGGGGCAGCTGGACCGCAACTATGCCCTGCGGGCCCCAGACGAGGCCACAGCGACCGATGGCGGTATCGAACAGTGCGAAAGCCCGGGTCATGCGAAGACGCAGGTTAGCATGGCGGGGGTGGTCGCACACTTTGAGAATCTTGCGGACCTGGGAGAGCCATGGCGGGATCCATGGCCGGCCCTGGAGCAGCATCACCACGTCAGGGAACCACTCCCTCGCTCCATCCACAGCCGTCATCGCCCGGTTCAACCGGACGATCCAGTACTCGCCAACGTCAGTGAGAGTGCGAGCGCAGTTCCGGAATAGTCCAGGCGCTCGCTGTCGATGAGATCGAACGCCGGGGTCACTGGATCGCCCGCTTTCGCGGGCGATGACGCTGAATATACAGGAGGGTTTCGGCTCTTGACGCCCGGCGCGCTCTTACTCGTCGCTCTCCATCAGCACGCTGAGCTTGTCGTAGTATTTGGTGACCAGGGCGACGTTGTCCGGGAACTGGACGGTCGGCGTGGTCTTCAGCGCGGCGTTCATTTCGGCCAGCGCGGCCTGCTTGTCCTTGGCCGCCATCTTGGTGTCGGCCTGGAGCGCGGCGATCTGCTGCTTGAGCGCCTCCGGCGGCTGCACGAAGGCCTTGGTCTTGGGATCGATGCCCGACATCACCAGGCCGATATTATCGATGACGTCGCTGTATTCGGCATAGCCGGAGAAGCCGTGCTTCTTGGCGGTGGCGTCGAGCTGCGCCACGATCTTCGGATCGGGCTTGTCGGAGGTGCCTTCGGGCATCTTGTCGGTCACCGCGTCGATTTCCTTCTGGGCGGCGATCACGCCCTGGATCTGCTTTTCGGACAGCGCGATCTGCTTGACCGGCGGCGCCTCCTGGGCGGACGCGGCCGGGGCGTCCTTGGCCTGGGCGCGGGCCTGATCGCTGGCGGCAAGCCCAAGCGGCAGGGCCAGAGCGGCGAGGGTCAGGCCGGCCAAGGTGATGCGTTGAAATGTGCTCATGAATGTTCCCCGTGAGTACGAGCTTGAGGCGACGTGGTCGACCATCGAGGCGATGACGTCCGCGGTTCGATGACGCCAGTTGAGCAGACGGAACATGAACCTGAAATGAGCAGCAGAGTTCCGGCTGCAATCGTAGAGCGAACAAAAGGCGCCAGCATGACGGACGCGGCTGCGCCGCAGGCAGCCGCAGCCCCGTGCGCGCGAGAAAAAAAACGCCGCCCCGAAGGGCGGCGTTTTTTTTTCGAATTCATGACACGTAAAGAGGCAACATCTGTCCTTGGCAGGCCTGGCAGCGACCTACTCTCCCAGGGCTTAAGCCATAGTACCATTGGCGCTGAGGAATTTGACGGCCGAGTTCGGGATGGGATCGGGTATGGGCTCCTCGCAACAACCACCAGGCCGGCGAAAGAC
>JARLJA010000016.1 GCA_031291445.1 Xanthobacteraceae bacterium | reverse complement strand
CCCGGCGGCAGGCCGCCGCGGCTCGGCGGCGGGAACAAGTCGGCGCGCTGCGCCGCCGAGCACAGCCGCGCGATGGCGACGTCGCCGAGATGGCCGCGCTCGGCGGGATCGTCGAACAGGTCGTCGTAGTCGATGAAGTAGCTCGAGAGCGGCGGCTCGCCGGCACGGCGCGTGCGCCAGGTGCCGTTGCCCTGCAACCCGTTGACATCGAGCGGACCGCGGCGGCCGAGCCGCGCCGCAAGCTTCGGATCGGAAGAGTCGCGCAGGTCCTCGCCGGTCGACCACAGGAAGCCGCCGCAGGAGCCGAAGAACATCTCGCCGTCGCGGTCGTAGTCGTAGCCGATCGCCACCCCACCGTTGCCGTTGCGAAACTCGGGCGGGAAACCGATGGCGTAGTCGTCGGGCTCGACCTGCCAGAGGCGCTGGCCGTTGGCCATGCCGCGCACCGCGTAGCGCAGCACCCGCCCGATGGCGGGCACGCCCAGCGCCTCGAAGTCGAAGGCGCCGGTCGAGGCCGGCCGGTCGGCGAGGTACATGCGGTTCTGTTCGTCGAACGTGATCTTCGAGATCTCGGTCGGCCCGCTGGACGGCGGCGCGGCGAGCTCGATCACGGCGTCGGTGCCGAACGCCCTGTCGGGGCCGAGCCCGACCGACCACACCTGCAGGCCGTCGGCCACCGCGTAGTACAGGCGGCCCTCATGCACGGCGAGGCCGAACACGCGCCGCTCCGGAGCGGCATAGCCCCAGGTCGCGGGCTGCGTGCTGTCGAACGACGGCGCGGTGACGTCGAGCGGCGGCGGCGCCGTCCAGGCGACCTCCGGCAGCCCCTGCGCGGCGCGCCCCGTCACGCCGTGATCATAGCTGCCGAGATCGGCGCCGTTCAGCGACAGGCGGTGGACCAGGCCGCTCTCGCGGTCGGCGACGAACAGCGATCGGGTCTCGGCGTCATAGGCGATGCCGCCGAGTGCGACGCCGGAATTGGCGCGGCCGCTGGTCGTGATCGTTGCGAACGGCGTGACCGCGCCGGTGACGCCGTCGATCCGCCAGACCGATCCCGGACCGCCGCGCGGTCCCCACAGCCCCGGCATGAAGGCGGCCTGCGGCACGCCCTTCTCGACGTGGCGCGGCTTGCCGTCCGCTCCGGGCGCGACGATCGGCAGCCCATAAGCGGAGGTCGCCGCGGCGTAGATGTTGGGCGGCATGGCGTCGTCCAGCGCGACCCCGAACACCTGCCCGATCAGGCTTGCGGGCACCGTCAGCGGCTTCGGCGCCGCGACCAGCTGCGCCGCGGCGGGCCCGCGCATGCGCTGCAGGTCGACGATCCGCAGCGACGGCCCCTGCAGGTCGATGAAGGTGATGGCGTGCGGATCCTGCCCCGGCGCGATCTGCACCGGCGGCGCGGCGCCGGAAAAGCCGGTGACCACGGCGTCGCCGGGGCGATACAGCGGCGGCGGCTGCTGGGCCGAGGCGGGGGTCGCGTGGATCATGCAACCGAGGGCGAGTGAAAGAGCGAGTGCCAGCGAACGGCCGAGGACGCGCGGATTCTCATCCTTCCGCGTATGCGAACGGATCCGTCCTTCGTCATGCCCGGCCTTGTGCCGGGCATCCACGTCTTGACGACGGTTCGGCAAGAAAGACGTGGATGGCCGGGACAAGCCCGGCCATGACGAGCGAAATATCGAGGCCCCGACATGGCAGACGACACTCTGGGCAATCGCGCGGGCCATGGCTCACTGCGCGATCTGGCGCGGCGTGCAGCTGCCGTCGACCGGGTTGGGGGTGGTATTGGGCGGGCAGCATTGCCCGCAGGACGACATCTGGGTCGGATCGCAGCACGCGCCGTCCATGGTCATGCCCTTGGTCGGGTCGGCGCACGGCGTGACGCAGTTCTGGCCGAGCTGGATTTGTCCGGCCGGACACCCCTTCCCCACCAGGTTGATGTTGCACATCTGGCTCGGGTCGCTGGTCACCTTCGGCGGCTGGTTGGTATAGTCGCACAGGCACACCGGCACGCCCGCCGACGTCAGCGGCTCGCCCGATTTCGATTTCGGCTGCCAGGTGCCGCTGGGACACTGGCAGGTAAAGACGCCGGTCGGATTGGGGTCGAAGCTGCTCGGCGGCGGCGGCGTGGTCCAGATCGGCACCAGCGGCTGCGGACAGAAGCAGTAGAGTGTCTGCGGGCAGCTGCTGTCGCCGGTCTGCATGCTGACGAAGGTGCCGCCCGGGCCCGGCTGCGCCTGGCCGGGGCAGATCGGCGGGAACGGGCCCTGCGACGGCATGCAGCCGAGGATGACATTGCCCTGGCAGGCCGGATCGCTCGATCCGGTGAAGCAGGTCGTGGGCACGGCACAGTTGGCCTGGATCGGCGGCGGCGGGGTGCAGCCGCAATGCACGCCGGGGATCCAGTTCACCAGGTCACAAGCGCAGTCGCCGAGCTCGTTGACGAACTGGTTGACGCCCTGCTGGATGTTGCAGGCGCATTCGACGATGCTCAGGGGATCGAGGCTGCCCAGCACCGAGGCGAGATCGACGCCGGCGTTGAGCGCGTCGAGGTCGGACTGCAGCGCGGTCAGATCGTCCTGCGCGGTGTTGACGGCGTTGCAGAAATCGTTGACCGCGCCGGAGTTGGCCGCCGCCACCGCCTCGAGGCCGCCGGCGATGGCGTAGGATGCCACCGCGCCGCCGTCGTCCGCGGTCGCCGCCAGGCATGCCGCCGACCCGAACGAGCCGACCGCGTTGACGGCGGAGTTGAACAGATCACCGAGGTTGCAGCTGGAGCTGGATCGGGCGGGCGTCGCGGGCAACACTGTTCCCGCCGCCACAATTAGCGTAACGCACAGCCGAAAGGCGATGTCACGCAGTTTCGCCATGGGAAGCCCTGGAAATAGAGCCCGCGACGATCGACTGCCGACGTTACATGGTCGACCGCGCCAGCTCAACCAGTGGAGTGGTCGCACCACCGTCGCAGCCGGTTCAGCGCTGGCGACGGATTACCACCGACACGACCAGATCACCGCGCTGGCGGCGCAAGTTGGCTGACCTAGGCTGGCGCCAGACGTGCCGAGGGAATCGGCGCCGGGCCGGTGTGGGCGAAATAACCCTCGGTGTGGATCTGCGCGCTGCGCGCGCCGAGCGCCTTCACCGCGGCGACGCAGTCGTCGACGAAGGCGGGCGTGCCTGCCACGAACACCGAATGCGCCGAGAGGTCCGGGTACAGCGCCGGCAGGATCGCCGGAATCCGCCCGGACTTGAAGCCGTCGCGCTGCTCGCGCGTCAACGTCGCGATGAACCTGAACCGGCGGTGGCGCGCCGCCCACCACGCCATCAGGCCCTGGCAGTAGACGTCGGCCGCGGTCTGCGCCGAGAACACCAGCGCCACCGGCGGGCGGTAGTTGCGCCGCAGCGCCGCTTCGGTCAGCGCCAGGATCGGCGCCAGCCCCGAGCCCGCGGCGAGGCACAACACCGGGGTGTCGACCGAAGGGTCGCCGATGAAGGTGCCGTAAGGGCCGGCGAGCCTGAGCTGGTCGCCGACCGCGACGGTGTCGTGCAGCCACCGGCTGGTGGCGCCGTCGTCAACGCGGGTGACGTGGAACGAGATCTCGCCGTCGGCGCGCGGCGCGTTGGCAATGGAATAGCAGCGCGGCGGCGCGCCGGCGCGCTCGTCGCCGATCATCATGTTCTGCCCCGGCCAGTAGCGCACGCCCTGGCCGAGCGGCCGCAGCGTGATCTCGACGATCCGCGGCGTGCGCGGCCGCTTGTCGGTGACGACGTAGTAGACGTTCCCGCGCGGCGGAAACAGCTTGGGCTGGGCGTCGTCGGTGCCCCACTCGATCTCCAGCACGTCGGAAATCGGCTTCGCCATGCACATCAAGCCGAAGCCGTCGCGGCGCTCGGCCTCCGACAGCGCCATGTCGAGCACCATGCCCTGGTCGAATTCGCCGGAGCGGACCTTGACCTTGCACTCGCCGCAGGCGCCGGCGCGGCAGTTGTTGGGCAGCGCGTAGCCGCCCTTCTCGAGCGCCGCCAGCACGGTGTCGCCGGACGAACAGTCGACGTCCTTGCCCGATGGATAGAGACGGATTCTCGGCATTCGTGTGCTGCCATGTATCGTGGTGTGACACGCAGGAGCCGTGCTCCCGCTCCTTCGTCATGGCCGGGCTTGTCCCGGCCATCCACGTCTTGCTTTGTCGCGCCGCTGCTAAGTCGTGGATGCCCGGCAGACCTTAGTCCTCGCGATCCGTCGAAGACGGATCGCGCTGGCCGGGCATGACGAGCGAAATGACGACGGCCTTAGACCACCGGGACCTCAGAACACCGGGATGATTTCGTCCATGTCGACCTGCAGCACTTCCTGGCCGCTGATGCCGACTTCCGGGATCGCCGGGAACGGGATGTCGTACTTGTCGAGCACGCCCTTGAGGTTGAGCATGGCCTTGCGCCAGTTGTCCTTCTTGGCCTCGTAGTCGGGAATCAGGAAGCCGGCCTCGCGGGCCACCGCCTCGCACTTGCGCTGCACCTCGATGAAGTCGGCGGGCAGGTCCCAGAACTCCGGCGGCGGCTCGAACAGCACCGCCGACAGGAACAGGTAGCCGGCGCGGATCTGCTTGGTGATGATCGCGGCGTCTTCCTTCTTGAGCTTGGGATAGTCGCGCTCCATCACCGCCATGCAGATCGCCATGTGGCGGCCCTCGTCGCGGCCGATGTTGCGGAACGCCTCCTTGAACACCGGCTCGGTGCAGCCCGCCGCCATCTGGTGGAAGATGGTCGCCGCCGCGATCTCGCCCATCAGGAACGAGGAGAACAGCACCGCCAGCGAATATTTCGGCACTGCCTTCTTGTAGCCGGTCCAGTAGCGGCCGCCGTTGTAGTAAAGCCAGTGCGCGTTGCGCTGGGCCCGCTTGCCCAGCTCGGTGCGCGGCGTGTGCTCCAGCGGGCTCGGCGAGCCCAACAGCTTCGTGATGGCGAGACCGCACATCTGCTCGTGGTTCTGCTCGTCGCGCGTCACCGAGAAGAAGCAGCGGCGCACCGCGTCTTCCTCGTGCGCCTCGTAGGTCTTGATCAGCGCTTCCGCGAACACCGGCGGCGCCGAGGCGTCGAACACCGACAGCACCGTCCACCAGTAGGCGATCGCCTCGCGCTCCTCCCAGGAGTACTGCTCGACGTCGAAGGTGTCCCACGGCAGCTTCTTCGGATCCCAGTTCTCGCGCAGCGCCGCGTCATAGACCTCCTCGAGCTTGGCGGTCTGGTTGTGCCAGCTCAGCGGATAGATGTTGGGCTGCTCGGTGGCCGGCGGCAGATCCATGGTGTGGGCGATCTTGGGGGTGTTGGTCGCCATGTGCATTCCCTCCTGTTTCACTATTTCGATGCGATTCATGATCTTGTTGCAAAGGCGCCGACGGCTTTCATGACCCAGATTGGTGTTTTATCGCGGTATTCTTCATGGATCGAAACGATCGTCGCTTTTGTTGAGATCTAAATGATACAAAAAATTTGTTCAAGATAATATTTTGTATCATTATTTGCGAGCCGTTCGCAGCCGCGCCCGCGACGGCGCTTGCATCGCGCGCCGGGCCGACGCAGGAAGCGGGTCGCCTCTCGACGCCACGGACTTCGCCATGACGCCTGACCACAAGATCCGCGACCTGATCGACGACCTGCTGGAGCCGCGTCGTCCCAACGCCAAGTCGCTGATCGTCAGCGTGTTCGGCGACGCCATCCTGCCCCACGGCGGCAGCGTCGCCCTGACCTCGCTGGTCGAACTGATGGCGCTGTTCGGCGTCAACGAGCGCGGTGTGCGCACCTCGGTGTTCCGCCTCGCCAGGGAAGGCTGGCTGAGCTCGCACCAGATCGGCCGGCGCAGCTACTACGCCCTCACCGAGTCCGGCCGCCTGCGCTTCCAGGCGGCGCACCAGGCGATCTATGCCGCGGGCCCGCAGCCGTGGAACGGGCTGTGGACCTTCGTGCTCAGCGGACTGTTCGCGCCGGAGACCCGCGAGCGGCTGCGCGCCGATCTGTCGTGGCAGGGCTTCGGCCAGATCCTGCCGGGCGTGATGGTGCACCCCTCGCCCGACGAGCAGAGCCTGCGCCAGGCGCTGCGCGATGCCGGCATCACCGAGGGCGGCTACGTCATCAACGCGTCGGGCAAGGACTGGATGGGCACCAAGGACCTGCGCGACATCGTCGGCCGCGCCTGGGACCTCGACGCGCTGGCCGCCGGCTATCAGGCCTTCCTCGAGACCTTCCGCCCGTTCGTGCGCCTGGTCGGCGACGCGACGCCGTCACCGGAAACCAGCTTCCGCCTGCGCACGCTGCTGATCCACGACTATCGCCGCGCGCTGCTGCGCGACCCGCGGCTGCCGGACGAGCTGTTGCCCGCGGCGTGGCCCGGCGCGGCGGCGCGGCTGTTGTGCCGCAACATCTATCGCCAGGTGCAGGCCGGCGCGGAGAGCCATCTCGTCAGCCACCTCGAGACCGCCGAGGGCCCGCTACCCGACGCCGACCCGAGCTATTTCCAGCGCTTCGGCAGCCTGGCCACGGAAGCCTGACGACAAGCGTGATGTCCGCGGCTGGGGCGCGCGGCGGCTCGACCATGCGAGCTTCCAGGCCCGCCCCCCGCTTACCGCGCCACCCTCACGCCGGCGTGCCGCGGGCGGCGGCGCGCGGGCTGCCGACCACGAGGTTGACCACGACCACCACCACGATGTTGAGCACGAGCGCGAGCAGGCCGGTATAGACCGACACCGAGCTGCCGCCGAACACCAGCGCATGCAGCGGCTTCAGGCCGTCGGACCAGGCGAGATAGGAGCCGCCGACCATGCCGACCGCCCAGCCGGCGAGCAGCGCGGGCGCCGAGAACCAGCTGACATAGAGCCCGAACACCAGCGCCGGCAGGGTCTGCACGATCCACAGGCCGCCGAGCAGCTGGAGGTCGAGCGCGAACTGCGTCGGCAGGTACAGGATCGCCAGCAGCGCGCCGACCTTCACCACCAGCGAGGTGATCTTCGCCACCTTGGCCTCCCCGGCCGGCGTCACGTCGGGGTCGATCCACGCCTTCCAGAAATTGCGGGTGAAGAGGTTGGCGGCGCCGATGCTCATCACCGCCGCCGGGACCAGCGCGCCGATCGCGATGGCGGCGAAGGCGAAGCCGGCGAACCAGCCCGGAAACAGCGTCTTGAACAGCATCGGCACGACGTCGTTGTTGCTGGTGAGCTTGAGCCCCGCCGCGTGCCCCATGTAGCCGAGCAGCGCCAGGAGGCCGAGCAGCAGCGTGTAGGCCGGCAGCATCATCGCGTTCTTGCGGATGGTGTTGGCGCCCGACGAGGCGAAGATCCCGGTCAGCGTGTGCGGATACATGAAGGCCGCCAGCGCCGAGCCGAGCGCCAGCGTCGCATAGGGCACCACCTGCGCCGGCGACAGCAGGATGCCGCCCGCGCCCTTGGCCTTGAAGGCCTGGTCCGCCGCCTCGAAGATGTGGGCGTAGCCGCCGAGCTTCGACGGCACGATGGCGATCGCAGCCAGCACCACGATGTAGATCATGATGTCCTTGACGAAGGCGATCAGCGCCGGCGCGCGCAGACCGGACGAGTAAGTGTAGAGCGCCAGCACCAGGAAGGCCGCGATCAACGGCAGCTCGCCGGTGACCCCGAGCGCCTTGATCGCCACCTCCATGCCGATCAGCTGCAGGGCGATGTAGGGCATGGTCGCCAGGATGCCGGTCGCCGCCACCGCGAGCTCGAGCGCGCGCGAGCCGTAGGTGCCGCGCACCACGTCGCCGGCGGTGACGTAGCCCTTGTCGCGCGCCGTCTTCCACAACAACGGCATCACGGCGAACACGAACGGGTAGACGATGATGGTGTAGGGCAGCGCGAAGAAGCCGTAGGCGCCGACCGCATAGACCAGCGCCGGCACCGCGATCACGGTATAGGCGGTGTAGAAATCGCCGCCGACCAGGAACCAGGTGATCCAGGTGCCGAAGCGGCGCCCGCCGAGGCCCCATTCGTCGAGATGGGCGAGGGTGTCGGGCTTGCGCCAGCGCGCGGCGAAAAAGCCCATGCCGGTGACCAGCACAAACAGCGCGACGAAGACGCTGACCTCCGCGACGTCCAGATCAGCCGTCATGGCGCGCGCTCCTGAACACGATATAGGTCAGGAACGACGTCACCGGCACCCAGGCGAGCTGATACCAGTAGAAGAACGGGAAGCCGAACAGAAGCGGCTCCCGCATGTTGTAGAGCGGCACGATCATCAGGCCGATGAACGGCAGGATCAGCAGCCAGCGTATCACGGCATCCTCCCTGGTTCTGGACGTGTTGGTGTTTCGGCCACGGGCCGCGCGGACGCCCGGCGCTGGCGCGCCATCCGCGGGGGCACCGTCCGGCGCCGGATCGGAGCCCCCATTTCCAGAATCCTAGCATCGCGAAATTCGGATGGCCAGCATACCCCCACCCCCTTTCCACCGGATCGGCTTCGGATAAACTCGCCACGGTCGGGCGTTTCGAAACGGGGGATTGAGCGATGGCCGGGACTCTGAGGCGGCGGGACGTGCTGAAGGCTTCGGTGGCGTTCGCCGCGGCCGCCGCGGGTGGTTTTTGCTGCGTCGAGGTGGCAAGCGCGGCGTCGACGATCGCGGTGCCGACCATCGATAAACTCTCGGTCCGCGTTCTCGTCGACAGCGCCTCCGACATCTTCTTCCGGCCGCAGGAGGCCGGCGGCGTCCGGACGGAGCCCGGCCGCTCCGCGGATTCGAAACGGCCGCTGCACAGCGAATGGGGCCTGTCGCTGCTGCTGGAATCGCAGCGCGGCGGCGACGCGCGGACCTTCCTCCACGACTACGGCTGGACCCCCGGCGTGATCAACGACAACCTCGAGCTGCTGCGGGTCGACGTCGGCAGGATCGATACCCTGATCCTCAGCCACGGCCACTTCGACCACTGGGGCGGGCTGATCGGCTTCCTGGACAAGCACCGCGACGCCCTGCCCGAGGATCTCACGCTCTACGCCGGCGGCGAGGACAATTTCTGCCATCGCTATGCCCGCGGCGGCGCCGGCGGCGACCTCGCCGACTACGGCGTGCTCGACCGCCGCGAGATCGCGGCGCGGCGCGTCAAGCTGGTGCTGGCGGAGAGCCCCGTGATGATCGGCGGCCACGCCTTCACCACCGGCCAGATCAGGCGCCAAAGCATCGAGCGGGTGCTGCCCAACAGCATGGTCGAGTTCGCCATGAAGGACGGGCTGGGCTGCAACGCCAGCCACTACCTGCCCGCCGAGATGGAGGGCAAGATCGTGCCCGACGAGCACATCCACGAGCACGCGGTGTGCTTCAACCTCCGCGACAAGGGGCTCGTGGTGATCTCGTCCTGCGGCCATGTCGGCATCGTCAACACCGTGCGCCAGGCCATGGCGGTCAGCGGCATCGACAAGGTCCACGCCATCGTCGGCGGCTTCCACCTCGGCCCGGCGCCGGCGGACTACCTCGCCCAGGTAGTCGGAGAGATCAAGAAGCTCGATCCCGACGTGCTGATCCCGATGCACTGCTCCGGCCTCAACTTCACGCTGGAGGCGCAGAAGCAGATGCCGGGCAAGGTGCTGACCACGACCACCGGCAGCTGCATCAGCTTCGGCGCGTGAGGACGGTAGGCAGGGGAACGCACGTGTTGCCACCAGCTCGTCATGCCCGCGCTTGTCGCGGGCATCCACGTCTCGAAAAGTCTCCCCAACGAAGAGGTGGATGGCCGGAACAAGCCAGGCCATGACGGCAGATAGACCCCGGGAGCGCCCACTGCAGGTCCAAAGCCGCGCTCTTCGCCACGTCGTGCTCGCTTGCCTCCTCCTCATCGCCTTCGCCGCCCGCGCCGAAGATCCGCCCGCTGCTACGCAGTGGTCGGCCGAGCAGATGATGGACGACCTGATGTGGAACCGGGGCCCGATCGGAGGGCCGTTCACCCTCACCAATTCGAACGGCCAGCGCCGCAGCAGCAGCGAATTCCGCGGCAAGCTGATGGTGATCTATTTCGGCTATACCAGCTGTCCCGACGTCTGCCCGACCGACCTGATGGCGATCGCGCAGGCGATCGACGCGCTCGGCGCCGACGGCGGCGCGGTGCAGCCGATCTTCATCACCATCGATCCGGGGCGCGACACGCCCGAGCAGCTGACGCGCTACGCCGCCGCGTTCCACCCCCGCCTGATCGCGCTCACCGGCAGCGACGACGAGATCCGAAGCGTGGCAACCGCCTTCAAGGTCTACTACACCGTCGCCCGCGATCCGCGCGACGGCGAGGTCAGGGTCGACCACAGCGGCGTGATCTACCTGATGGGACGCGAGGGTGAATATCTCGGATTCATGCCGCCGCAGACCGACCCGGCGCGGCTGACCGAAATCCTGCGGAAGCAGCTGGGGAAATAGCCCTCACCGTTCGAAGAACCGGTTCTTCGGCCGCGGCAGGCCGAGGTTCTCCCGCAGCGTCGCGCCCTCGTATTCGCGGCGGAAGATGCCGCGGCGCTGCAATTCGGGCACCACCTTGTCGACGAAGTCGTCGAGGCCTTCGGGCAGATACGGAAACATCACGTTGAAGCCGTCGGATGCCTCGGTGGTCAGCCATTCCTCCATGCCGTCGGCGATGGTCTTCGGCGTGCCGACGAAGGCGAGCCCGCCATAGCCGCCGACCCGGGCGGCGAGCTGGCGCACCGTGAGGTTTTCACGCCTGGCGAGCGTCACCAGGCGCTCCTGCCCGCTCTGCGAGGCGTTGGTTTTCGGCAGCTCCGGCAGCGGCGCGTCGGGATCGAAGCCGGAGGCATCGACGCCGAGCCACACCGACAGCGAGGCGATGGCGCTGTCGTAGTGAACCAGCGCATCGAGCCTGGCGCGCTTCTCCTTCGCCTCGTCGTCGGTCTCGCCGACCACGACGAAGGCGCCGGGCAGGATCTTCATGTGGTCGCGGTCGCGGCCGACCTTCGCCATGCGGCCCTTGATGTCGGCATAGAGCGCCTGCGCGTCCTTGAGGCTGCCGCCGCCGGTGAACACCGCCTCCGCGGTCTCCGCGGCCAGCTGCTTGCCGGCCTCCGACGCGCCGGCCTGCACGATCACCGGCCAGCCCTGCACCGGGCGGGCGATGTTGAGCGGCCCGCGCACCGAGAGGTACTTGCCCTTGTGGTCGAGCACGTGCATGCGCGCCGGATCGAAATAGAGGCCCTGCTCCACGTCGCGCACGAAGGCGTCGTCGGCGAAGGAATCCCACAGGCCGGTGACCACGTCGTAGAACTCGCGGGCGCGGCGGTAGCGCTCGTCGTGCTCCATGTGGTCGTCGAGGCCGAAATTCAGCGCCGCGTCGGGGTTCGAGGTGGTGACGATGTTCCAGCCGGCGCGGCCGCCGCTGATGTGGTCGAGCGAGGCGAAGCGCCGCGCCACGTGATAGGGCGCGTCGAAGGTGGTCGAGCCGGTGGCGATCAGGCCGAGCCGCTCGGTGGCGCCGGCCAGCGCCGACAACAGCGTGAACGGCTCGAACGAGGTCACCGTGTGGCTGCGCTTGAGCGCGTTGACCGGCATGTTGAGCACGGCGAGGTGGTCGGCCATGAAGAAGGCGTCGAACTTGCCGGCCTCCAGCTTCTGCGCCATGCGGCGGATGACGGGAAAGTTGAAATTGGCGTCGGGAATGGCCCCGGGGTAGCGCCAGGCTCCGGTGTGGATGGAGATCGGGCGCATGAAGGCGCCGAGGCGAAGCTGACGGTGGCTCATGGCAGGTCCTGTCCCAAGCGATACGCGATCGAGAAGAGATAGGCGCGCGGCGACGCGTCCGCATCGGCCGCTCGCGAGAAGGATATTTCTTTGCTGCCGCGGCACCGAGACGAATTTGCCGCGGACGGCTCGCTTCGGAGTTTAACGTAAGTCGCGAACGGTGCGAGCTGCGTCGAGCGTCTCTCCGATCTCTGCGTCATCGCCGCGCTTGACCCGGTCATCCACGCATCCTCTTTGAGCGAACGCCCCGAAGCGTGGACCCGCGGGTCAAGCCCGCGGGTGACGCGGAATAATCGGTGACGCAGCGGCTCCCTCTAACCCCGTCATTGCCGGGCTTGACCCGGCAATCCACGCTTTGCGACGCGGCAAAGCCCTAGAGAATGGGTGCGCGGGTCAAGCCCGCTCATGACGCGTTCTGCGACGACGGCCTGCTTCCCCTCACGTCGCCAGCGCCCGCCGGCGCTCGTCGAGCATGCGGTGTTTGCTGAACCGGGCGTCGCCGGTGACTTCGCGACCGACCCAGTCGGGCAGCGGCACCTCGCGGTCGGCGCGATCGAGTTCGACCTCGGCGATCACCACCCCGTCCAGGATCCCGTCATAGACGTCGACTTCCCAGGTCAGGCCGCCATGGGGCACGTAGTGCCGGCGCTTCTCCAGGACACGGCCGTCGCACATGGTCAGCAGCATTTCCTCGGCGTCGGCGAGCGGGATCTCGTATTCGTATTCGTAGCGTCCCATCCCCTCGAGCGGCCCCTTGAGCGCGATGGTCGCGCTGCCGTCGAGGATCCGCACCCGCGCATGGCGGCCGTTGTCCATGGCGACCAGCCCATCCCGGATCCGCGCCGCCCTGACCGCGGCGCGCTTCCAGCCATCGTCGCTCACCAGAAACTTGCGTTCGATTTCCGTCGCCACCGTGCACCCGTCGTTGCAGCCCGATGGATCCAGATAATCGAAAGACCGGACGACGGCCAGCCCAAACGAGCAGGGTTTCCATCCGATCGCGCAGCTTCACGACGTCGTGACGCATCGCGAGCCGCCGCGCGGGCGCCGTGCGGCTCACGCCACCAGAGACCCGACCCGCGTCGGCTTGATCACGGGATAGCCCTGGTCCGATCTCGGCTGCAGCGGAATCGAAAGCCGGCACACCAGCCCTTCCGGCCGCCAGTCGAAATCGACATCGCCGCCGAGCTGGGTTTCCACGCTGGCGATGACGCTGCGCGTGCCGAAACCGCGCCGCGTCGGCGGCAGCACGCGCGGGCCGCCGCTTTCGCTCCAGTCGATCTCCAGCGCTCCGGCGCTCTCCTTCCAGCTCACCGCGAGGTTGCCGGACAGCGTCGAGAGCGCGCCGTATTTGACCGCGTTGGTCGCAAGCTCATGCAGAGCGAGGGCGATGGTCTGGGCCACCGCAGGCTTGAGGCGGACGAAGGGACCGTCGATGGCGACGCGGGACGCGTCGCGCGCGATGAAGGCCGACAGTTCCTCGCGCGCCAGGCCGTAGAGCTCGGCGCCCTCCCAACTCGACAGCGACAGGACGGTGTGCACCCGCGCCAGCGCCGTGACCCGGCCCTCGACCGCCACCTTGAAGGCGTCGACCTCCTCGGCGCTGGTCAGCCGCACGATCGACTGCACCAGCGCCAGCACGTTGCGCGCGCGATGATCGACCTCGCGGGCCAGCAGCAGCTGGCGCTGCTCGGCGCGCTTGCGCATGGTGATGTCGATGGTCACGCCGCTGACCCGCAGGATGCGGCCGTCGGCGTCGACGCTGGCGGCGGCGCTGGTGAAGCAGCAGCGCTGCTCGCCGCTCGGGCGCTCGATCTGAAACTCGATTTCGCAGGTCAGCGCCTCGGCCGACAGCTGCCGGATCGCGTCCTTCAGCCGCTCGCGGTCCTCGGCCGCGACGCGCCGGATGATGGCGCGCGGCGAGACATCGAACTCCGCCCGGTCGACGCCGAAGATCCGGTACTGGCCTTCGTCCCACAGCACGTCGCCGCTGTTCCAGTCCCAGTCCCACGACCCCATGTTGCCGGCGGCGATGGCGAGGCTGCGGCGCCGCTCGCTCTCGATCAGCTTGGCGGTCGACGCCTCGAGCTCGGCGGTCCGCGCCGAGACCCGCTGCTCGAGCTCCTTGTTGAGCTTTTCCAGCTCCCGGGTCTTGCGGTGAAGCTCGGCGAACACCCGCACCTTGGCCCGCAACACCTCCGGAACCACCGGCACCGGCACGTAATCGACGCCGCCGATCTCGTAGCCGCGCAGCCGGTCAATATCGGAGACCTGGATCGCCGAGATGAAGATCATCGAGACCTTGCTGTAGCGCGGATGGTCGCGGATCATCGACGCCAGCTCGAAGCCGTCGAGATCGGGCATGCAGACGTCGACCAGCACGATGGAGATGTCGTTCTTCAGGAGGCATTCCAGCGCCTCGCGCCCGGACGCGGCGACGATCAGGTTCTCGCCCAGTTCCTCAAGGATGACCTGGTAGGACAGCAGCTTGGCGGGCTGGTCGTCCACCAGCAGGATATTGATCTTTTCGGGTGCCGACATCCGTCTCGCCACCTACCGATGGAGCCACATGCGCAACGCGAGCAGGAGCTGCTCGGTGTTGACGGGTTTGGCCAGATAATCCGACGCCCCCGCCTCCAGGCATTTCTCCCGGTCGCCCTTCATCGCCTTGGCGGTCAGCGCGATGATCGGCAGCCGCCGATATTCGGGCTTCTCGCGAATGATCGCCATGGTCTGATAGCCGTCCATCTGGGGCATCATGATGTCCGTCAGCACGATCGCGACCTGAGGATTGGACTCGACCAGCGCGATCGCCTCCGCGCCGGTGGTGGCGGTGAGGACGTTCATGCCGCGCCGTTCCAGCACGCTCGAGAGCGCGAAGATGTTGCGGGCGTCGTCGTCGACCAGCAGCACGGTACGGCCCATCAGGTCATCGTCCGAGCTGTTCAGCCGCTCCAGCATCCGCTGCTTCTCGATCGGCAGGTCGGTGATGACCCGATGCAGGAACAGGGCGGTCTCGTCGAGCAGCCGTTCCGGCGACTCCACGCCCTTGACGACGATGCTGCGCGCCATGGTGTGCAGTTCGGCGTCCTCCTCCGGCGATAGTTCGCGGCCGGTGAACACCACGACCGGCACGTCGGACAGCGCCGCGTCGTGGCGGATCCCGTCCAGCACCTCGAAGCCGCTCATGTCGGGCAGCTTGAGGTCGAGCACGACGCAGTCGCAGGCGCCGGAGCGCATGGCGGCGAGCGCGCCGGCGCCGGTATCGGCCGTGATGATCTCGATGTCGCTGTGGCCCAGCAGTTCGGTGATGCCGAGCCGTTCCGCCTCGTTGTCCTCCACCACCAAGAGCCGCTTGCGGCGGGGCCTGGCGTAGTCCCGGATCCGGGCCAGCGCCGCGTCGACCCCTTCCGTGGTGGTCGGCTTGGTGACGAAGGAGAACGCGCCCCGCGACAGCGCGTGCTGGCGGTCCTCGTCCAGCGTGATGATCTGCACCGGGATGTGCCGGGTCAGCGCGTTCTGCTTGAGCTGGCTCAGCACCGTCCAGCCCAGCATGTCGGGCAGGAAGACGTCGAGCGAGACCGCGGTCGGCTGGTACTGCTTGGCGAGGTCGAGCGCCTCGGCGCCGCGGGTGGCGACCAGCACCTTGAAGCCCTTGTCGTGGGCGAGGTCGAGCAGCACCCGCGCGTAGTGCGGATCGTCCTCCACCACCAGCAGGATCGAATCGCCGGGCTCGACCTCCAAGCGGTCGTCCGGAACCTGCTCGACCACGCCGTCCATCGCCGGCGACTGCAGCACCGGCACCCGCGCCGCGGCCGCCGAGGTGGCCGCCGTCGCGGGCCGCTGGCTGACGCTCGCGCCGACGAACTTGGTCGGCAGGTAGAGCACGAAGGCGCTGCCTTCGCCGGGCGTGCTGCGCAGCGTGATCTCGCCGCCGAGCAGGCCTGCGAGCTCGCGGCTGATGGCGAGCCCGAGCCCGGTGCCGCCGTATTTCCGGCTGGTGCCGGCGTCGGCCTGCTGGAACGCCTCGAAGATGATGCGCTGCTTCTCGACCGGAATGCCGATGCCGGTGTCCAGCACCTCGAAACCGATCACCGACGGCACCTGGTTGAGCACCGGGTGGTCGGGGTTCCAGCCGCCCGACGCCGCCCAGACCTTGAGCCGCACGCCGCCTTCGGCCGTGAACTTGAAGGCGTTGGACAGCAGGTTCTTCAGCACCTGCTGCAGGCGCTTGGAATCGGTGACGATGCTGCGGCCGAGCCCGGGATCGAGATCGATGTCGAAGGTGAGCTTGCGGTTGTCGGCCTCGTGCCGGAACGGCCGGCCGACGGTGTCGAGCAGGTTGCCGACCAGGATCTCCTCGGCATCGACGGTGACGGTGCCGGACTCGATCTTCGACAGGTCGAGAATGTCGCTGATCAGGTTGAGCAGGTCGGTGCCGGCGCCGTGGATGGTGCGGGCGAACTCGACCTGCTTGGCCGAGAGGTTGCCGTCGGGGTTTTCGGTGAGCTGCTGGCCGAGGATCAGGATGCTGTTGAGCGGCGTGCGCAGCTCGTGCGACATGTTGGCGAGGAAGTCCGACTTGTATTTCGAGGTCAGCGACAGCTCGGTCGCCTTTTCCTCCAGCGCCCGGCGGGCCTGCTCGATCTCCTGGTTCTTGCGCTCCACCTCGACGTTGCGTTCGGCGAGCTGCTGCGCCTTCTGCTCGAGCTGCTCGTTGGTCTGCTGCAGCTCCTTCTGCTGGGTCTGCAGTTCGCGGGCGAGCTGCTGCGACTGCTTGAGCAGGCCCTCGGTCTGCATCGTCGCCTCGATCGAGTTGAGCACGATGCCGATGCTGTCGGTCAGCTGCTCGAGGAAGGTCATCTGCGAGGCAGTGAACATGCTGATCGAGGACAGCTCGATCACCGCCTTAACCTGGTTCTCGAACAGCACGGGAAGCACCACGACGTTCTTGGGCAGCACCCTGAGCAGCGCCGAATTGATCGGCACCGCGTCGGGCGGAATCTCGGAGATGTTGCGCGGCCGCTTGTCCAGCGCGCACTGCCCGATCAGCCCTTCGCCCAGCTGCAGGGTCTGCTTGTGGGGGCCGGCGCCGTCGGTGGCGTGCGCCGACAAGAGCCGCAGCTGCGGATTGTCCTCGTTGTCGAGTCGGTAGATCACGCCCATGTGGGCGTTGACCAGCGGGGTGAGCTCGGTGAGCAGCAGCCGGCCGACGGTGGCGAGATCGCGCTGGCCCTGCAGCATGTTGGTGAAGCGCGCGAGGTTGGTCTTCAGCCAGTCCTGCTCGGTGTTGACGTCGGTGGTCAGGCGCAGGTTGCCGATCATCGTGTTGATGTTGTCCTTGAGCTCGGCGACCTCGCCGCGCGCGTCGACCTGGATCGACCGCGTCAGGTCGCCCTTGGTCACGGCGGTCGCGACCTCGGCTATGGCGCGGACCTGCGACGTCAGGTTGGCGGCGAGCAGGTTGACGTTGCCGGTGAGGTCCTTCCAGGTGCCGGCGGCGCCGGGCACGTAGGCCTGGCCGCCGAGGCGGCCCTCGACGCCGACCTCGCGCGCCACCGAGGTGACCTGGTCGGCGAAGGTCGCCAGCGTCTCGGTCATGTTGTTGATGGTGTCGGCGAGCGCGGCCACCTCGCCCTTGGATTTCACCGTCAGGTTCTGCTTGAGGTCGCCGTTGGCGACCGCGGTCACCACCTTGACGATGCCGCGGACCTGCTCGGTGAGGTTGGCGGCCATGAAGTTGACGGTGTCGGTGAGGTCCTTCCAGGTGCCGGCGACGCCGGGCACCTGGGCCTGGCCCCCGAGCTTGCCCTCGGTGCCGACCTCGCGCGCCACCCGCGTGACTTCCGAGGCGAAGGCGTTGAGCTGGTCCACCATGGTGTTGATGGTGTCCTTGAGCTCGAGGATCTCGCCGCGCACGTCCACCGTGATCTTGCGCGACAGGTCGCCGCGCGCCACCGCGGTGGTGACGTAGGCGATGTTGCGGACCTGGGCGGTGAGGTTGCCGCACATGGCGTTGACCGAATCGGTCAGGTCCTTCCAGGTGCCGGCGACGCCCGGCACGATGGCTTGTCCCCCGAGCTTGCCGTCGGTGCCGACCTCGCGCGCCACGCGCGTCACTTCCGAGGCGAAGGAGCGCAGCTGGTCGACCATCGTGTTGATGGCCTCCTTCAGCTGCAGGATCTCGCCGCGGACGTCGACGGTGATCTTCTTGGAGAGGTCGCCGTTGGCGACCGCGATGGTGACCTCGGCGATGTTGCGAACCTGGCCGGTCAGGTTGTTGGCCATCGAGTTGACGCTCTCGGTCAGGTCCTTCCAGACGCCGGTGACCTCCGGGACCTGGGCTTGTCCCCCGAGCTTGCCCTCGGTGCCGACCTCGCGCGCCACCCGCGTCACCTCCGAGGTGAACACGCTGAGCTGCTTGATCATCGTGTTGACGATGTTGGCCGACTGCAGGAACTCGCCGCGCAGCGGCCGGCCGTCGACGTCGAGGTCCACCGTCTGCAGCAGGTCGCCCTGCGCCACCGCCGCCACCGCCCGCGTCACCTCGCGGGTCGGCCACAGCAGGTCGTCGATCAGGGTGTTGACGGAACTCTCCATATCGGCCCAAGAGCCGCTGGAGAGATTGAACCGGACGCGCTGCTTGGTCTTGCCCTCGCGGCCGACCACCTGGCCGACCCGTTCGAGCTGCTGCGCCATGCGCTGATTGGCGGCGACGATTTCATTGAAGGTGTCGGCGATCTTGCCTTCGATGCCGAGCTGGTCGCTGGCCATGCGGACCGAGAAGTCGCCGCTGCGCATCGCCAGCAACGCCCGCAGCAGGTCGCTGCCCGGGGACGCAGTCCCGTTGCCGGTTCGGGGATTGAGATTGGCCGAGGCTTCGGATCCGCTCGCGGTGGCCGAATTCGGCTGAAGATCCATTGCCATTCCCCTCGGGCTGCGAACGTGCTCTTTGCGGCACGCGGTGCGACACCTGTCCGGCGCCCGGCCTGGACCTGGTCAGGCGAACCTGGTCAGCCGGAGATCCCCTCGTACGGGTGCACCAATACCGCGTTCAAACGCCCGGATTTCGCGTTCGTTCCAGCAAGATTGTGATTTTGGTGGCAAAAGTTCGCGGCGGCCGCGGGAACGAGGGGGCATCGGGCCGCCGACCTGGGGCGGAAAGCCCGTAGTCAGTCGCCTCGGCCGGTGTTCCGGGCTATAGCTGGACCTCGACGCGGGGATGGGCCGGCGGGGCCGCGGCGGACCGGTCCGCCGGCAGATAATCGTGGAGTGGGCATGGCGCGCAGCAATCTCAGGTCGGACACGGTCACGGCATTCGCGCCGGCGGAACGCGAGACGCTGAACGACCGGGTCTATCGCGAACTCAAGACCTCGATCATGGAGGGGCGCTTCAAGCCCGGCGCGGTGCTGACGCTGCGCACGGTGTCCGACGCGCTTGGCACCAGCATGATGCCGGTGCGTGACGCCATGCGCCGCCTGGTTTCGGAGCGCGCCCTCGAGGTGCGCCCGAGCCGCAAGATCGCGCTGCCGGTGCTGAACGCCGAGCAGTTTCTCGAGCTGCGGCGGATCCGGATGCTGCTCGAGGGCGAGGCGGCGGCGCGGGCCGCAGAGCGCATCACCCCGCGCCAGCTCGGCGCCTGCAAGGCGCTGCTGACGAAGTTCGACGGGCTCGGCCTCGACAACCCGCGCGAGTTCTGGACGCTCAATCACAAGCTGCACTTCACCATCTACGAGGCCGCCGACAGCCCGCAGCTGGTGTCGATCATCGAAATGCTGTGGCTGCAGATCGGCCCGCTGCTGACCCGCATCGCGGTAACGCGGGCGGTGCAGGATGCCGCCGATCCCCATGCGCTCCTGGTCGACGCGCTCGAGCGCCGCGACGGCGCCGCCGCCCGCGCCGCGCTGGAGCACGACCTCACCCAGTCGACCGAGCGGGTGATGCAGGAGCTGACCCGGCTGGACGCCCTGCGCAAGGACTAGAGCGCCAGGCTTGACATTCGCCCCCCGCCTTGGCCGAGCATCGCGATTGAGACGCCGAACAAGGCCCGGTGGCGTCGCCGGGTCCCCTCCCCGCACCTTGTCGGCCGCCGCACGTCCCATGTACGATCGCGCCGATGCCGGTGACGACAATGCCGGCGCAAGCCCCGGGGGGAGGAATTTTCATCATGGCCACTGGCGACAAGACCGTCGGCTACGAGACCATGGGCGACGGCCCCCACAAGGTGCTGGCGCTGCACGGCTGGTTCGGCGACCATACCACCTTTCGGCCGCTGCGCGACGCGCTGAGCTTGAGCGAATTCACCTATGCCAGCGTTGCCTATCGCGGCTACGGCCTGTCGCGCCATCTCGCCGGCACGTACACCATGGCGGAAATCTCGACCGACGCGATCGCAGTCGCCGACGCGCTCGGCTGGAACGAGTTCAGCCTGATCGGCCATTCGATGGGCGGCATGGCGGTGCAGCGGATCCTGATCGACGCGCCCGGGCGGGTGCGCAAGCTGGTCGCGGTGACGCCGGTCCCGGCCTCGGGCGTGCCGTTCGATCCGCAGACCGCGCAACTGTTCGAGGGCGCCGCTGACGATCTCGACAACCGGCGCGCGATCATCGATTTCTCGACGGGCAACCGGCTCTCGAGGGCATGGATCGACCACATGGCGCGCTATTCCGACGAGACCGCGGATCGCAAGGCGTTCGCCGCCTATCTCACGGCCTGGACCAAGACCGACATTCACGCCGGAATCCTGGGCAATCCGGTGCCGGTCAGGGTCATCGTCGGCGCCCACGACGGCGCACTGACCGCCGACGTCATGACCGCGACCTACCTCGCCTGGTATCCCAACGCGAGCCTCGAGGTCATGACCAATGCCGGCCACTATCCGATGAACGAAACCCCGGTCGCGCTGGCGACCTCGATCGAAGCGTTCCTGCGGGCCGCGTAAGCCCGCTCATGCCGCGCGGATATTGGACAGGAAGCGCTCGACGTCGGCGCGCAGCGCCGCCGACTGGCGGCTGAGCTCTTCGGCCGAGTTCTGCACCTGGTTGGCCGCAGAGCCGGTCTCGCCCGCCGCGGCGTTGACGCCGACGATGTTCTGCGACACCTGGCCGGTGCCCTCCGCCGCCTGCTGGACGTTGCGCGCGATCTCCCGCGTCGCCGCGCCCTGCTCCTCGACCGCCGAGGCGATCGTGGTGGTGATCTCGTTGATGGCGCCGATCGTGCCGCCGATGCTTTCGATGGCGTGAACCGCGTCGTTGGTGGCGCCCTGCATCGTCGCGACCTGGGCGGCGATCTCTTCCGTCGCCTTGGCGGTCTGGTTCGCCAGCGACTTGACCTCGTTGGCCACCACGGCGAAGCCGCGGCCGGCCTCGCCGGCGCGCGCCGCCTCGATGGTGGCGTTCAGCGCCAGCAGGTTGGTCTGCTCGGCGATGTCGCTGATCAGCTTGACCACGTCGCCGATCTTCGCCGCCGCCGCCGACAGCCCCTGCACCGTGACGTTGGTGCGGTTGGCTTCCTGCACGGCGCGGCCGGCGATCTCGGTCGAACGCGTCACCTGGCGGCCGATCTCGGCGACCGACGACGACAATTCCTCGGTGGCGGCCGCCACGGTCTGGACGTTGGCGGTCGCCTCTTCGGCCGCCGCCGCCACCGTGTTGGCCTGGTGGCTCGTGCCATCGGCGGTCGCGGACATGCCTTGCGACATCAGCCGCATGTCCGACGCCGACTGCGCCAGGGTGTCGAGCGAGGCGCGCACGCCCTGCTCGAACTCGTCGGCCATCCGGCCCATCAGGATCTTCTTCTCGGCTTCCGCCTGCTGCTTCATGGCGTCCTGCTGGTGACGCAGCCGCAGCGTCTCGGCCATCGATTCCTTGAACACCTGGACCGACTGGGCCATGGCGCCGACCTCGTCGGCGCGGTCGCGCGCCGGGATCTCGGCGTCGGTGTCGCCGCCGGCGAGCCTGCGCATCGCCGCCGTCATGCCGGTGATCGGCTTGATGATGCTGCCGCCGAGCAGGATGGACATGCCGACCACGAGCAGCAGGGCGACCGCGATGAGCGCCCCGATCCTGGCGACCTGCGCCCAGAAGATGGCGTCGATGTCGTCGACATACATGCCGGCGGCGACCACCCAGCCGTAGGGCGCAAACCCCGTGATGTAGGCGATCTTGGGCACCGCCACCTCGGTGCCGGGACGCGGGAAGTTGAAGGCCAGGAAGCCGCCGCCGCCGTTGGCCAGCTCGATGTGCCGGTGGATGCGCGCCCGCGCTTCCTCGTCCTTGTCGTCCAGCAGGTGCTGGCCGACCAGCTTGGGAACCACGTGCACCAGCATGACGCCGTTGCCGTCCATCACGTAGAAGTAGTCGCCCTGGTTGAAGCGCAGCGATCCCAAGAGCGCCTTGGCGCGCGCCTGCGCGTCCGCGTCCGACAGCCCGGCCTTCTTTGCGGTCTCGCGGTCGGCCTCGAGGGTCTGGCGCGCCATCAGCACCAGTTGCTGCAGCTTGTCCTTGCGATCCTCGAGCAGGTCGTTCCTGAGCGCAGCGAGGTTGACGACCGCGACCGCGATGATGCCGGCGACCGACAGCCCGACCATGATCATGAGTTTGAAAGAGATTCGCAGGTTAGCCAGCATGAAGCGCCCAGTCGTTAGCCAGATCGGCAATCCGATACCGAATGAAATGCGTTGGCCCGAATCTAGGCGAAACAAGTGAATTTGATGCTAAAAATGCCTAAAAATGGAACGGTATCCAGCTAGGCCAGCGCTTCGGCTTTCCGCCAAACCGTCGTCCTCGCGCCGCAACAGCACTCACGGCAGACCGCCGATCAATGCAAGGGCACCCCGACGCCGCGCATCGAGATCTGCCGCCTCGTCTCGCTGAGGCCATCCGCGACCGTCCGACAAGTCTACTGGCCGAGTGGAGCCGGGATGTTTGTCCTCGTCAGGCTCTCAGCCAGGAAACTGGCCAATTCTCCGACCGCCCGCGAATTGCTTCGTCGGCCATGGGAATAAGCCAGTTCCACCGTCGGCAACTGCGGCAGTTGCATCTCCGGGCGAGCGATCCGGAGTGGCGGCGCGACCAACGCGCGCGCAAGGACGGTGATTCCCAAGCCCTCCACGGCTGCCGCCCGCAAGCACTCGAAACTCGGGCTGACGAAGCTCAGATGCCAAGTGCGCCTCTCGTCCTTCAGAGCCGCGACGGCAAAGCGGCGATATGCGCAGCCTTCCGGAAACAGGATGAGCGGGACCGACGCGGTGTCGTCGCCCGAATAGTTTGGTCCGCTGACCCAAACCAGTTGCTCGCGCAGCGCGACTGTACCGTTCCTCGACCCGGTTTCCTGCTTGAAAAAGGCCAGGTCGAACTCACCCCTCGCGCTGCGCTTCATCAGGTTCTCGGATTGATTGGCTTCGACTTCGAGCCCGACCATCGGATTCTTGGTCTTGAAGCGCGCCAGCCACGTCGTGAAATCGCGCCCCAAAAAATCCAGCGGCACACCGAGGCGAACATAGCCGGCCAGCGTGTCGTCGCACACCGAGGCATACGCCTCATCGTTGAGCTGCAGAATTCGCCGGGCGTACTGCGTGAGCTTATCCCCCTCGGAGGTCAGCTCCAGAACCCTTCCCTTGCGGCGAGTCAGCAGCGCCTTGCCCACCTGAATTTCAAGCTTGGCAATCTGCTGGCTGATCGTCGACTGGGACCGGCCGACGGCCTCCGCGGCGCGGGAAATGCTCATCGTATCGGCGACGACCAGAAACGACCGCAGACAGTCGATGTCGAAATTCATCACGAACTCCACGATCGCAAAAGGCGATATTGAGCATCACCAATATTCATTTTGTCATTTTGCCCGCCACCCGTAAAGAGAGAGCGCGTGCACGGAGACGAACGCGGCTGCTGAATCGGTGGGCAGGGTAGCTCGTCTTGCCCTGGCGCCGCGCCATCACCGCAAACGGGGAAGATCGAGCCGGCGGCAAAATGGCAGCGTCCTCCCTCGCCCCCCCAACGAAACAGGGAAGCGTTTCCGGTGAATATCACAACCATTGTGTTCGACGCCTATGGCACACTCTACGATGTCCAGTCGGTCGCGTCGGTGACGGACGAGGCGTTCCCCGGCTATGGCGAGATCATCACCCAGATCTGGCGCATCAAACAGCTCGAATACACCTGGCTGCGCTCGCTGATGCGTCGCTACGAGGATTTTTCGGCGATCACCCGCAATTCTCTGGCCTACACGCTGAAGCTTCTCGGATTGAAGTATGAAGACGCGCTGTTTGAGCGCATCATGAACAAGTACATCCATCTCGACCTCTATCCGGACGCCCGCCAGACGCTTGAGACCCTGAGGGGCCGGCGGCTCGCAATCTTGTCGAACGGCTCGCCCGCGATGTTGGCCGCGCTGGTGCGAAACACCGGGCTCGATCGCGTCCTCGAGGCGACCATCAGCGTCGATGCCGTGAAAACGTTCAAGCCGAGCCCGGAAGCCTACACCTTGATCGACTCGACGCTCGGCGTCCGGCCCGACGAAGTGATGTTCGTATCCTCCAATCCGTGGGACGCGATCGGCGCGAAATCCGCGGGACTGAACGTCGCCTGGATAGAACGGGTGACCCCCGAGGCCATGGCGCAGGCTTGCCGGAGAACCGATCTCGTCGCGCCACTCACCATGTTCAAGGCGATCCGGATGCAGATGGACGAGCTCGGGCTGAAACCGGATCACCGCATCCACGGGCTGTCGGCGCTGACCGAGATCCTGGCGCCGTCGTCAAGATAAATCGACCTGCCCGGAGGCGCGAGCTTCGGCAGCCTCGGCCCGCGGCACGGCAGGAGTCCTCCCGTCTCAACGAAAACATGCTTCGAGCGCGGCGGCCGCCCGATAGAGGGTCATTTCGTCGAGATGCCGCGCGATCAACATGGCGCCGATCGGCCGACCGTCCGACGTCTTGCCCACCGGGACGGAGATCGCGGGATGCCCGGTGACGCAGGTCGGCGCCGTGTTGCCCACCATCTCGAACGCGCGGCCGACGATCACCTCGCGACTCGCATTCGGACCCGGCAAGGGTGTCGTCGCCATCGGCGTCGTCGGCATCAGCAGGAGATCGACCTCCCCGAGGGCCCTGTTGTAGTCCGCGGTCAGCAAGCGGTTGAGATTCTGCGCCTTGCCGTAGTAACGCCCCCGATTGCGCGATGACATATAGTGGCCGGTCAGGATGCCAAGCTTCAACGTTTCCGAGAGCTCGTCCGCGCGATCGCGCCAGCGGGCGTGGGCGTCCATCATGCTCTCGAGAAAGACACCCTTCATGTTGGTGCCGTAGGCGTTGCCGCGCATCATCAGGTCGGTGGCGCCTTCGAGGAAGATTGGCGTCCAGATCGCCGCGCCGACGGAATGGAGCGGCACCGAAACGTCGCGAACATGCGCACCGACATGCGCGAGGCGCTTTCCCGCCTCGCGCACGCGCGCGTCGACTTCCGCTTCGGCGCCGGCGGTGCCAAAGCCCTCCGACACGATGCCGACGCGCAGGCCCGCCACGCCTCTGACGAGGGCCTGCGTATAGGGCTGCGCCGGCGCTCCGGTTTGACGCGGGTCGAGGCCGTCGGGGCCCGCCATGACCTCGAGCATCAGGGCATTGTCGGCGACCGTGCGCGTGATCGGACCGGCATGGTCCACGGTCAACTCCACGGCGAAGATGCCGGTATAGGGAACGAGGCCATGCGTCGGCTTCAGGCCGACCGCGCCGCAATAGGACGCAGGGATCCGGATCGAGCCGCCCTGATCTCCTCCGGTCGCCATATCGACGATGTCGGCCACCACCAGCGCGGTCGATCCCGACGACGAACCGCCGGCGTTGTGTCCCGGCACCACCGGATTGTCGACAATGCCGTTGGCGGAGGTGTGACTCCCGCCCGAGGCGCAGTAATATTCGCACACCGCCTTGCCGAGAATCTCGGCGCCTTCATCGAGCATTCGCGTCACGATGGTGGCATCGATCTCGGGAACGTAACCTTCGAGAATCGAGGCTCCGTTCATCATCGGCACGCCGGCGACGCAGACGTTGTCCTTGATTGCCACCCGCCTGCCGCTGAGCTTGCCGCGGCGGGCTCCCTGGATGCGGGTCTTCACCGCCCAGGCCCCGTAGGGATTGTCCTCCGGTTGCGGGCGGACGCCGGGGGTCCGCGGATAGCTCACCTCGGGCAGCGGCGCGACCATGTCGTCGACGACGTCATAGGCGTCGAGCTGACCTTGCATCAGGCGATGAAACGATTCCGCATCGGCTTCGCTCAGGTTCAGGCCGAGTTCCCGCCCCGCAAGCCGCATTTCCTCAACGCTCGGTCGACGCACCGCCATGAGTACTACATCTCCTTCCAGCGACCGGTGGCCTCGAAGGCCGCGGCCGCCTGATAGATGGTCGATTCCGCCCAATACCTGCCGACGAGCATGCAGCCGACGGGCAATCCGTCGGACATGCCGCAGGGGATCGACATTGCCGGATGCCCGCTGACGTCGAAAGGTGCGGTGTTCTCCAGCATCTCGAACGCTCTTTGCAGGACCTCAGCCAGCGGGGCCCCTGGCGCCGGCATCGGCTGCGCCTTCATCGGTGTCGTGGGCATCAACAGGAGGTCGTACGCGCCGAGCATCTGATCATAGGCCGCGCGCAGCCTGCGCGCCAGATTCTGCGCCTTGGCGTAATAGTGACCACGATGATGGCGCTGGAAATACTCGCCGGTGAACATCGTGATTTTCAGGCTATCGGAGAGCTCGTCGGCACGCTTCGACCAGCCCGCGTGATGATCAAGGAGTGACGTGGTGTAGAGCCCCTTCCAGCCCGTTCCCATGCCGTTGCCCTTCATCATCTGGTTGGTCGATCCCTCGGCCGCGATGGCGAGCCAGATCGGCATGGCCTTGTTGTGCATCGGGATCGAGACTTCGTCCACGGTCGCACCGAGATCCCGGAATGTCGCACCGGCGCGACGCACCAGGGCGTCCACGTCCGGCTCCGATTCCGGCCGGTCGAACCCTTCGCGGACCATGGCAACGCGCAGACCGCGCACACCGCGCCCAAGGGCCGCCGTATAGCGATCAGTCTGCGGCGCGTATTGCCGCGGGTCGAGACCGTCCTCGCCCGCCAGCACCTCGAGCAGAAGCGCGTTGTCCGCGACCGTCATCGTCATCGGTCCGGTATGATCGATGGTATTCTCGATCGGCATCACTCCGGTATAGGGCACCAGACCATGGGTTGCCTTCATGCCGTAACAGCCGCTGAACGACGCCGGCATGCGGATCGAACCGCCCTGATCGCCGCCGATCGCCATGTCCACTTCGCCGGCGACCAGGACCGCGGCCGATCCGGAGGAGGATCCCCCCGCCGAATAGCCCCGCCGGTGCGGGTTGTGAACCAGACCGGTCGAGTTGGTGTGGCTTCCGCCAGACAGACAGAAATGCTCGCAGTGGGTTTTTCCGACGATGGTGCCACCCGCATCGAGAATCCGCGTGACGATGGTCGCATCGGCATCCGGCGTGTACCCCTTGAGGGTCGAGGAGCCGTTCATCATCGGCACCCCGGCGACGCAGACATTGTCCTTGATCGCGATCGTCTTCCCCGCGAGCGGGCCGCGCGGCGCGCCCCTGATCTCCGTCTTCACGTACCAGGCGTTGAACGGATTTTCCTCGGCTGCCGGACGATATCCGGCCGTTCGCGGGTACACGACGCCCGGCACGTTATCCGGCATGGCGTCCAGTTCGTCGTAACGCCGCATCGAGCTTTCCATCTGGGCGAGGAATTCGATGAGGCGCTCGTCCGACAGGTTCATGCCGAAGTCCCGTGCGATCGCCTTGAGCTGATTGAGTGTGGGGCGGGTGACGGACATGCGGACCGGCCTTTCCGGGGTGGCAGACAACGATGGGCGCACCGAGGTCGTCCCCGCCGGCGGCCCGGAACGTGACGTCGCGTCGGGCGCCAACCTGGATCTCGCCGCCTCCGGCGCAGGCCGGGAGGTGACGGATTTCGCCGAACCCGGCGCTGCGGTCGAAGCTGACGTTCCTGCGCCTCCGCCGACCGGCCGGGACGCGCCACGGCCGCCGGGCCCGTTTCCGCCGTCGGTCTTGAAGCCGGTGAAGTCGTCGATCAGCGACGAGTCGGCCGAGGAGGGATTGTCGATGACGCCGGCAATCTGGCCCTTTTGCAGCACCAGCACCCGATCGGACAGGCCGCAGATGAATTCCAGATTCTGCTCGATCAACAGAATCGACAGCCCGCGCTCGCGGCTCAGCTCGCGCAGCTTGTCCTCGATCATATCGACAATGGAAGGCTGGATGCCCTCGGTCGGCTCGTCGAGCAGGACGATCTCCGGATCGCTGATCAGACAGCGCGCAAGCGCCAGAAGCTGCTGCTCGCCGCCCGACAGCGCGCCGCCCAGCCGATCGAGCAGCCGCTCCAGCGTGGGAAACTCGCGCAGCATCGCCGCAATCGCCTCGTTCTCGTCGGCGGCCCCGTGCGACGCAATCCCCATGCGCAGATTGTCGCGGACGGACAGCGTGGGGAAAATGCCGCGCCCCTGCGGCACGTAGCCGATGCCGAGGCGGGACCGTTCGTGGCTCGGTTCGCGTGTGACGTCGATGCCGTCCATGGCAATGGTGCCGCCGGTCGCCGGCACAAGACCGATCACGGTCTTCAACAATGTCGACTTTCCCATGCCGTTGTGACCGAGGACGCCGACGATCTCGCCTTCACGGATCGTGAAATCGAGTCCATGGAGCACCGGAACCCGGCCGTATCCGGAGCGCAGTCCCTTGACTTCGAGGATGATCGGTCGGTCGCTCAATGTTTGTGTCCCAGGTACACGTCGCGAACGACGGGGTCGGCGGACACCACGTCCATCGTGTCCTCGATCAGGATCGCTCCGCGATGGAACACCGTGACCTTGTGCGCGATCGCCCGGATGAAGTTCATGTCGTGTTCGACGATGATCAGGCTCGCCGTCTTGTTGATGTCGCGAATGAGCTCCGCCGTGAAATAGGTCTCCTCGTCGGTCATCCCGGCGGCGGGCTCGTCCAGCAGCACCAGCCAGGGTTCGGCGGCAATCACCATGGCGAGTTCGACCCACTGCCTCTGACCATGCGCCAACGCGCCGACGACCCGCCCGCGAATGTCGCCGAGCCGAACGCGTTCCAGCGTCTCCGCGGTCACAGCGCGGGCCCGGCCCGCCTCGTGCCAGCGGCGGCAGGAGAGCCAGACGTTCTCCTCGACGGTCAGACCGTCGAAAACGTTCGGAATCTGCGTCTTGATGCCGACTCCAAGCTGCGAGACCCGATGCGGATCATACCCCGTCGTGTCGACATCGCGAATCAGCACCTGGCCCTCGGACGGCTTGAGCTGTCCGGTGAGACACTTGAAGAACGTGCTCTTGCCGGCGCCGTTCGGCCCAATCAGGCAACGCAGCTCTCCGGCATGGAGCGTGAAATTGACCCGGTCATTGGCGACGACACCGCCGAAATGCATCGACAGGTCTGTTGTCTGGACCACCACCTCGCGCCGCATCTGTTACTCCGCGGGTTGGATGGCGCGGCGCCGGCCGCGGCGCCGGGCACGCATCCGCTCACGACGCCCGACCTTGCGTCGTCCCCAGCGCGCCGCAAGTTCGGTGACGGCAGGCACCACGCCGCGCGGCAGCAGCAGAACGAACAGAATCAGAACCAGGCCGAGCACCATGTTGCTGTTGAAATAGGACTGTGTGCCGAGCCAGGATGTAAGCCAGAACACCCCGAACGCCCCGAGCACCGGACCGAGCAGCGTTCCACGCCCCCCGACGATGACCCAGATGATCGCCTGCGCCGCATAGGTCAGGTTGAAAAGGTCGGGAGTGACGCGGCCGATGCCGTTCGCCACCAGAACACCTCCGATCGCGGCGACGCCGCCGCCGACCGAAAACAGACCGAGTTTGTAGAGGCGCGCGTCATATCCCAACAGCTCGGCCCGCGTCTCGTTCTCCCGGATCGCGATGCAGACCCGGCCGAAGTGGCATCGCGTCAGCCACACGCAACCGAAATAGCAAAGAAGCAGCGCCCCCATGGACACGTAGAATAGCTGTTGCGGGAACAGGGTCATCCGTGCATCCCAGGGAATCTGCAGTGGCGGCGCAGTGGTCCCGTTGAAGCCGCCGAGCAGTGCTTTTCCGATCTTGTATTCCGGGCCGGACGTGCGACGCAGCAGGTTGAAGATGATCAGCGTCACCGTGAGCGTGATCACACCGAGGTATACGTCGCTGATGCGGCCATAGAACATGAAGTAGCCCAGCGCCGCTGCCACGGCGGCGCCGACGGCCATCGCAACCACCACCGCGCCCGTCGTCTCACCGAAATTCTGCGCCGTGACCGCGTAGGCATAGGCACCGAGGCCGAAAAATGCCGTCTGTCCCAGGCAAAGGATGCCGCCGTAGCCCCACACCAGCCCGAGACTCAAGCCCAGCAGGGCAAGACCGATGGCCGTCGTCAGGTTGATGATGGTGAAGAGCTGCAGGACGTGCGGTGCACCGAACATCACCGCCAGCCCGATGACGGCAATCGCAATCAGCCCGCCATTGGTCTGCCCTTTGATCATAGGCTCTTTCGAAAGAAGCGGCCGGTGATACCGCTCGGCATCAGGCGCAGCAGCACGATTGCCGCGGCCAGCAGCGCGACCTCGCCCACCGTCGGCCCCGTCAGGAACGTGACGATGCCATTCATGGCGCCGAGCAGACCGGCCGCCGTCGCGGTGCCGGCCAAAATTGCCGTGCCGCCGGTAATGACGGTGATGAAGGCCTTGGCGATGTAGGTCGCGCCGATGGTCGGCACCACGCCGGTAATCGGCGCCAGCACGCCCCCGGCCAGTCCCGCGACCGCCGAGCCGAGTCCGAACGTGATCATGTAGATCCGGCTGGTGGAGACGCCGAGCGCCGCGGCCATGTCGGCGCGCTGCATGGTCCCGCGCGCCAGCAGCCCGAGCCTGCTGTAGCGCAGCACCGCAAAGACCGCTCCGAACAGTGCGAGAGTCAGCAGGATGAGGAACAGTTCATAGCCGCTGGACGCGTAGTCGCCCACCGCAATCGCGCCGATCGGCGGCGATATCGTCGTCGACGTCTGCGGACCGAAGATGGCAGTCACGATACCGACCAGAAACAGGCTCAGCCCCCACGTCGCCAGCAAGGTGTCCACCGTGCGGCCGTACAGAAAGCGGATCAGCACCCGCTCCACGACCACGCCGATGATCCCCACCACCAGCGGCGCCAGCACCAGCATCGCGATCCAGATGTTGACGCCGAGGTTGGTCGAGACCACGACGGCATAGCCGCCGAGCATCAGGAACTCGCCGTGGGCAAGATTGATGACCCGCATCATTCCGAAGATGATCGCCAGCCCGAGCCCGATCAGGGCGAGGTTTGCGATTCCGTAGATGATCTGCAGGACAAGAACGACAACGTAATCCAAGAGCGGTCAATCCTCTGAGCGATGCGGGGCCGGCGCGGCGCGGAAACATGGCGTTATTTGATACCGGCAGCCTCCAGGCCATTCTCGAAATAGAAGGTCGCCTGATCAGGCTTCGCATTCAGGTCGCAGACCAGAAGCGTGTCGGTGGGCGGCTGCGCGGGAAACGACTGGACGATGTTGAGTTTCTGGTTTTTCACCTCGGCCAGATAGATGTTTTGCAGCAGGTGGTTCGTTTTCGGCTCGATCGTCAACTTTCCGCTCGGTCCGTCCACGCCGACCGGGCTGCGCAACGCCTTGATCACGGCAGTGCGCTCGGTGGTCCCGGCCTTGCGCACGCCCTCCGCCCACAGGTAGACGCCTTCGTAGGACCGGGCGGTCACCTCCGACACGTAGTTGATCTTCTTGCTGGCGTTGGCACGCAGATCGGCAATGAATTTCTTGTTGGCCGGCGTCTCGATTTCCTCGAAATAGGCGAAGGACACCAGCATGCCCTCGGACTCTTCCGGCGCGACCAGCGTATGCTCTCCGCCCACGGTGAAGACCGTCGAAGCGATCGGTATCGACTTGTTGAGCGCCACCGCGGCATACTGACGATAGAACGAGATATGCGCCGCTCCCACCAGCGCCGACATCACGAAATCCGGCTTCGCCGCCTCGATCTTCTTGATGGTGGGACCGAAGTTGGTGACATCGAGCGGAAAGAATTCGACGGCGACCGTCGTGCCGCCGTTGTCCCGCACGTATTTCTTCACCCATTCCGACGTGATCTGTCCGTAATTGTAGTCGGCGGCGACGACGTAGACCTTCTTGCCCCACTTCTTCATGGCGTAGGGCACGAGCTTCTCGACCGTCTGGGCCGGCGTCGACCCGGTGCAGAAGGTATTGGAGTCGCAAACGCCGCCTTCGTAGAAGGTGTTGTAGAAATAGAGCGTCTGGAAGCGGTCCAGCACCGGACGAATGGCTTCCCGCGACGCGGACGTGATGCCGCCCTGCACCACGTCGACGTGTTCGCCGGCCGCGGCCTGCGTCGCGAACTGGGTATAGAATTGAATCGTGGTCTGCGGGTCGTAGGTGATCAAGTCGATCTGACGGCCGAGCAGCCCCCCGCCGGCGTTGATCTCCTTGACCGCCAGTTTGGTGGCCTCGAGCATCGGCGTTCCGAGGAGATCGAGTCCTCCCGACTGATCGAGCAACGCAGCCATCTTGATCGGCGCGTCGGCGCGCGCCGACCGGATCAGGGCCGGGGCGGCCAGTCCGAGCGCGGACACGCTGGTGGCTTTCAAAAGGGCTCGGCGATTGAGAATCATTGCAATATCTCCTTTGTTGGAACGGCACGGGGCCCGATCCGGTGCGATGTCATTTGGTTTCCGGCGAAGAGTCGTTGCGATCGGCAGGGGCGGGCTTGCCTGGACCACCGTCACCAGGCTCGAAGACGGTGCCGGTCACCCGCGCGATGCCGTTCCCGATGTTCAGGCCGATCTCCTCACCGAGTTTCTGGACGGCAGGCAGCTGAAGAGCCATCGACAGAATGCCGTCGACGACCTGGTTGACCACCGGACCGCCGGCTGCGCCGTTTGCTCCGCCGCCGCCGCCGGCCGGCCCGAAGCCCGTAACCTGATTGATCCGGATCGATTCGATCTTCTCGGCCGGCTTCACCATTTCCCGCACGATCTGTGGAATGGCCTCGATCTTGGCGAGATCGATCTTCATCTGCACGATGCTGCCGGACTGCACGTTCTGCGCCGCAAACAACGCCGCCTCGCCTTCGGCCTTGGCCAGGAGCTCCGTCCGAACGGCCCGCGCCCTCGTTTCGCTCGCCTCCGCCTCCGAGGCCGCCGTCACCCGCAACGTTTCGGCCTGCGACTCGACCCGGGTCGTGTCGACGGCCGCCTCCTCCTGCGCCCTGACCAGAGCAAGGGCCTTGGCGCGCTCCGCCATTGCCATTTCGCGTGCCGTCGCGACCGCCTCGCGCGCGGCGGCTTCCTTGGCAAGACTGGCCTGGGCTGCGGCCTCCGCGACCGCTCCCTCGGCCTTCTTGGCCGCAAGCCTTATCTCGGTGTCATGGCGGGCGACCTTCACCGACAGATCCGACTGCAGCTCCAGTTCGCGGATGTTGCGATCGCGCTCGATCTGCTCGGCCCGCACGCCGGCATCGCGGCCGATCCTCGCGAGCTCCCGCCGGCCCTCCGCCAAGGCTTGCGCCTCCGACGTCTCGGCCATGGTGCGGGCGCGATACGTCTCGACGGCGTGCTGCTGCGCCAGCTGGGCTTCCTCTTCCTCCTGCTCGATCAACAGCCGCCGCTTGGCGGCATCAAGCTCGCTCTGCCGGACCGCGATTTCGGCGCTGTTCTCGATCTCCGCGCGCTCCCGCCTGTTGATCGCGATGACTTCCGCCAGCCGGCGCATGCCGACCGCGTTGAATGCGTTGTTCTGGTCGAGCGCATGGAAGGGCGTCTGGTCCAGTCGGGTCAGCGAAACGGCCTCGAGAACCAGCCCGTTCTGCCTCAACCGGTCCTGAAGTGCAGCGCCGACTTCCGCGACATATTTTCCCCGATTGTCCTGGAGCGAATCCATCGTGTACTGGGCCGCCACGCTGAGCAGCGCATCCACCAGCTTGCCCTCCAGGATGTCGGACAAATCCGCCGCGCGAAACGCCTTGCTGCCCAATGCCTGAGCGGCCGTGGCCACCCCTTCTTCCGTCGGCTCGACCCGGACGTAGAATTCCGCGGTGGCGTCGATGCGCAGGCGGTCCTTGGTGATGATCGAGCGCTCGCCGGCGCGCTCGACCTCGAGGCGCGCGGTCCGCATGTTGACCTCCGCGACCTTGTGCACGATCGGCAGGCCGACAACGCCTCCGTCGAGGACGACGCGCTGGCCGCCAAGACCGGTGCGGACGAGCGCGACCTCGCGGCTCGCCTTGATGTAGAATCGATTGAGGAAGAGGACCAATACGATCAAAGCGACGACGATGATCAAGCCGATGAACCACATCAAGACAGGTAGCGCCCCTTCACCGCATCGGTTCGTCTAAATCGCACTGGCCACGATCATGCCGCCCGCTCCGGCACACCAAGACGATGTGAAATCGCCGCGCTGCTCACCGAACTGCACATCTCCGGAGCACCCCGCGCTCCTGGCAATCCAAGGCCCGGCGAGCAATCGACCTGGCAAGAGAGCTGGCTCCATTTCGTCGCAGCCGACCTGCATACGATGAAGGTCAGCTTAGCCACGGCTCGTGCGGGTCCATAATGAGTTATGTTGATGACCGCTATCGGCTTTGGCCATTATCGGCAGCTGCACCGAGTCTGTGCGTGGCCTGCCCTATTTGAATGCACCGCGGGTGACGCCTGCGGCTGTCACCGTCGGGATTCCGGCGCCAATTCAAACAGGAGACCGTCGTTCACACGCCGTGCGACGTCAGCGCTTTCCTTGAGCAACGAGAATTCGCTCCGCCGTTTCATGGGGCGCCGACTCGCGTACTCCCGCCATGGCGGCAGTTTCGCTGACGGGCCGATCCGGCCCGCGCTCGCGAAATCCGTTTGCCCAACCCCGGTGAAGGACCCTCGAGCCGATCTTCAGGGGAAGTCCGCCGCTACGTTTGATTCGCCGGGGCCGCGGCGACGCGCAGCTCGTCTAGAGATGCAGCTGGGTCTGGGTGACGACGGCCACCAGCCGGCCTTCCTTGGTCCGGATCCGGGTCTGCCAGATCTGGGTGCGCCGGCCCTTGTGGATCGCCGTCGCGGTCGCGACCACCGTCGATCCCGCCGCGGCCGGGCCGATGAAATTGGTCTTGCTCTCGATCGTGGTGGTGCCTGTCGCACCCTCGGGCAGGTTGAGCACCGTGGCGAGCGCGCCCAGCGTGTCCGCCAGCGCCATCACGGCGCCGCCGTGAATCACGCTTCCCGCGGTGCAGAGATCCTCGCGCACCACCATCTCGGCGGTGACGTGGTCGCGGTCGGCGGCGACGAGGTCGATCCCCATCAAGTCCGCGAATGGCAGCCGTACCTGCCTGAGCTTCTCGAGCGCATCCATGCTCACCCCTTTGCTGGGAACCGGGCGGCACGCCTGAGCGACGTTTCCCGGTCGCAATCCTGGCACGGATCGGCGGGCGTTCGAAACCCGATCAGATCATCGCGGCGCCGTCACCGACCGCTACGCCGCGGCGACCGCGGCGTCGGTCACGGCGTGCAGCGCCGCGGTCATGGCGGCGACCTGCGGTTTGGCCGCGGGGTCGAGACCATGGCGCGCGGCGAGCCAAGCGGGATCGTTGAACGACACGAACGTGGCGCCGGCGGCATCCTGCCAGACCAGGCCCCTCAAGGGCAGGTCGATGCCGATGGTCTGCGCGGCCTGCATCAGCGGGGTGCCGGCGACCGCGTTGCCGAAGATCACCACCGTGGTCGGCCGCAGCGACAGCCCGGCCTCGCGCGCGCCCGCGGCGTGATCGATGCGCGCGAACACGGTCATGCCCCTGGCCCGGATCGCGGCATCGAGCCGTTCCAGGGTCTCGGCGGGACCGGCGCCGCTCGGCTTGGTCACCACTCCGGCTGGATCCATCGCCCGCGCTCCCTGGTGGTCCGATGTCAGATCCACTCCACTGGCGTTCAGGTTCGGGCGCCAAGATTACACGATTGCCCGCCGCGCGGCACATCACGATTGCGGACACTTCGCCGGTTTCACGGATGCGGCCAGCCACGCCACGGCGAACGGCGCGGTCCGCACCGTCCGCCCGCCGTGGCGAAAATTGCTCTGGACCAATTGACGTGCGGGGATTGACGGCCCCGGCGGTCGCCGCCAATCATGCCGGCATGATCAGACGCGTTTCCATCCTGACGGTGCTGGGCCTCGCCTTATCCTGTTCCACCTCGTCCGCTGAAGAAGCCAGGGTTTCCGTCCATCTGACGGGAATCGGAAGCACGAGCTGCGCGCATTGGCGCTCGACCAAGGCCACGCGATTGGAGGGGATCGTCTGGATCCACGGGTTCTGGTCGGGATTGAATTACGTCGCCGCGGCGAGCGATCAGGCGCAATCCAGCGTCAGCGAGACGGCGATGGTGGCGGAGGTCGACAAAGTCTGCGCCCAGCGGCCCTCCGACGTGCTGGCCAGCGCGGCATGGACCGCCTATCTCGATCTCAACGCAAGATAGAGTGCCGTCCCGAGGGACGCGGCGCGTCCTGACGCTCCAGGAGCCGGTTTCCGAAGTTCGTGGTTCGCTCGCCGCGCCTTCCCCTCGCGAACCTGGACAAGCGGGCACTAGACCGGCGGGGGATTGCGGTCGGTGAAGGTCGCGCGCTGGTGCCAGTAAGGATAAGGCAGGGTGACCTTGCTGGCGGCGTCCAGCCTGGCGACCTGGTCCCTGGTCAACGACCATCCGATCGCGCCGAGGTTTTCGCGCAGCTGCGCTTCGTTGCGCGCGCCGATGATCAGCGTCGCGACGGTCGGTCGCTGCAGCAGCCAGTTCAGCGCGATCTGGGACACGCTCTTGCCGGTTTCCCTCGCAACCTCGTCGATCGCGTCGACCACGCGATAGACGTGCTCGTCCGGCACCGGCGGCCCCATCTCGGCCGTCGCCGGCAGGCGGCTGACCGCCGGCCGCGGCTGATCGCGCCTGATCTTGCCGGTGAGCCGCCCCCAGCCGAGCGGCGACCACACCACCGCGCCGATCCCCTGATCGAGGCCGAGCGGCATCAGCTCCCACTCGTAGTCGCGTCCGATCAACGAGTAATAGGTCTGGTTGGCGACGTAGCGCGGATAGCCGTATCTGTCGGCGACGGCGAGCGACTTCATCAGGTGCCAGCCGGAGAAATTCGAGACGCCGATATAGCGGATCTTGCCGGCGCGCACGAGCCCATCGAGCGTCGCCAGCACCTCTTCGGGGGGCATGAATGCATCGAAGGCATGAAGCTGGAACAGGTCGATGTAATCGGTGCCGAGCCGCTCGAGCGAACCGTCGATGGCCGCGAGCAGATGCTGGCGCGACGAACCGACATCGTTCGGCCGATCGCCGAAACGAAAACTTCCCTTGGTCGAGACCAACACCTTGTCGCGGCGGCCCTTGATGGCCTGGCCGAGGACGCGTTCGGATTCACCGGCGGAATAGACGTTCGCGCTGTCGAACATCGACACCCCGGCATCAAGGCAGATGTCCACCAGCCGCCGCGCCTCGGTCGCATCGGTCGAGCCCCACGCCGAGAGCCGGCCGACACCGCCGAAGGTGCCCGTTCCGAAGCTCAGAGCCGGAACGGTGAGCCCTGATGACCCCAAGCGTCGGTATTCCATCGATCGTCTCCTGACATTGATCCGGTTTTGCGTCGATCCGGTTTGGCTCGTCTGCGATCCTTCGGGATTCGCCGCGGGATCGTAACCCAGGGCCGCAGCGGCGCAATCGCGCCCGGGACGCGGTCGGTTGAAGTCTCCGTGACTTGACTGTGATGCTTCAGGAACTTCCGCTCCGTCCCCCGATTGAAATGGCATCACGATCAGCCGCAACGCCTCGTCCCGCAGCTACGCCGGCAACAGTCCCGCCGCGCGATAGCTCTCGATCAGTGCGTCGAACAGCGACACGTCGGCGCGGCTCCGCGCCATGAGTTGCGCGCCCGCGACGGCCGCGAAGATGGCGCGCGCCCGCGGCTCGCTCTGCTGCGGACTGACCACACCCGCGGCGGTGAGAACCCTGCTCAGCCAGGCCACGTTGACATCGGCGAAGGCCTGAACCTCTTTCTTCACCGCCTCCGGCAGGTCATCATATTCGGCGGCCATGAAGCTGCAGAGGCACAGGCGATTGCCGCTCTCGAGCGAGGCGCGGAACACGCTGGGATACTGGTGCAGGCAGCGAACCGGATCCGGGGTTGCTTCCAGCATGGCGTCGAGATGAGCCGCGGTGTCCTGCCAATAGCGCCGGGCGACCGCCGCGCCGAGATCCGCCTTGCTGGGGAAATGGTGGTAGATGCTCGCGGCCTTGATGCCCACGGCGTCCGCGAGATCGCGGAAATTCAAGCCGCCGAAGCCATGGGCCTGCGCGCTCCGCCTGGCGGCCGCCAGGATCGCTTCCCTCGAGCTGATACCCATTTTCACCGCCTCGCCGTCCCGTCGCCATTGCCTACCAAGTGACAGATAGGGCTTGACCAGGCAACCTGTATCCTCCTAGGCTAACCTACCAAGTGATTGGTAGACAGAATTGCGAGGGAAGTGATGATGAAGATCTACGACTGGCCCACCGGCCCCTATCCGGCGCGCGTCCGCATCGCCCTGGACGAGAAGAACCTGGGCTCGCGGGTCCAGTTCGTGACGGTCAACCTGTGGAAAGGCGAGCACAAGACCGCAGACTTCCTCGCCACCAGGAACTACTCGGGCACGATCCCGGTGCTCGAACTCGACGACGGGACGCTGATCGCCGAGTGCACCGCCATCACCGCGTATCTCGACGCGCTCGATGGCGCTCCCACGCTCACCGGCCGGAAGCCGCGCGAAAAGGGCGTGATCCAGATGATGAGCAAGCGCGCCGAGCTGGAGCTGATGGACGCCATCAGCGTGTATTTCCACCACGCCACGCCGGGGCTCGGCCCCCACGTCGAGACCTATCAGAACCGGGAGTGGGGACTGCGTCAGCGCGACAAGGCCCTCAACGGCATGCGCTACTTCGATTCCGTTCTGCGAACGCAGCCGTTCGTCGCCGGCGAGGCGTTCTCGATGGCCGACATCACGGTGATCGGAGGCATGATCTTCGCGGGGCTCGTGCGGCTGGCGGTGCCCGCGGACTGCGAGACGCTTCAGGCCTGGTACGCCAGGATGGGCGAGCGTCCGAGCGTCAGGAAGCAGCTGTCGATGGCGGCGCCGGCGACGGCTTGACAGGCGATCGTCCTGAAGGGGCGGCGCTCGGGTCCAAGCCAAAGGCTTGATTTATATGGTGGGCGCACCAGGGCTCGAACCTGGGACCCGCTGATTAAGAGTCAGCTGCTCTACCAACTGAGCTATGCGCCCGGAACCCGTCCGGAGATCGATGCGGGAGAGCGCCGTTTAGCAAAGCGGCCCCCCCATGTCCAGCAAGTGTCGGGCCTGAAATGACGTTTTTCCCCGGCCGGCGGCGGGCGCCGCCCCGGGCCGCCGGTGCGCGGTCGATGGAGCCGGAAAAGACCGCGGTCAGGGGCAGGTCGTGGTGGTGGTGGGGCAGTTGGTCTGGCAGCTGCTCAGGACGTTGTTGGTGGTGCACAGGAGCATGCAGGTGGACTGCCGCGGCCGGGTGAAGAACTGGTCCTGCAGGGTCAGCGCGGTCTTCATCACATAGCCGACCACCGGCGTGTAGGTGTAGGTGGCCTGGCCGTAGATCAGGTAGGTGTTGGGCACCGCGAGCCCGGTCGGCAGGTTCACCGGAGTGCCGCAGGTGTTCGCGGTGGTGTTGTTGGCCCGGCTCCAGGCGATGGTGGCGTTGCCGCTGGCGTCGACATAGATCTCCGAGATGATCGCTTTCGTCAGCGTTCCAGCGGGATCGTAGGGCGTCATGATCGAGTTCGACGCGGCGAACACGTTGGTGAGGTCCTGCGGGTAGATGTAATTGCCGGTCCCGCCGTTCTGCGGATTGGCCTGGGAGGTCAGGTCCGACAGCGTCCGCGCCACCAGGGTGACCTTGCGGTCGACGGCGACGCCGTTGGACAATTCCACCGTGCCGAAGAACAGCACCAGCATCATCGGCAGGATCACCGCGAACTCGACCGCGGAGGCGCCGGCGCGGTCTTGGCGGAGCCGTCGCAGGGTGCGGACGAGAGATGGCAGGGCGCGCAGCATCCGGGCGTGTTCTCAATTGCTGTTGGCGTAGGGTTCGTTGCGGAAGGCCGCGGTGGCCGTCAGCAGATACTTGTTGCCGCTCAGGTTCGACGGGTTGAAGCCCAGCGTCGGCACGAAGATCGGCCACTGGTAGTAGGCACGCACCACCACGACATCGCCGGACGAGCCGGGATTGTAGCCGAAGCCGGTGGTGGACAGGGTGCCGCTGCTGATCGGGTTGCTGATGGTGACATTGGTGAACGAACTGTAGCTCTCGACGTCGAGATAGACGTTCGGGCAACTGATCAGCGCCACGATATAGCCGCAGAAGTCGGTTTTGAACTGGGTCGCGGTGTAGTTGCCGTTCTGGGCCTGTCCGGTGAGGATCAGCCGCGCCGACATCTGCGTCGCGGTCTCCAGCGTCTGCCCGGCGAAGAAGATCATGGCGACGTCGAGGATCGCGAACAGCAGGCCGAAGAACACCGGCGCGATCATGGCGAACTCGACCGCGGCGGACGCCTTGCGGTCCCGCCGGAAGCGGCGGGCGCGGAATGCGAACATCTCGAATGCGCGGCGCGGCAATGACATCTAGACCCCACAACGCTGGCGACCATGCAGGACCTGATCCTGCACCGGACCGATTAGCGAAGGCATAGCGGAGCCGTGGAAACCGGGCTCGCAGCATCCACGAACCGTTAACCAGGCCGGCGCGAATTTCCGCCAACTCTCCAACTGCTGCATCAGGACCACTTAAGAAACCGTGTCCTCGGTGTCCGACCGAACATGCCAGCCATGACACCAAGTGAGGCGCAGGGCGCCTGCCTCAACGACCGCCGTCGTCCCCGGCTTGACCCGCGCGCCGGGGACGACAGTCGTGGTTGGGGGTCCGGTCGTGGTTGGGGCCCGCGATCCCACCTGCCGTCGTTGCATTTTGAGCCAAACACTCAGGGCGCCCCGGAGCGGACCGCGATGCGTTAAGAGTTCGTTTCGCTTGCCCCGGAGCTGCTCAGGCTCCCGTTAGGGAGTTTTAAGCGCTCGCGTTCTAACCTGCGGTCTACCGATTTTCTCATTTCCCGGGGTCGCGCGATGTTGTCTCGCTCCGTCAGTTGGCTCCGGCGCCTTGCCCGCGACCGTCGCGGCAACGTCGCCGTCATTTTCGCCTTCGCATCCATCCCGATCCTCGCCTTCGTCGGCGCGGCGATCGACTACTCGATCGCGGTGCGCACCCAGACCAAGATCGAGGCCGCGCTCGACACCGCGCTGCTGCTCGCGACGAGCAAAGGCGAACTCCCCCCCACCAAAACCGCCGCACAGGCGCAAGCCGACGCGATCACCATGTTCACCGCCCAGCTCGCCACCTTCGGTGTCGGCACCCAGACATCCACGATCACCGTGACCGACTCGACCACCGGCCGCACCGCAACCGGTAGCGCCACGAGCGTGGTGCCGACCACCTTCATGAAGATCCTCGGCTTCAACAGCCTGACCGTGAACGGCAGTTCGCAGGCCGTCGTCAACCTGCCGCTCTACATCGACTTCTACCTGCTGCTCGACAACACCCCGTCGATGGGCGTCGGCGCCACCACCTCGGACATCAGCAGACTGCAAAGTCTGACCACCAACGGCAGCGAAGGCTCCTGCGCCTTCGCCTGCCACAACATCTATACCGACAGCAGCCAAAGAACGGTCGACAGCAACACCTACTACAACATCGCCAAGAACAACGGCGTCACCATGCGCATCGACGTGCTGCGCACCGCCACCCAGGGGCTGATGACCTACGCGCAGAACACCGAGAACGCCAACAACCTCTCCAACCAGTTCCGGATGGCGATCTACACCTTCGGCGCCTCGTGCACGACATCGCCGCAGCAGCCGAGCCAGATTCAGTCGCTGACCTCCAACCTGACCACCGCCGCCGCATCCGCCAGCGCCATCGACCTGATGACGATCCCGTACCAGAACTACAACAGCGACCAGTGCACCGATTTCGACAACATCCTGACCGGGACCAACGGGATGAACTCGGTGATCCCGACCCCGGGACCCGGCACCTCGAGCAGCCCGCAGAAGTGGCTGTTCCTCGTCACCGACGGTGTGGCGGACGCCTACTATCCCACGCACGTCGCGAACAATACGCCCACGGGAGACTGCTCGCAGTCGAGCCCCGGCGGCGGTCGCTGCCAGGAGCCGCTCACGGTGGCCGACTGCACGACGATCAAGAACCGCGGCGTCAACATCGCGGTGATCTACACCACCTACCTGCAGCTGCCGAGCAACGGCTGGTACATGAGCTGGATCGACCCGTTCAACCCAGGGCCATGGGGGCCGTCGCCGAACAGCAAGATCGCGCAGAACCTGCAATCCTGCGCCAACTCGGGCTTCTATTTCGAGGTCTCTGCCGACGGGGACATCAGCACCGCCATGAACAAGCTGTTCCAGAAGGTGGTGTCGAACGCCCACCTGGCGATGTAGGACGTCCGCCGCGGGCGGTTGGCAGTCCGGCCCCCGAAAGACAGGACCGGCAAATGGTCCCACGAAAAAAGCCGCCGGCGGACCGGCGGCTTCCTGCGAATGAGTGCGGAGGTCATTCGCCCACCGCACTTCCCAGCGATCGTCCCCAAGGCTACTTCTTGAGCGCGAAGACCCAGATGACGCCGCCTTGCGGCACATTCGCCTCGATGCCGATATTGTTGGTCGCAAGCGCGTCCTGGATGCGCTGGGCGTCGACTCCCCAGCCGGACTGGATCGCGATGTATTGCGTGCCGTCCACCTCGTAGGACATCGGCATGCCCATGATGCCGGAGTTGGTCTTCTGCTGCCACAACAGCTTTCCGCTCTTGGCATCGAAAGCCCGGAAGTAGCGGTCGTTGGTCCCGCCCACGAGGACGAGATCGCCGGCAGTCGTCGTCACCGAGCCGAACAGTTGCGATTTCGGGAAGTCATACTGCCACACCTTCTTGCCCGTGGCGGGATCCCAAGCCTGCAGCTCGCCATAGTGGTCGGCGCCCGGCCGAACCTTCAGGCCGATATCCTCAACCTTGGTCCCGAGCCACAACTCGCCCGGCTTCAGCGCCACCTTTTCCCCGGCGAAGCCCCCGCAGAAATTCTCATTGGCGGGAACGTAGACCAGCTTGGTCTTTTGACTGTACGCCGCGGATGGCCAATCCTTGCCGCCCCACAGCGAGGGACAGAACTCGACCCGCTTGCCGACGACCGGCTTGTGAGCAGGATCGACGATGGGTCTGCCGGTGCTGGGTTCGATACCCTTCCACACGTCGTTGGAAACGAATGGCCAGCCGGCGACATAGTCGATGCTGTCGGACTTGCGCTCCAACACCCAGAAGATCGCGTCGCGACCCGGATGGATCAGGCTCTTGAAGGTGCGCCCATCCCGTTGCAGGTCGACCAGCATCGGCGCGTCCACCTCGTCCCAGTCCCAGGAGTCGTTCTGATGATACTGGTGATACGCCTTGATCTTGCCGGTGCCGGGATCGAGCGCGAGAACCGAACTGGTGTAGAGATTGTCGCCGGGATGGAGTTCGCCGGGCCAGGGCGCGGCATTGCCGACGCCCCAATAGATCGTCTTGGTGTCCTTGTCATAGGTGCCGGTCATCCAGGCGGAGCCGCCGCCGTTCTTCCAATCGTCACCCTTCCAGGTGTCGTGGCCGGGCTCCCCCTCACCCGGGATGGTGAAGGTCCGCCACAACTCCTTGCCGTCATTGGCGTCGAACGCGGCGACGTAACCGCGGACGCCGAATTCGCCGCCCGAACCGCCGACGATGACCTTGCCGTCGACGATCAGCGGCATCAGGGTCAAGTACTGACCCTTCCTGTAATCCTGGACCTTCGCATCCCAGACCACCTTGCCGGTCTTGGCATCGAGCGCGACGACATGGTCGTCGGTCGTCGCCAGATACAGCTTGTCTTGCCACAAGCCGACGCCGCGGTTGGTCGGGTGCAGCTGGAAGAGATCTGCCGGGAGCTGGCGCTTGTAACGCCAGTACTCGTCGCCGGTCTTGGCGTTGAGTGCGATGACTTGCCCCATGGGTGTAGCCACGAACATCACGCCGTTGTTGACGATGGGCGGCGCCTCGTGGCCCTCGATCACGCCGGTGGCGAAGGTCCAGACCGGCGTCAGGTCCTTGACGTTGGTCGTGTTGATCTGGTCGAGCGGGCTGTAGCCCTGGCCGTCGTAGGTCCGGCGATAGAGCATCCAGTTGCCCGGTTCGGGATTCTCGAGGCGCTGCGAGGTGACGGGGCTGTAGTTCTCGATCGGGCCGGCGCCGGCGGACGTGGAGACAAGGCAGGTAAACGCAACAAAGCCCGACAAGAGCAACTGCATTCTACTCATGGACATTCTCCCTGTTGAATTTTCTTCCCCGCCCTTTCGGGTGGCGATCATTGTGATGCAGATGAGAACCCGGCTGCGCCCGCCTCAACCAAGTTGCGCGCCACCCAGCTTTCCGACGAAGGCGCCAGCCACGGTCAAGGAACCGCCCTCGATCGCCAGCGGAAGAGCCGCGAGAGACCGGGGGGCCGGCCCGAAAACAACTTGAGCGGAGGAGCGCGGGTCGTACTCGGAATTGTGGCAGGGACATTTGAGAACGGTCTTGTCGCCCTGCGCGGCTTTCACCCATTCCGTGACCGGACACGCCGCGTGAGCACAGATGGCCGAGTAGGCAACGATGCCATCGGCAGAACGCGAGCGAGTTGCATCGTCGAGATCGCCCGGATCCAGCCGCACCACCACTATCTCATTCAAGCGCGAACCGTTGCGGACCACGGATGTCTTCGGATCTTTTGGCCAGGCGCGGACCGGGGGGCCACCGACCGGCAGGTCGCCGGGAGCGATGATCTGTCCCTCGCGCTCTCCTTCCGACAGGACGAGCACGTCACCGCGTTTCGGCATCTCTTCAGCGGCGGGTTGATCATCTGCAGCGGCAGCATCTTTCGCCACCGCCATACAGGCGACGGCTCCGAGCGCCAGCACGAGCGAGCGCCGCACGTGGTCGGGACAAGGCGCTTTTGCCTCCCCTTTCACCTGGTTTCCCAAGGCTTCCCCCTTAAGTCGTTCTGATTATCAATTGCAGGTGAAGGTAAAGTATCTTTACCAGATCGTCAAATGGTATGACTTGTTGCGAAATGCGCAAAGCGCAGCGTAACGCTTGACCAGCTCCGGCGCAGGTCCCAGATAGTCGGGCACGGCACGGACCGTCCGGCGGAATCCGATGCGCCGAACCCAGTGGAGCGCTTGTTGAGCAACATCGTTCATACTCCGAAGATCGCGCAGGCGATGGCCGACCACATCGAGCGGCTGATCCTGGAAGGCGTATTGCGGCCGGGAGAAAAGCTGGCGCCGGAGCGGGAGCTTGCGGAAAAGCTCGAAATCTCGCGGCCCACGTTGCGTGAGGCGCTCCAGATTCTGGAGGGGCGCGGACTATTGGTGAGCGGCCGCTCGGGAAATTTCGTAGCCCAGTTCCTATCGCCGCTGCTGCGTCCGCTCGCCTTGCTGATGCAGGACAAGCCGCGGGTGACCGCGGACTACTTCGAATTCCGGAGGATTCAGGAGGCTCACGCCGCTCGCTTCGCAGCGCAACGCGCAACCGAACTCGATCGCCAGGCCATTCGTCAATGCATCGAGCGAATGAGGAAGGCGCACGAGCTCGAGGATCCGACGCAGGAAGGTGAGGCCGACGTCGATTTCCATCTGTCGATCTACGAGGCGAGCCACAACATAGTATTGTTGCATATCATGCGCGCCCTGGCGGATCTGTTGCGGAGCAACATCTTCTACAGTCGCGCGCAGCTCTATTTACGGGATGGCATTCGCGATCAACTGCTGCAGCAACACATCGCACTTGCCGACGCTGTGGTTGCCGGAAAGGCAAAGGAAGCCGAAGCTGCCGCGGCTGAGCATGTTCGCTTCACCTTCGAGACCGTCGAAGAGATCGGGCGCGACAGTCTTCGGCTGAAAACCTCGCTCAGTCGCGTCAACAGGAGCGATCTGCTCGCTGAATAGCAAGGCAGAGCGCCCAGGCGGTCTTGGTCTGCTGCTGAGTTTTTCGTCTCACCGCCGCTCCCCAGTGAACGATCCGCCACACCGGGCGTATCGGCGGCGAGACGTCGGCAATGGCCATCGTGTTGGCTCTGATCGCCGTCGGTGGCGCGGGTCCGGGACGAGCCCGCAGCCGCGGGCGGCGCGGCGGCCGCGGCCCGGCGCGCGACGGGGCCAGGAACGAGCCCCACGAAAAAAGCCGCCGGCGAACCGGCGGCTTCCTGCGAATGAGTGTCAGGACGTTCGAGCGGCAGCCTCAGAGGCGGCCGCTGTCATCGTCCATCATGTGGCCGCGCCCCATGCCGCGATCATGATGGCGTTCCCGGTCAGCGTCGCGGTCGCCGTCATGATGCGAAAAACCGAAGCGTTCGCGCCAGGCCTCGAAGCGATGTTCGCCGCCCATGTGCACCAGGAACGACAGGCGGCGCTTCTGGTTGTCGTCGAGGCTCTTGTAGAGCGGGTCGGCGGCGTCGGCGATGCGCTTCAGACCCTCGGCGGCAGCCGCCATGCGATCGGCGCGCTGGCGCAGCCGCGTCACCGGATCTTCCTTGGGCTGATCGGACCCGGTGTTGGTGCTGGCATTGGCGTTCTCGACGCGCTGCTTGGCGAAGTCGCGCACCGCGCTCTCGATCGCCGGCCAGTTCTTCTCCTGGTCGGGCGTCAGCTTCAGCCCGGCCTTGACCGCGGCGATTCGCGCGTCGACGAAGGCAAGCCGGTCCTCCGGCGACATATGCATGCGCTGCCACCAGGACGCGCGGTCGATGTCGTGTTCCTGACGCTGGGCATAGACGACCGAGGTGGCGGCCAGCGCCACCACGGCGACGCCGGCGAGAACGATATTTTTCATGGATGGCTCCAGAACTTTCCTGTGCGGCCATACTGCGTGACAGATTGTCGCGGGGCAAATTAAGCTTTGGACATGAAGATGTACAGCGCCAACCCCCGGCCGTCGGGATTATGACAATTCCGTCAATCGCCAGCGCCGCAGCCAGAGATAAATCCCTCCCCCCAGCACCACCACGATCGCCGCCGCGCCGGCGAACAGCACGGGCCCGCCGGCGCCCTCGAGGAGGCGCCCGCCGACGAACACGCCCGCCGCCTGCGACACGAAAAAGCAGGTCGCGAACAGCGACACCGCGGCGCCGCGCGCCTCCGGCGCGACCTGGGTCGCCACCGTCTGCAGGGTGTTGTGCATCATGTAGAAGCCGAGCCCGATCGCCGCGATGCCGGCGAAGGCCACGATTTCGCTCGCGGCGAGGGCGATCACCATCATCGCCAGCGCGACCACGATGGCGCCGGCGAAGGCGAGACGCGCCTGGCCCAGCGCGCCGACCAGGCGCCGGGCGCTCACGGCGTAGACCAGGCCGCCCAGCGCATAGGCCGACAGCATCAGGCCGACCGCCGTGAACGACAGGCCGAAGCGCGCCTTCATCTCGGCGCCGACGAAGGTGAGCGGGCCGAACACCGCGAAGCCCTCGATGCCGACCGCCAGCAGCAGGCGCCGCAGGTCTCGGCGCCCGACCAGCGCGAAGGTCGCGCCGAGCCCGGCGAGAAAGGACCGCGGGACCGCCGCCGCCGGACGGGCCGCCCGATTGACCACCAGCTCCGCCAGGAGCCCGATCGCAACCACCGCGAACACCGCCGACAGCGCCAGGAAGACGAAGCGCCAGCCGAACGCGCCGCCGAGCAGCCCGCCCACGGCCTGGCCCGCCAGCACGCCGGAGATCTGGCCAGTGATGAAGCCGGCGAGCACGCCCTGGCGGCGGGCGTAGGGAATGGCGTCGCCGATCCAGGCGATCGACAGCGGCACGATGCAGGCGGCGGCCAGCCCCGACACCAGCCGCGCCGCTTCCAGCATCGCAAGCGAAGTGGCGACGCCGCACAGCGTGTTGGAAAGCGCCGACCCCAGGCAGGCGAACAGGATGATCCGGAACTTGCCGTAGCGGTCGCCGACCGGGCCGAAGAACACCTGGGAGCAGCCGTAGGTCAGGGAATAGCCGGTCGCCACCATCGAGACCGTGGCGATGCCGACGCCATAGGCGTCGGCGAGCTGCGGCAGGATCGGGTCGGTGATGCGGGTGGTGGCGGCGCTGGCGAAGGAGGCCAGCGCCAGCAGCACGATCGGCCGCAGATATCCGTCAGTCACGAGTCACGCCCAGAGTCTCCGTCACGGCCGGGCTTGTCCCGGCCATCCACGTCTTTCTTACGGCAAAGTCGTAAAGACGTGGATCCGGCAGACCTTAGTCCTGGCGATCCGTCGAAGACGGATCGCGCTGGCCGGGCATGACGGAGGGATTGGCCCACCACCTACAGCATCCCGAGCAGATGCGGCAGCCACAGCGAGATCACCGGCACGAAGGTGATCAGGCCAAGGAACACCAGCATGGCGATCAGCCACGGCAAGACCGCGATGGTGATCTCGCTGATCCCCATCCGGGCGATGCCGCTGGCGATGTAGAGGTTGAGCCCGACCGGCGGGTGGCACAGCCCGACCTCGGTGTTGACGATCATCAGGATGCCGAGATGAACCGGGTTGATGCCGAGCCTGGTCGCCAGCGGAAACAGGATCGGCGCCATGATCAGGAGGATCGACGACGGATCCATGACGTTGCCGGCGGCGAGCAGGATGACGTTGACCACCAGCAGGAACATCCACGGGCTGAAGTTCTTGCCGACGATCCAGGCCGCCATCTCCTGCGGGATCTGCTGGTGGGTCATCAGGAACGAGAACAGCACCGCGTTGGTGATGATGTAGAGCAGCATCGAGCTCATGCTGGCGGCCTGCAGCAGCACGCGCGGCACCTCGACGAGCCTGAGCTCGCCATAGACGAACACCGTGATGACGAAGGCGTAGACCGCGGCGACCGCGGCGGCTTCGGTCGGCGTGAAGATGCCGCCATAGATGCCGCCGAGCACCATCACGATCAGCAGGATGCCCCAGACGCTCTCGCGGAACGCGTGCCACCGCTCGGCCCAGCTCGCGCGCCGCATCCGCGGGTAGTCGTTGCGCCGCGCGATGTACCAGGTCACGGCGGCAAGCATCAGCGCCAGCAGCACGCCGGGCACGATGCCGGCGATGAACAGCGCGCCGATCGAGGTGTTGGTGGAGACGCCGTACAGCACCAGGATGATGGAGGGCGGCACCAGGATGCCGAGCGCGCCGGAGGTCGAGATCACGCCGACGCCGAAGCGGCGCGGGTAGCCGTGCTCGACCATCGCCGGCATCATGATCGAGCCGATCGCCACCACGGTGGCGACGCTCGAGCCCGAGATCGCGGCGAACATGGCGCAGGCGGCGACGCCGGCGAGCCCCAGCCCGCCGTGCAGGTGACCGACCATCGAGGTGGTGAAGGCGATCATGCGCCGCGCCACCCCGCCGCGGGTCAGGAAGGTGCCGGCGAGGATGAAGAACGGGATCGCCATGATGCCGAAATTGTCGAGCCCCGAAAACAGCTTCAGCCCCACGCTCTCGATCGGCACCTCGGTCATGGTGAACAGGAAGGTCAGCACCGTGAGACCGAGCGAGATCGAGACCGGCATGCCGGTCAGCATCAGCGCGAACAAGAGGCCGAAGATCAGCGCCGCGCTCATCACGCTTTTCCAAGGCTGATCGGCGCGCCGGGCGCGGCCTCGAGGCCCTCGACGCTGGTCGGGTCGTGGTGCGGCAGTTCATCGTGCCAGGTGTAGCTCCAGCACACCTGCAGGAAGCGGAAGCACATCAGGTAGGAGCCGAGCGGAATGCAGAGATAGACGACCCAGCTCGGGATCTCGAGATCGGGCGAGACTTGGTCGGTCGACATCAGCTCGATGACGAACTTGGCGCCCATGGTGCCGACGACAGCGGTGAACAGCGCGCCGCCGAACAGGCCGAACAGCACCAGGGCCTTCTTCCACGGCCCTTTGAGCCGATTGACCAGGACGTCGACGCCGACGTGGATGCCGGTGCGCACGCCGTAGGCGGCGCCGAACTTGGCCATCCAGATGAACATGTAGATGCACAGTTCCTGCGCCCAGGAAATGTGGATCTTGATCAGATAGGGATAGAGCACCTTCACCCCGGTGCCGAAGCGGTGCACCACGGCGATGAAGATCAACAGCGTCGCCGCGCCCATCAGCGAAGCGATCAGGATTTCCTCGAGCCGGTCGAGGATGCGCAACACCAACTTCAAGTACCGTCCCCTGCCCGCGCGTTTTCGCGGCGCTAGTTTTTGCTCGTCATGCCCGGCCTTGTGCCGGGCATCCACGTCTTAACAATGCTGCAGCAAGGAAGACGTGGATGGCCGGGACAAGCCCGGCCATGACGTCGGTCGTGGAGCAGCCCCTACGCGCGATCCAGCGAGTCCCGTCAATGCGTCGCGCCGGATGCCTTGCGGAAGTCCTCGATCAGCGACTTGCTGATGCGCGAGCCGACGTCGTCGTAGACCGGCTCCATGGCCTTGCGCATCTCGGCGTCCTGCTCCGGCGTCAGCGTCACCAGCTCGGTCTTGCCCGACTTGACCATGGCATCGAGCGCGTCGGCGTTCTCCTGCGCCGAGCGGGCGTTGCCGAAGGCGGTCGCCTCCCGCATCGCCTGCTTGAGCTGGTCGCGAATCTCCGACGGCAGTTCGTCCCAGAACTTCTTGTTCACGACCACCACGTAGCCGATATAGCCGTGGTTGGTGAGCGTGGTGTATTTCTGCACCTCGTGCATTTTCTGGGTGTACATGTTGGACGGCGTGTTTTCCTGGCCGTCGACGACGCCGGTCTGCAGCGCCTGATAGACCTCGGAAAAGGCCATCACCTGCGGCACCGCGCCGAGCGCGCGGAACTGGGCTTCCAGCACCTTCGACGACTGGATCCGGAACTTGAGCCCGCGGTAGTCGGCCGGCGCGACCAGCTTCTTGTTGGCGCTCATCACCTTGAAACCGTTGTCCCAGTACGCCAGCCCGACCATGCCCTTGGGCTCGAGCAGGTTGAGGAGCTTCTCGCCGAGCACCCCATCGGTGACCTTCCGCAGCGTGGCGAGGTCGGGAAGGATATAAGGCAGGTCGAACACCTCGAATTCCTTGATGCCGATCGGCCCGAACTTGGAATTCGACGGCGCCAGCATCTGCACGGCGCCGAGCTGCAGCGCCTCCAGCTCTTCCTTGTCCTTGTAGAGCTGGGAGTTGGGATAGATCTCGACCTTGACCCGGCCGAAGGTGTACTTGTCGGCGAGTTCGGCGAATTTCTGGGCGGCCACGCCTTTCGGCGTGTCCGGCGTCGTCACATGGCTGAACTTGATGATGATCGGCCCATGCGCCGTAGCCGGGCCGATGACCACCGACAACGCGGCCATCAGCGCGCCCAAAACCCATTTCTGCATCGTTCTTCCTCCCCGCGGCCGCTTCTTGCGCCGGGATCGCGGCGCGGCCGCGGGCGCGGCGCCGTCCTCCCACATTGACCGCAGTGTGCCAAGCCGGCGCCCGAAACGCCATGGGCCGGGGCGCGGGATCTGCCGCGCTCCGGTCATTTTATTTTTGGGCTGGAAAGAGTCTTGGTTGGGCCGAATTGCTGCGGCGCGAAAGAGGGGCGGAGTTCGGTACAGCCGCGCGTCACATTCCTCGTCACACGCGGGCTTGACCCGCGTGTCCACGCTATTCTCCCGCCAAGGCAAGAAGGAAGAAAGGAAGAGTGGATGGCATAGCAACGCGGCTGTCGCCGCGTTGCGTTCCTCCTAAGTGCCGCAAGCCGGGTAGACCCGGCTTGCGGTGTCAAGCCCGGCCATGACGCGTTTCTTGAGGAACGGGCGTGAGCGCGCGCCCCGCCCTAATGCCCCGCGGCGGCCTGGGCCGGAGGCGCGGTGTCGCGCTGGCGCTTCATGACGATCTTGTTCAGCGCGCCGAGATAGGCCTTGGCCGAGGCCACCAGGGTGTCCGGGTCCGCCGCCCGCGCGGTCATCGAGCGGCCCTCGTGCGACAGCCGCACCGAGACCTCGGCCTGGGCGTCGGTGCCCTCGGTGACGGCGTGGACCTGGTACAGCTCCAGCTTGGCCTCGTGCGGCACCAACGACTTGATGCAGTTGAACACCGCGTCCACCGGGCCGTTGCCTTCGGCTTCCTCGATCCGGGTCTGGCCCTCGATGTCGAGCTTCATGGTGGCGCGCTGCGGCCCGTGGGTTCCGGCGATCACCGTCAGCGACAACAGCTTGATGCGGTCATGGGCGTGGACCATGTTCTCGTCGACCAGCGCCTCGATGTCCTCGTCGTAGATGTGCTTCGTGCGGTCGGCCAGCGCCTTGAAGCGGACGAAGGCGTCCTCCAGCTGGTTGCCCGAGAGCTTCAGCCCCATCTCCTCCAGTTTGTGGATGAAGGCATGGCGGCCGGAATGCTTGCCCATCACCAGCGAGGTCTGCTTCACGCCGACCGTCTCCGGCAGCATGATCTCGTAGGTCTGGGCGTTCTTCAGCATGCCGTCCTGGTGGATGCCGCTCTCGTGGGCGAACGCGTTGCGCCCGACGATCGCCTTGTTGTACTGCACCGGGAACGAGGTCGCCGCCGACACCACCTTGGAGGCGTGCGTCAGCATGGTCGAGTTGATCCGCGTCCAGTACGGCAATTTGTCGTGGCGCACCCGCATCGCCATCACCACCTCTTCCAGCGCGGCGTTGCCGGCGCGCTCGCCGATGCCGTTGACGGTGCACTCGATCTGGCGGGCGCCGGCGCGCACGCCGGCGATCGAATTGGCCACCGCCATGCCGAGGTCGTTGTGGCAATGCACCGAGAACACCGCCTGGTCGGAATTCGGCACGGTCTCGCGCACCCGCTTGAACAGGTCGTAATACTCGTCCGGAAAGGTGTAGCCGACGGTGTCGGGGATGTTGATGGTGGTGGCGCCGGCCTTGATCGCGGCCTCGACACAGCGGCACAGGAAGTCGAATTCGGTGCGGGTGCCGTCCTCCGACGACCATTCGACGTCGTCGGTGTGGTTGCGGGCCCGCGTCACCGAGGACACCACCAGCTCGTAGACTTGCTGCGGATCCATCTGCAGCTTGTGCTTCATGTGGACCGGCGAGGTCGACAGGAAGGTATGGATGCGGCCGCGTTTGGCCGGCTTGATCGCTTCGGCGCAGCGATCGATGTCCTTGGCGCCGGCCCGCGACAGCCCGCAGACCACCGCGTTGGTGGTGCGCCGCGCGATCTCGCTGACCGCCTCGAAGTCGCCGTCGGAGGCGATCGGGAACCCGGCCTCGATGATGTCGACGCCCATCTCGTCGAGCATCGCGGCGATGTTGAGCTTCTCCTCGAAGGTCATGGTGGCGCCGGGGCACTGCTCGCCGTCGCGCAGGGTGGTGTCGAAGATGACGACGCGGTCGGCGTCGGACTTGGCGGGACTCGTGGTGGACGGGGTGGTGGTCGACATTGGCTGGCTTCCTTGAATTGTCGCGCCGCTTGGCGAGGGCGCTGTGAGGGGGTGTGCTCTGCTCAATCCCCTGAAGGCCCAGGCGCAGACGCCCAGCCGGCCTCAGGGGCAGATAAGCAGAAGCAGCCCGCCCGGAAGGAGCTTGGCGAGGTCGCGGGACAACGCGCGGCCGGCGGCGGCGAAAGCCGCCGTGCCTGCTGATCCCTGCTCACCGATGCGAATCATCGACCTCGTCCCGTGACCCGGCCACTCTGGGGCAAAACCGTTGACCGTTGGTTGCCCGACGCCGCGCCGAACCCTGCTTTTATGCGATCGATCCGAAAAGGAAAAGCCGGTTTTTGCGGCGTGGTCCGACAGAGACAGGACAGCGATACTGACCTAGTTCACGTTGGCGTCGGACCCACGGGGACGTCTACTTAACGCGAGTCCCCCGTGGACCAAGGCGACAATGGCCGAGAATCCCAACAAAAGTATGGCCTGCAGGATAAGCAGCACAAGAACGACCATGCCTCCCGCGTTGATGCGCTTGAGGCAGTAAATCTCCTCCGTGAAGTCCCCTACGACCAAGATACCGATCGTGACCGCAAACAACAGCGTCACCACAAAGTAGACCGCGTTGACGTAGGCCTTTCGGCCAAGCCAAATCAGCGGAAGCGCCGGAATGAGCCACAGCACGTTCGTCGCGACCAGGTCGGGGGCAGAGAATGATAGAGTAACCGTCGATGAGGCCACTGCGGCGCAGGCACTATTGAAATGGCCGGGATAGGCCAACACGTGGGTCGACACAGCAACGCCTCCCGCAAACAAGCAAGTCAGCGGAGCCCAGCGTAGAACAGCCAGCTCTCTGCTCCCGACCCCGCCTTGATCCGGCAATCGTAGCCTCCTTGGTTTGCTGCCCTTGGGGGCAAGAGGATCGTACTGGTCCGTCAAATCTGGATGACAATCGAGAGCGGCAACGGCGATCGGCGTCGCACTACTACTAGGCCTCGCTCGCCCCGATGCCCCCGCCTCGGCGAGTGGGGGACTTGCGCTTCCCGCGCTTCGCCTTGCCCACCTTGGCCTCGGCCTCGAGCGCCCGCGCCACCCGGGTGAAGACCGGCAGCTCCTTCTTGTCGACTTCCGGAAAATGCAGGTCGAGCTGCTCCAGCGCGCTGACGATGGTGGCGCCGATGACGACGCGGGCGAACCATTTGTGGTCAGCCGGCACCACGTGCCACGGCGCCCACGGCGTCGAGGTGTGGGCGATCACGTCCTGGTAGGCCGCCTGGTACTTGTCCCACAGCCCGCGCTCGGTGGCGTCGTCCATGGCGAACTTCCAGCGCTTGGCAGGCTGTTCGAGCCGCTCGAGGAAGCGCCGGCGCTGCTCCTCCTTGGAGACGTTGAGGAAGAATTTCAGGATCAGGGTGCCGTTGCGGGCGAGGTAGCGCTCATAGGCGTTGATGTCCTCGAAGCGCTCGCGCCAGATGTTCCTCGTCACCAGCTGCGGCGGCAGCTTTTCCTTCGCCAGGATCTCCGGGTGGACGCGGACGATCAGGCATTCCTCATAATGGGAGCGGTTGAAGATGCCGATCCGGCCGCGCTGCGGCAGCTGCGTCGAGGCCCGCCACAGGAAGTCGTGGTTGAGTTCGAGCGGCGACGGCGTCTTGAAGCTGGCGACATCGACGCCCTGGGGATTGACGCCGGCGAACACGTGCTCGATGGCGCTGTCCTTGCCGGCGGCGTCCATGCCCTGGAAGATCAGCAGCACCGCCCAGCGGTCGGTGGCGTAGAGCCGCTGCTGGAGGTCCTCGATATGCTTCAGGTTGGACGCGATGATCTCGGCGGCCGCGTCCTTGTCGAGGCCGCCGCGGTCGTCGGTCGGGTGGAACTTGAGGCGGAACGGCGCGGTGCCGTCGCAGCGATAGGGCGCGACGTAGGGCTTCAACGTCGCGGCGAGGGGCTGGGATTTCTTCGCTGGAGTCTTGCGCGTCTTGGGCATTGCGTCGCTTTCAAATGGGCGCGCTGGACGCGTGAGCCCCCGCCCCGATTTCATGCCTGTCATTGCCGGGCTTGACCCACGGCTGTCCGGTTTAATTTTGGTGGACAGGGCGCATGGCGTTGATTCTTCTGTGTTCCAAGCGTTTGGCGACGTTTTGGGACACGGGGGAAGGATCAAGCCATGCTGCACCAGAATAGTGTATTTCACAGCGTATTGAACCAGGTTCCGTGGCATCGTTTCGATCAGCTTGTGGATGAACATGGGGCTGACAAGCATGTTCGCAGGCTGACAACGAAGAGCCAGCTGATCGCGCTGATCTATGCGCAATTGTCGGGCGCGCTGAGCCTGCGCGAGATCGAAGCCGGCCTGCAGAGCCACGCCACCAAGCTCTACCATCTCGGCTGCGAAGAGGTGTCGCGCTCGACGCTTGCCGATGCCAACGCCCAGCGGCCGTGGCAGGTGTTCAGCGGCCTGTTCGCGCATCTGGTCGGGCAGCTCACACGCGGGCTCAAGCGCAAGACCGGCGAAGCGGTGCACCTGATCGATTCGAGCGGCCTTCGTCTGAGCGAGTTGAGCAAAGACTGGGCGCGGTTCTCGGCAGGCGTCTGCGGTGCCAAGATGCACATCGTCTACGATCCCGATGCCGTTTGCCCGATCTATGCCGCCGTGACGTCGGCCAATGTCAACGACATCACCGCCGCCAAGGCCATGCCGATCGTAGCCGGGGCTACCTACGTGTTCGACCTCGGCTATTATGACTATGGCTGGTGGGCCAAACTCCACGCCGCGGATTGCCGGATCGTGACCCGGCTCAAGAGCAACACCAAGCTCTGCGGGGTCCGCAAGAACGCGGTCGCGGCAGGATCAAATATCCTCTCCGACCGCATCGGTCATCTGCCGCAACGCTTGGCACGCAACCGCCAGAACCCGTTTCAGCATCCCGTCCGCGAGATCCGCGTGCGGATCGACACCGGAAAGATCCTGCGTATCCTCACCAACGATCTCGATCTGCCGGCAACCGATATCGCCGATCTCTATAAGCGTCGTTGGCAGATTGAACTGTTCTTCCGCTGGGTCAAGCAGACCCTCAAGATCAAAAAGTTCATTGGACGCTCCGAGAACGCCGTGCGCATTCAGATCGCGGTGGCCCTGATCGCTTTCCTGCTCCTGCGCTTGGCACACGCCGCCCAGCGGGCAGTTCCCAGCCTGCTCACCTTCACTCGCCTCGTGCGCGCCAACCTCATGCACAGACGACCGCTCGACCGTCTGCTCCTGCCACCGCCGCCGATCATCAAAGATCAGCGACAGTTGAGCCTCGATATATGCCAAATTTAAACCGGACAGCCGTGGGCTTGACCCGGCAATCCACGCTTCTCTCGTGGCATCGGCCCAGAAGTGTGGACCCGCGGGTCAAGCCCGCGGGTGACGCGGAAAATGCGGCAAAGCTGCCCGACACAATGATTTTCATGCGCTCGGTCACTCCGTCATCGCGTCGATGAAGGCGGTGACGAAGCCCGGCATCGACGGCAGGAAGTCGCGGCGGTCGCGTACCAGGTGGATGGCGGCGAGCTCCGGCGCGGGCTGGGTCCTGAGCGCGGCCTCGATCCTGCGCTTCACCGCCTCCCCGGGCTCCGCGCAGTCGAGAATCCGCATCAACGCGATCGACGCCCCGGTCTCGACGCAGTGCCATCGCGCCGCGGCCAGGTAGTCGGCGCGCGTCAGCCCGGTTTCCTCCTCGACCTCGCGGGTCACGCTGCCGGCGATGTCGACCCGGTTGCGCGCGACATCGCCCGGCTCCGGCGTGCCGGCCGGAAAATAGATCCGCCCCGCATTGGCGGTGTGCGCCGCCATTTCGCCGAGCACGAACACGCCGTCGCTGCCGCGCAGCGCGCCCATGCCGAAGCCGTTGTAGACGCCGGTTCCGGGAAATCCCCAGTCGCGCCAGGCGAGCAGGCTCGCGAAGTCGCTCTCGAAATAGCTGGCGCGGAACACGTCGCCCTCGTGGCGCGGCGCGCGCAACAGCAGAATGCGGCCGTTGAAGAGCTCCGGGCGCGCAACGCGCGCCGCGGCGAAATGGGCGTCGATGTCGGCGCGGCGCGCGGTGGCGAACGGCCAGTCCCACGGCTCGAAGGCGAAGTCGAGCCGGCCGACCTCGCGCACGGTGGCCGCGGTGCCCGGCGCCGCGCTCATTTGCCCCCCGCAGCGCCGAGGGCCGCGCCCTCGCCCGCGGCTTTCGCCACGAAGCGGTCGTCGAAGGTCTTGTCGAGGTCGAGCTTCGCGTCCCGCAGCTCGGCGTCGAAGCGCTGCAGCATATCGCGGGCGCGGACCATGCCGTCGCGCGGGATCACCCCGGTCCGCGAATACATCGGCGCCGAGGCCTTCACCGCCGCAACATAGAGCGCGCGGTCGCCGAGGTAGTAGTCCTCCGGCACGATTTTCGCGACGTCCTCCGGGCTCGCCGCGGCGAGCCATGTCAGCGCCCTGTAGAACGCGTTCACCAGGTGCTGCGTGGTCGCCGGGTTCTTCGCGATGAAGTCGCGCTTGAGATAGACCACCGCCGCCGGCGTGTCGCCGCCGAACAGCTTCATGTTGCCCTCCTCGGTGCGCAGGTCCGCCAGCACGGTGATGTCGCCGTCCTGTTCGAGCTTGGTGATCACCGGATCGAGATTGCAGATCGCGTCGATGTCGCCCTTCTTGGCCGCCGCCACCGCGCTCAGGCCGGCGCCGACGCCGATGATGGCGACGTCCTCCGGCTTGAGGCCGTCCCGGGCGATCAGCGCGTCGACGAAGAAATTGGTCGAGGACCCCGGCGCGGTGACGCCGATCTTCATGCCCTTGAGGTCCTTGAACGACGTCACCGCCGCGGCGCGGTCCTTGCGCACCGCCAGCACAATGCCGGGAAACCGCCCGAGTTCCAGCACCGCGGTGATCTCCTGGCCCTTGGCCTGCATGAAGATGGTGTGCTCGTAGGCGCCGGTGACCACGTCGGCCGAGCCGCCGATCAGGGACTGCAGCGCCTTGGCGCCGCCGCCGAAGTCGGTGATGGTGACGTTGAGGCCCTCGTCCTTGAAATAGCCGAGCCGCTCGGCGAGCGTCAGCGGCAGGTAGTAGAGCAGGCTCTTGCCGCCGACGCCGAGCACCAGGCTGGGCTTCTCGGGCGCCTGGGCGGCGGCGGCCCCCATCAGCGTCGCGAGCAGCGCCAGCGGCGCGAGGGCGGCCGTCAGGCTGCTGCGAATTGCTCCCATCATCTCCACCCCGGCTCTTTCTCTCCGTCATGGCCGGGCTCGTCCCGGCCATCCACGTCTTGGCACGACGACGATAGAAGACGTGGATGCCCGCAACAAGTGCGGGCATGACGCGGAGGGATTCGGCACCGCGGAGATTGTGTCATGCCTCACTCCCGCGCTGCCCCGGACATCGGCCTCCAGATCAGCAATCTGCGTTCGATCGCGCCGACCACGAGGTCGATCAGCATCACAACCGCCGCGAGCTCGATCATACCGGCGAACACGCCGGCGACGTCGAACACGCCCTCGGCCTGCTGGATCAGGTAGCCGAGCCCGGCGGAGGCGCCGAGATATTCGCCGACCACCGCGCCGACCACGGCGAAGCCCACCGAGGTGTGCAGCGAGGAGAACATCCAGGACAGCGCCGAGGGCCAGTAGACGTGGCGCAGCAGCTGCCGCTCGCTCATGCCGAGCATGCGGGCGTTGTCGACCAGCGTCGCGCTGGCCTCCTTGACGCCCTGGTAGACGTTGAAGAACACCACGAAGAACACCAGGGTGATGCCGAGGGCGACCTTGGACCAGATGCCGAGCCCCAGCCACAGCGCGAAGATCGGCGCCAGCACCACCCGCGGCAGCGCGTTCATCATCTTGACGTAGGGGTCGAACACCGCCGCCACCGTCTGCCGGCGCGCGAACCAGAAGCCGACCAGCGCGCCGGACAGCGAGCCGAAGACGAAGGCGAGCAACGATTCGGTCAGCGTCACCGCGAGGTGGCGCCACACGCTGCCCTCGGCGATCCACTTGGCGATGCGACCGAACACCTTTTCCGGGGTCGAGAAGAAGAACGGCGGCAGCACGATCGTGCCGAACAGCGGTACCGTGGTCAGCACGTGCCACAGCGCGATCGCCACCACCGCGACCAGAAGCTGGAGGGTGAGAAGGGTGACGCGGTTCATGCAGCCGGCCCCACAACGACGAGAGCGTATTTTCTCGTCATGGCCGGGCAAGCGCGATCCGTCTTCGACGGATCGCTAGGACTAAGGTCTCCCGGCCATCCACGTCTTTCTTGTCGAAATGCTGCAAAGACGTGGATGCCCGCGACAAGCGCGGGCATGACGGCGGAAAGAAACGCGACGTGCTTGGTCAACATTCGACTCCCGGTCCAGAACAATTTTCTCACGCCGCGGCATAGCTCTTCACCACTTCGGCCTTCAGCACCTGCCAGATCTCGCGGTGGAGGTCGTGGAACGCGCCGTCGAGACGGATCTCGAAGATGTCGCGCGGGCGCGCCAGCGGCACCCGCCAGTCGCCGATGATGCGCGACGACGGCCCCGCCGACATGATGACGACGCGATCGGCGAGCGCGATCGCCTCCTCCAGATCGTGGGTGACGAACACCACCGCCTTGCGCGCCGCGCTCCACAGCTCGAGCAGCAGGTTGCCCATGATCTGCCGGGTCTGGGCGTCGAGCGGACCGAACGGTTCGTCCATCAAAAGGATCGCCGGATCGCGGATCAGCACCTGGGCAAGCCCGACGCGCTTGCGCTGGCCGCCCGACAGCATGTGCGGATAGCGCTGCGCGAACGCCGCGAGCCCGACCCGGCCGAGCCAGTCCTGTGCCCGCTCCCGCGCCATGCGCTTCGGCATGCCCGCGATCTCGCGCCCGAGGGCGACGTTTTCCAGCGCGGTCTTCCATGGAAACAGGGCGTCGGCCTGGAACAGGTAGCCGGCCTGCCGGTTGAGGCCGGCGAGCGGCGCGCCGAAGATCTCGACCGAGCCGGCAGCCGGCCGCAGCAGGCCCGCGGCGACGTTCAGCAAGGTCGACTTGCCGCAGCCGGTCGGCCCGACCACGGCCACGAACTCGCCGGCCGCGACCGTCAGCCGCGCCCGCTCGACCGCGGTGTAGCGGCCCCCGGCGGCGAGCTGGAACGCAACCTCGACGTCCTTGAGATCCACCGCCGCCGGCGGCGATGAGAGGCCCTGCACCTGGATTTCCTTCCCCGATTCCGGCGCGCAAAATCCCCCGGACGCGGCGCGGATGCAAGGGGCCAAAGGGCGGCGTCATGCGGCCGGCTTGGTCCGCCCGCGCTGCCGTGGCATGGTCGGCCCATGCCGGATCCGACCCAACCCGCGATCGCGTTCGAGAACGTGACCAAGAGTTTCGACCGCGCCGGCGGCAGCGCTGTCGCCGACGTCTCGCTCGCGATCCGCCGCGGCGAATTCCTGTCCATCGTCGGCGGCTCGGGCGCCGGCAAGACCACGCTGCTGCGGCTCGCCGCCCGCCTGATCGCGCCCGACCGCGGCACGGTGCGGATCGACGGCGCCGACGTGCGCGCCCTCGATCCGGTGGCGATGCGGCGGACCATCGGCATCGTGTTCCAGAGCGGCGCCCTGTTTCCGCACATGAGCGTCGCCGACAACATCGGCATCACGCCGCGGCTCGCCGGCGTCCGCGCTGCCGAGGTCACGGCACGGATCGATCGACTGATCGAGCTGGTGCGGCTGGACGGTCGCCGCCACCGCGCCCGCTTTCCCCACGAGCTCTCCGGCGGCGAGCGGCAGCGGGTCGCCGTGGGGCGGGCACTCGCCAACACCCCCTCCATCGTGCTGATGGACGAGCCGTTCGGCGCGCTCGATCCGCTCACCCGCGACGCGCTGAGCGAGGACTACGTCGCGCTCCATCGCGGCCTCGAGCTCACCACCGTGATGATCACCCATGACATCACCGAGGCGCTCCTGCTGTCGGACCGCATCGCGGTGATGCAGGCCGGCCGGCTGGCCGCGGCAGGCACGCCGGCGGAACTCGCCGGATCCGTCGACCCTTACGTGGCGGAGTTGTTCGGCACGCCGCTGCGACAGATAGCGCGGCTCGCGGCGTTGCTGCCGGGCGCGACGCCGGGCGTGCAGCGATGACCCTCGACCCGCGTCTCGGCGAAGCGCTGCAGCTCCTGCCCGACTATCTCGGCAGCCACCTGCGCGTCAGCCTCACCGCACTCGCGCTCGGCGCGGCCATCAGTTTTCCGCTGGCGCTCGCCGCGCGGCGCCGTCCGTTGGCGCGGGCGATCCTGCTCGGGGTCGCGAGCGTGGTGCAGACCGTGCCCGGGCTGGCGCTCCTCGCGCTGTTCTATCCGCTGCTCTTGTTCGCCTCGGCGCTCGCCATGCGCACCGCCGGCGTCTCGTTCTCGGCATTCGGATTCCTGCCGGCCGTGCTGGCGCTCGCGCTCTACAGCATGCTGCCGGTGCTGCGCAACACCATCACCGGCCTCGACGGCATCGACCCGCAGCTGATAGAGGCGGCGCGCGGCGTCGGAATGACGCGGCGGCAGCGGCTCACCATGGTCGAGCTGCCGCTGGCGCTGCCGGTGATCATGGCGGGATTGCGCACCGCCGCGGTGTGGGTGATCGGCACCGCCACGCTCTCGACTCCGATCGGCCAGACCAGCCTCGGCAACTACATCTTTTCCGGCCTGCAGACCCAGAACTGGGTATTCGTGCTGTTCGGCTGCGCCGCCGCGGCGATCCTGGCACTCGTGGTGGATGGACTGCTGGCGCTGATCGCGCACGGCCTTAGGCGGCACAGCCGCGCCCGCCTCCTGCTCGGCGCCTGCGGCTGCCTCGCGCTGATCACAGTGGTACTGGCGCCGGCGCTGCCGCGCCCGCACGGCGGCTACGTGGTCGGCGCCAAGACCTTCACCGAGCAGTATGTGCTGGCGGCGCTCCTGGCCGACCGGATCGAGGCCGGAGGACATGGCGTGACGCTACGCGAAGGGCTCGGCTCGAGCGTGATTTTCGCCGCGCTCAGGGCCGGCGACGTCGACGTCTACGTCGACTATTCCGGCACGCTGTGGACCAACACCTTTCACCACCGCGAGATCCCGGAGCGCGCTGCGCTGATCGCCGCACTGAAAGACGAGCTCAAAGCCGCCGGCGTGACGCTCGGAGGCGAACTCGGCTTCGAGAACGCTTATGCCCTGGCCATGCCCCGCCAGCGCGCGGACGCGCTCGGGATCCGCTCGATCGCCGACCTCGCCCGCCATCCGGGGCTGACCATTGCCGGCGACTACGAGTTCTTCGCCCGGCCCGAGTGGGCGGCGCTGCGCGACGCCTATGGGCTCGCCTTCCGTAGCCTGCGCCAGATGCAGCCGGATTTCATGTATGCCGCGGCGGCCGCCGGCGAGGTCGACGTCATCGCCGGCTATTCCAGCGACGGCCAGATCGCACAATACGACCTGGTGACGCTCGACGACCCCAGGGCGGCGATCCCGCCCTACGACGCGGTGGTGCTGCTGTCGCCCAGGCGCGCCGGCGACCAGGCGCTGCGTGCGGCGCTCGCGCCGCTCAACGGCCGCATCGACATCGAGACCATGCGCGAAGCCAATCTGCGCGCCGCCAGGGGTGACGCCGACAGTTCGCCCGGCGCGGTGGCGCGGTGGTTGTGGGGGAGGGTGCGCGAGAAGGCCGCGGCGCGTCAGTGAGCGTGAACCTCGCGTCATTTTCTGCGTCACCCGCGGGCTTGACCCGCGGGTCCACGCTTTGGTGCCGCTGCCGTCAGAAAGGAAGAGTGGATGGCCGGGTCAAGCCCGGCCATGACGAGCAATACGGCGAAGTCCGTATCGTCGGCTGCGCCTTCAAGTGAGCGAGCGTACCGCCTCGCCCCTCACCGATACACGAACGCCGGATCGTCGAAATCGATGGCGGGGAATTCGTCCTTCTCGGCCCAGTAGTCCTGGTTGTGCTGCCACTCCGGTTTGTCGCCGCGCCTGGGCAGCAGGTGCATGCCGCGCATCAGGTAGCCGGGGTTGAAGTTCTCCGGATCGATGAACGAGGACAGCGCCATGTCCTTGTCCTCGTCGCGCAGCGCCGGCACCACGCTCCTGGCGCCCTTCGCCTTCATGTGCTTGAGCAGCGCGCAGACGAAGTCGGCGACGAGGTCGGCGCGCAGCGTCCAGCTGGCGCGGAAATAGCCGAACACCCAGGCCATGTTGGGCACGCCGGTGAACATGGTGCCGCGGTAGGTCACGGTGTTTGCGAAATCGAGCGGCTTGCCGTCGATGGTGAAGGCGATGTCGCCGAGGACGTTGAGGTTGAAACCGGTGGCGCTGACGATGATGTCGGCCTTCAGCTCCTCGCCCGACTTCAGGCGCAGGCCGTCCGCGGTGAAGCACTCGATCTCGCCGGTCACCACCGAGGCCTTGCCGCTCTTGACCGCACGGAACAGGTCGCCGTCGGGAATGAAGGCGATGCGCTGGCGCCACGGCCGGTAGCGCGGGGTGAAATGGGTCTCGAGGTCGACGTCGGGACCGAGATAGGCCCGCACGCCCGACAACAGCTCCTGCTTGACCACCTCGGGCTCGCTGAACGAGCGCCTGGTGAAGGCGGCCTGGTCGTACAGCACCTTGCGGCGCACGATCTCGTGGATCCAGGTCTCGTCGATCTGCAGGGTGCGCAGCAGGTCGGCGAGCTCGTTGGCGTTGCGCCCGGTGATGAAATAGGTCGGCGAGCGCTGCACCATGGTGACGTGCCGGCTTTCCGCCGCGATCGCGGGGATCAGCGTCGCCGCCGTGGCGCCGGAGCCGATCACCACCACGGCCTTGTCGCGAATGTCGAGATCGTCCGGCCATTTCTGTGGATGCACGATCCGGCCCTTGAAGTCAGCCATGCCCGGCCAGTTCGGCGTGTAGCCCTCCGCATGCCGGTAGTAGCCCTGGCACATCCAGAGGAAATTGGCGGTGAAGCGCACGGTATCGCCGCCGTCGAGGCGCCTCGCCTCGATGGTCCACCGGCTGTCTTCGCTCGACCACGATGCCGCGACGATCTGGTGGCGGTAGCGGATGTGGCGGGCGAGGTCGTTCTCGGCGATCACCTCGCCCATGTAGCTGCGGATTTCGGCGGCGGTCGCGATCGGCGGCCCGACCCAGGGCTTGAAGCGATAGCCGAACGTGTAGAGGTCGCTGTCGGAGCGGATGCCGGGATAGCGATGGGTGAGCCAGGTGCCGCCGAAGCTGTCGAGGCTCTCCAGGATGACGAAGCTGTGGTCCGGGCACTGCTGCGTGAGGTGATAGCCGGCGCCGATGCCGGAGATCCCGGCCCCGACGATCAGGACGTCGAAATGTTCGACGGTGGAAGCGGCGACCCGCGGGGCGGGCTCGGCGAGCGTCACTGGCGCGTTCATGGTGGTTCTTCTTCTGCCTGATCTCTTGATCGATCTTTGGCCGACCGGCCGTCGTCTCCGCAGCCGGGCCTCCCGTCCGGCAAGGGTGTTGCCTCGGCGAGGCAAGGTCAAGTCAATTGCGAATGCGACGACCGACGGGGCGTTATGCCGCGCGCTGTCGCCAATGGTTTGCACTGGCTGACTGCGGACCGTTTGAGCTAGCATCACGCATCGCTGGCCCGGAGCGCCCCGCCCGATGCGCGTCTTCATCGTTCATGCCCATCCCGAACCCAAGAGCTTCAACGGCGCGATGACACGCGCCGCGCGCGAGGCGCTGACCGCCGCGGGCCACGAGGTCGTGGTCTCCGACCTCTACGCCATGGGCTTCAATCCGGTATCGGACCGGCGCAATTTCACCACGGTCGCCGATCCCGACACCTATCGCCAGCAGAACGAGGAGGCCTACGCGGTCGCCCATGACGGCCTCGCCGCCGACATCACCGCCGAGCTCGCCAAGCTCGACTGGTGCGACACGCTGATCCTGCAGTTTCCTTTGTGGTGGTTCGGCCTGCCGGCGATCCTGAAAGGCTGGATCGACCGCGTCTTCGTCTCCGGCGGCCGCGTCTACGGCGGCGGCCGGTGGTACGACAACGGCGTATTCGCCGGCAAGCGGGCGATGTGCGCGCTGACCATCGGCGGGGCCGCATCGATGTATTCCGAGCACGGGCTGAGCGGCCCGATCGGATCGATCCTCTATCCGGTCAATCACGGCATGCTGTATTTCACCGGCTTCACCGTGGTCGAGCCGTTCCTGGTGCATGCGCCGGTGCGGATTTCGGCGGAGGACCGCGCAGCCCATCTGGCGCGCTACCGCGCGCGGGTGCTCGACCTGCCGGCGGCGCCGGTCATCAGCTATCCGAAGCTCGCCGACTATGACGAGCGCATGGTGCTGAAGGCGCCGCCGGGATGACGACGGCGCCTCGTCTCGCGCGCCGATCGCAAGACGTCAGTTCGTCTTGAGGCGGCCGCGCACCGGCGCGGGGCGCCCCAGCGGCCCCTTCGCCAGCGCGGCGATCGTCTCGGGCTCGGAGGCGGCGCCGAACAGGAAGCCCTGGGCGGTGTCGCAGCCCTGCTGCCGCAGCAACGCGAGCTGGGCTTCGGTCTCGACGCCTTCCGCCAGGACCTCGAGCCTGAGGCTGCGGCCCATCTCGATCACCGCGTGGATGATCTTGGCGTCGGCGCCGTCGTCGGGCAGGCCGTTGATGAAGCTGCGGTCGATCTTGAGCTTGTCGATCGGAAACCGCTTCAGGTAGGCCAGCGACGAATAACCGGTGCCGAAATCGTCGATCGCCAGCCGCACGCCGAGGTCCTTGAGCCGCGTCAGGCGAGCGGCGACCTCGTCGCCGGAGCCGAGCAGTGCGCCCTCGGTGATTTCGATCTCGAGACAATGCGGCGGCAGGCCGGTCACCTCCAGGATGTCGCTGACGCGCTGGGTCAGCAGCGGATCGTTGAACTGTGCCGGCGACAGGTTGACCGCGATGCAGTCGAGCATGACGCCGGCGCCGCGCCACGCCATCATCTGCCGGCAGGCGGCGCGCAGCACCCACTCGCCGAGCGGGATGATGAGTCCGGTCTCCTCGGCGACCGGAATGAACAGCCCCGGCGGCATCAGGCCGCCGCCCGGCGTACGCCAGCGGATCAGGGCCTCGACGCCCTTGATCCGCCGGTCGGTGATCGACACCAGCGGCTGATACTGCAGGACGAACTCGTCGTTCTCGAGCGCGCGCCGCAGGTCGGTCTCGAGTTCGATCCGCGCCACCGCATTGTCGGTGAAGATCGAGCTGTAGAAGCAGATGGCGTTGCCGCCCGAGGCCTTGGCATGGTTCAGCGCCGCGCCGGCCTGCTGCATCAGGCCGTCGGCATCGCCGCCATCCTCGGGGAACACCGAGATGCCGAAGCTGGCGCCGACATAGCGGGTCTGGCCGTCCTCGAGCACGAACGGCTCGGCCAGCGCCGCGCGCAGCCGGCCCGCCTGCTCGCCAGCCGCGGCGCGGGTCTCGATCGCGCCCAGCAGCACCATGAAACGGTCGCCGCCGCTGCAGGCCACCACGTCGGCGGCGCCGGTGCGGGCCTTGAGCCGCTCCGCCACCAGCTTCAGAAGCCTGTCGCCGGTGCCATGCCCGCAGCTGTCGTTGACGATGCGGAAGCGATCGAGGTCGAGCAGGATCACGGCGCCCATGCCGCCGTCCGAACCGGCCCGCGCCAGACGGCGTCCCAGTTCGAGCCCGAGCGCGGCGCGGTTGGGAAGACCGGTCAGCGGGTCATGGGAGGCGAGGTGTTCGACCTCGGCCTCCGACCGCTTCAGCCGCGAGATGTCGGCGAAGGTCGCCACGTAATTGCTGATCTCCCCGGCCTGGTTGCGAACCTCGCTGATCGTCATCCATTCCGGATAGACCTCGCCGCACTTGCGCCGGTTCCAGATCTCGCCCTGCCAGTAGCCGCTGCCCGCGATCGCGTTCCACATCCCACGATAGAAGGCGTCGTCTTGTCGTCCGGACCGGAGCAGGTGCGGCGTCTGCCCGATCGCCTCCTGTTCGGAATAGCCGGTGATGGCGGAGAACGCCGGATTGGCGGCGATGATGCGGCGGTCGCGATCGGTCAGGATGATGCCGTCATGCGAACTGGTGAAGACCGTCGAGGCGAGCCGCAGCCGGTCCTCGGCGTGCTTGCGGTCGGTGACGTCGAGCGCGAAACCGTGGAACAGGACGTCGCCGGTGGCCTCGCGCTCCGGCATGGCGCGGCACTCGATCCAGATCTCGCCGCGCTCGGCCACGGTCATCCTGAATTCCATCCGCAGCAGCGCGAGCGTTTTCGCCGACTGGCTGATGTCGCCCAGCACCCGATCGAGATCATCGGGATGAATGCGGGCAAACAGTTCTCCCGCGCCATGCGCCAGCAACCCGGGCTCGAGGCCGACGATCTCCTTCATGTTCTTCGACGCGTAAGGCACCGAAATACCGCCGTCCGGACTCGTCCTGAACGACAGCAGCGTACCCGGCAGCGCCTCGGCCACGCGGCTCAGATAGTCGTTCAGGCTGATCTCGGTCAGCGCGTCGTTCAGGCGCCAGCGCTGCCACAGCAGCGCGACCACGCTGGTGGCAATGAAGAGCGCGACCACCGCCGTGGCCACGATGGCGATACCGGACCCGGGCAGACGCAGCCCCGCAAGGCTTGCGTCGTCGAACATCCAAGGCACCGCGAGGAGGGTGCAGCCGGCGGCGGCGATGGCGCCCACGCGGAGATGCCCCGACGGGTCGCGATCCCGCCGTCGCCACGCCTCGCGAGACAGCCTCTGATCGTCGGTGGTCATGGTCTCCCCTTGCGTCGAGCATGCGTCCGATACCTTCGGCGCCCGCACCAACCCTCACCGCTTCCGCATCAGGATGATCATGATCATATTTTCCCGGCGACCAGGTTAACGCGATGCCGCGCTTACTACGCCGACGATCCGACCTCCGCAGTAGTCGAATACTGACAGGCGGTACGCAGGGACTGCCTCGACCGCGACCGACGTCGTTCGCCGGTTCACCGGGCCGGCGCCGGCAGCGCCGCCGATCGCGTCCGCGGTATCGCGGTAAGTATTGTGGATGCGTGTGATGCCGGGCGGCCTCGCGACCGCGACGGTCGGAGCCATCCGTAAGCCGTCGCCATTGCGCGACCGGGAATAATTTTCCCGCTTGCCGGGTCGGGTGGGTCGCGATCGTAGTGAAGAAATCCCTAGTCCGCCTGCAAACCCTTGGTGTCACGGGGCGATCGCGCTGGCACGGAAGCTGCAAACCTGTCCGCGTGGCATCCGCCACGATCGTTTGCCCTGCGTCGAAGGATTGCGTGCAATGTTTTTCAGCCTGATCGAAGAAGCCGCCTCGCTCGCTTCCGTCACCCTCTTCATCGCGGCGATCGCGTTGTGGTCCGACGTGTTGGCGCGGTTCTGACGAACTCTTCCATCAGGCGTCGACCAGGCCCGGCCTGCCGGCCTCGACCACGAACGACTTGGCCGTCGTCACCGGCAGGCCCGGCGTCGAGATGCGCTCGACCACGCGGAAATCGGCCCGCCACTGCCGCGGCGTCACCGTGTGGCGGTGATAGCCGCGCAGTTCGTTGATGTACTTCAGGTGCGGATTCTCCGCGTAGAGCTTCTGCACGTTGGTGCTCTCGGCATTGCCGTCGCCGCCCGACGAGATCGAGGTGCCGAGAAACTCGACCCCGAGACACGGCGAGGCCGGATCGCGCCAGTCGGCGCGCAGGTCGAGGGCGAGGCCACGATGGACGTCGCCGCTGAGCACCACCGGGTTCTGCGCCTTGGCGTCGCGCCACATCGCCATGATGCGGTCGCGCGCCGCGCTGGCGCCGTCCCAGGCGTCGAGGTCGACGGCCGGACCGTCGGCGTCGGGCACCCAGGGATAGGCGCGCCAATCGAAATGGGCGAACAGCACCTGCTGCGCCAGCACCCGCCAGGTCGCGGAACCGGTGCGCAAACCTTCCGCGAGCCAGGCCTCCTGGCGCGCGCCCATCATGGTGCGCGCGGCATCGTCGGCCTCGGCGCAGTGCGCCTTGAAACCGTCGCCGCAGGCCTGCTTCGAGCGATACTGCCGGGTATCGAGCACCGCGACGTCGGCCAGGGTTCCGACCGAAAAGCGGCGATAGGCCAGCACGTCGGGACCGTAGGGCATCACCGCGCGGCGCACCGGCATGTGTTCGTACCAGGCCTGGAACGCGGCGGCGCGGCGCACCAGGAATGCCTCCGCCGGGGTGTCCTTGGGATCGGTCGTCGCCGCCCAGTTGTCGGCGACCTCGTGGTCGTCGAAGCTCACGACGAACGGACACGAGGCGTGCGCGGCCTGCAGGTCGGGATCGGTCTTGTAGAGCGCGTAGCGGCGGCGATAGTCGGTGAGCGTGAAGCAGGTCGGAAAATCCTGCGGCAGGGTGCGCGGCAGCGCCTGGCCGCGGAAGCTGCCGACATAGGGCCGCTCGTAGATGTAGTCGCCGTAGTGGAACACGAAATCGAGGTGGTCGTCGGCGATGCCGCGCCACGCGGTGTAGTAGCCGCCTTCCCAGGCCTGGCAGCCGGCGGCAGCGAAGCGCAGCTCGGCGACGCTCGAGCCCGGCGCCGGCAGGGTGCGGGCGCGGCCGACCGTGCTCTCGGCATCGCCGGCGCGGAAGCGGTAGAAATAGTCGCGGCCGGGATCGAGGCCGGCGAGTTCGACGTGCACGCTGTGGGCGACCTCGATGCGCGCGACCGCGGTGCCGTCGCGCACCACCTGCGCCATCGCCGGATCGGTCGCGACCTGCCACGTCACCTCGACCGGCGCCTCGGCCATGCCGCCGCGCGCCTCCAGCGGTTCCGGCGCCAGCCGGGTCCAGATCACGAAGCCGTCCGGCGCGGGATCGCCCGAGGCGATGCCGAGGGTGAAGGGATTGCTCTTGACCTGCGCCCGCGCCGGCGCCGCGCCCAGCAGCGGCCACGTCGTCAGCAGGCCGCCGGCGGCGGCGGATTTCAGCAGGCTGCGGCGGTCGATAGCGTTGCGAAGGAGGACGTTGCGAAAAACAAAGAGGTCCGTCATGCCTGCTCCATACTGCCGCGAAAGCCCCACGCCGGCATGCTAGGCATACTCTGTGAAGGCAGAATGGCGATAGCGGCGGGAGGTTGCGCACTTCTCGGCGTCACACGCGGGCAACCGGATCCGGCCTTCGGCCGGTCCGGCTGTAAACTTGACCCGCGTGTCCACGCTTTCGCGGCCTTCGCATCAAGGGAAGCGTGGATGGCCGGGTGACCTTAGTCCTGGCGATCCGTCGAAGACGGATCGCGCTGCCCGGCCATGACGAAAGCAGCTATCGCGCCAGGTCAGCTGGCGTGAAAAAGCTCGTCGAATTGTCGATCCGAGGCCTACGACTTCTTCGCGTTGGCGAACGGATTGATCGTCGCCGCGCCCTTGCCCTGTGACAGCTTGTAGGCCGAGCCGCCGCTCTTGGGCGTGTTCTTGTCGGCCTTCGGCTTCTTGGCTTCCTTGTTGCCCTTCAACTGACCCTTGGCCATGGTGTTCTCCTTGGCGCGCGACCCGGCGGCCTCGCGCCCCGGATCCGATCGGGGCGGCCGTCGCCTTCAGCAGTCGCGCGCGATACGATGTGTCCGGTCCAGCCGGTCGATGCCATCCTATCAGGCCACCGCCGCGTTCCCTAGGAAATCCCTACAGTCCCTTGATGAATCCGGCGTCGATCAGCAGCCGGTTGAAGCGCCGCGCCTCGGCGCCGTCGCGGCAGCCGTAGAACACGCCGGCGCAGCGCAGCATGATCGCCTTCTGCTCCTCGAAGCTGGCATCGAGCGGCAGTCCCGCCGTCTCCTGCACCACCAGCGGCAGGTAGGCGCCGTCGATGGTGTCCATCGCGGTCGCGCTCGCCGACGGCGTGAAGTTGATGGCGTCGAGCGCGTAGTAGGTGGCGTAGTAGCGCGGGTCGTAGCTCATCAGCCGCTCGCCGATCTCGGCCTCGCTGAGGCCGGGACCCAGCAGCTGCGGCGAGAATTCCGGCTGGTGGTCGCCGTAACGCACGATCAGGAACGGCTCGCCGGGAAAGCGCGCCTTGAGCTGGGCGACGAAGCCGCGGTAGTCGTGCGCGCTCATCGTCTGGCGCCGCAGGTATTCGTCGACGTCCGGGCTCTGGTTGCCGGGGCCGCGCCACGCCGGCGTCAGCTCGGGCCGGAAGCGAATTCCCCACGGAAAGTGATTGGCGGCGAGGTAGACGAACATGAAGACGGGCTGCGTCGCCTTGCGGCCGCCGAGCAGCGCGGTCGCCTTGTCGTAGAAGAAGCTGTCGGGCTCGATCCCGTTGGCGCCCAGCGCGCCGGCGTCGTAGAATTCCTCGACCCCGGTCGTGGTCTGGAACGCCTGCGCGCTCATGAATCCGCTGAAGGCGGGGTAGAGCGAGACGGTGGCGTAGCCGCAGCGGCGCAGCGCCAGCGGCAGCCCGCGCGTCACCCGGCTCGACGCGATGCGGGTGACGAAATAGGCGAACGGGCCGAACGAGCGCGACGACAGCCCCGCCAGCACGTTGTATTCGGTGAACCAGCTCGGCCCGCCATTGCTCTCGGCCAGGAACTTGCGCTCCCGGCCATCGAACGACAGGAAATGGGCGCCGTAGCCTTCCGGCACCTTCACGCCCGGCGCGGCGCGCAGGTCGAAGCTCGACTCGTCGTGGATCAGGATGATGTTCGGCCGCCGGCCGGCGGGATGGCAGGCGTCGACCAGCGGCAGCTTCAGCGGCGGCGTCGCCACCGCATCGGAGTCCATGAAGCCGTAACGAATGAAATCCGACACCGCGGTGACGCCGGAGCGGGCGAATTTCGAGACGTAGCCGTCGTCGTAGTAGCCGCGCCAGGCTTCGTCGGGCCATGTCTTGGCCGTCGCCACCAGCGCGGCGAGGCAGCCGAGCGCCAGCGCCAGCGCCGGCAGCCGGCGGATCCGGAACGGATCGAGCCACCACAACGCGTACATCAGCGGCAGCAGCGCCATGGCAGCCCCGATCGCCGACCAGCGCAGGTTGGGAAAGATCGTGAACAGGAAGGCGATGGTGTCGCGATCGATCACCATGAGGTCGACGAAATTGGCGGTCATCTGCACGACGTCGTGCTTGAGCCGCGACATCAGGATCAGGATCACCACCAGGGTGAGCGACAGCGCGCCCGACAGCGCCGGCCGGCGCAGCGCCGCGACAAAGACGAAGTTGACGAGCCCCCAGGACAGCGCGAAGCCGAGCCGCGACAGCACATCGGTCTCGGTCTGCAGCATCACGGCGGCGGCGGCGAGGTGGGGAGCCGCGACCGCGAGCCAGCGCCAGACCGCGACGCCGGCGGCGGCGGCCGGCACCGCGGGCGGGCCGTCGGGCAGACCCGGTGTCGGCAATCCCGGACCGGGCAATTCCGGGTTCGGCAGTGGCGCCATGGCGGCGGTGTCGGATCCGGCAGGGGTGGGACCCGAAGCTGGCGGCAGCCAGGAGGTGCACGGCCGGTCCGGCTCGGACCGTGTCGCGGAACCGTAATGGAACGGTCATAAATCTGCAACAGATCGCGGCGAACCGGCCGCGGTGTTCGCCGCGGTCAGGTGCGCGGCAGCGGCACGATGCCGACCCGCTTGGCGACCATGCGGTCGGTCCAGCGCTTGGGCAGGTATTTCATCATCAGCACCAGCGCCGGCGTCGGCGAGATGGTGTAGCGCACCTTGGGCTGCGGCACGGTGAGCGCATCGTGCACCAGCGCGCCGACCTTCTCCACCGGCAGCGCGCTCTGCTGCAGGCCTGCCATCACCGTTTCCAGCCGCTGCAGCACCGGGCCGTAGGGCGTATTGGCATAGCGGGCGAAATCCGCAGCGTCCGCCTTGTCCCAGATCGGCGTCTTGATCGCGCCGGGACCGACGACGATGACGTCGATGCCGAACAGCATCAGTTCGCGGCGCAGGCTTTCGGAGAATCCCTCGATGGCGAATTTCGAAGCGCAGTAGGGCGACGTCATCGGATTGCCGTTCTGGCCGGCGACCGAGCTGATCATGACGATGCGCCCCGGCGCGCCCTTGAGCGTGGGGTCGGTGCCGAGCAGCGGCGCGAAGGCCTGGGTGACGATGATGGGGCCGATGACGTTGACCTCGAACTGGTGCCGGAACTCGGCGATCGGCAATTCCAGCGCCGGCCCCGACACCGCGATGCCGGCGTTGTTGACGAGCCCGGCCAGGGTCTCGCCGCCGAGCGCCGCGCGCACGGTCTCCGCCGCCGTCTGCACCGCGGCCTCGCGGGTGACGTCGAAGATCAGCGGCACGAAATTGACGCCGAACTCCGCGACCAGCCGGTCGGCATCGGCCTGCTTGCGGACGCTGCCGAAGACGCGGAAGCCGTGATCGATCAGCGCCTTGGCGCTGGCCCAGCCGATGCCGCTGGAAGTTCCGGTGACGACGACGGATCGCATGGTGAATGGCCCTGTGCTGAAAGATCTGCCGAGGAAGGCGCCGCAACGCAGCAACAAGTGTGCCACGGCCCGTCGCCGAAGGGAACGGAGGCGAAAAACCCGGGCGCGCGAGCGCGGTTGGGCGTACGATCGCGCCATGGACGACGACATCGCCGTTCGCGTCTACAATGATCCGCTGGCGCGCTGGTTCGTCACCGAGGCGTTCCGGATCACCGACACTGCCGCGCTGATCGCCGCCTCCGGCGAGCAGATCGCGGCGGCCGGCATTCCGCTGTCGCGGCTGGCCTATTTCCAGTTCACGCTGCACCCCGAGGTGGCCGGCAAGTCCTACACCTGGCGCCGCGGCCATGGCGTCGCGGTCGGCTCCGCGCCGCACGGCCTCTTGCAGGAGCAGCGCTTCCGCGACAGCCCGATGCTTCCCGTGTTCGAGCAGGCGAAGGCGGTCCGGTTCCGGCTCGATCGCGGCGAACACCGCGCGCCGGTGCTCGCCGACCTGCGACGCGAGGGCGCCACCGACTACGTCGCCCTGCCCCTGGTGTTCTCCACCGGCCATGTCGACGGCCTCAGCGTCGTCTCCGACGCGCCCGGCGGCTTCTCGCGCGGCGACCTCGACCGCATGTACCTGCTGCAGTTCGCCTTCACCCGCATCGTCGAGACCCACTCGCTGCGCGACACCGCGACCTACCTGCTCGACGCCTATGTCGGCCGCGCGGCGGGCCAGCGCATCCTCGCCGGCGCGGTCAAGCGCGGTGGCGGCGAAACCATCGAGGCCGTGATCTGGTATTGTGACCTGCGCGGCTTCACCGCCATGTCCGACCACCTGCCGCGCGACGCCGTGATCGCGCTGCTCAACGACTATTTCGGCGCGCTGGGCGCCGCCGTCACCGACCACGGCGGCGAGATCCTGAAATTCATCGGCGACGGCCTGTTGGCGATCTTTCCGATCGAAGACGGCGCGATGGCCGGCGAGGCTGCGCGCGGCGCGCTCGCGGCCGCGGCTGAAGCCATG
>JARLJA010000121.1 GCA_031291445.1 Xanthobacteraceae bacterium | reverse complement strand
TGCGGGCGCCGTTCGCTGGCCCGAGACCTTGGCAATGATGGCAGCCAGTGTGATCGGTGGTTACCTGGGCGCGCGTCTGACCCGAGTGTTGCCGCCCGCAATCGCTCGTCGGTTCGTTATTGCATTGACTGCCTTGGTCACGCTGGTGTTCTTTCTACGCATCCTCTGAACTTGCCCGGTTGCCAGCCTTGACTTGCTTCGAGGTTGCAAGCGCAGCGTCCGCCGGCAGATCGCGAATGCCGGGCACGACCTCTCCGATCCCGGGTCAGTCAGCCTCAGTCGCTTCAACGCCACCGATGGCTGTGGCCAGATGCGGCATCGTCGCCCGGCGGCCCGACAGCAGCCGTTGCAGTTTCGACAGGTAAATATACACCACCGGCGTGGTATACAGTGTCAGCACCTGGCTCAGGGCCAGTCCGCCGACCATCGCGTAACCGAGTGGCTTCCGCAATTCCGAACCCGCGCCATTGCTGAGCATCAGTGGCAGGCCTGATAGCAATGCCGCCATCGTGGTCATCAGAATTGGCCGGAACCGCATCAGGCACGCCTGGCGAATCGCGTCCTCTGACGCCAGTCCGCGCGTTCGCTCTGCCGTGATGGCGAAGTCGACCATCATGATGCCGTTCTTCTTCACGATGCCGATCAGCAGGATGATGCCGATGAGGGCGATCAGGCTGAAGTCGTAGCCCGCGAGCATCAGCGTGGCGAGCGCGCCGAGCGCGGCCGACGGCAGCGTGGAGAGAATGGTCAGCGGGTGGATGTAGCTCTCGTAGAGGATGCCGAGGATCAGGTAGACCACGATCAGCGCGGCCAGGATCAGCAGCGGGACGGTGCTGAGCGACTGCTGGAAGGCCTGAGCCGTGCCCTGCAGCCGCATGGTCAGGGCGCCGGGAAGCTCGAGCTCGCGCTGAACGCGGTCGATCGCCTCGGCGGCCTGGCCGAGCGCGACACCCTCGGCCAGATTGAAGCTCAGGGTCACCGCCGGGAATTGGCCCTGGTGGCCGATCGAAAGCGGCTGGACCGGTAGCGTGGTCCATCGCATGAACGATGCGAGCGGGACGTTCTGGCCGCTGACCGGCGAGCGGATATAGATGCTGTCCAGCGTCCGCACGTCGCCCTGCTGATCCGGCAGCACCTCCATGATGACATGGTAGGTGTTGGTCTGGGTGAAGTACTGGGTCACCTGGCGCTGGCCGAACGCGTCGTAGAGCGTGTCGTCAATGACCTGGGGCTGGATGCCGAGCCGCGAGGCCTGGTCGCGGTCGATCACCATCGTCAGGGTCGTGCCCTGGATCTGCTGGTCGGTGGCGACGTCCTTCAGCTCCTTCAGGGTGCGCAGCTTCTCCACGATCCTGGGCGCCCAGGTGTTCAATTCGTTGATGTCGGCGTCCTGCACGGCCATCTGGTACTGGGTGCGCGTGATGCGGCCGCCGATCCGTACGTCCTGGGCGGCCTGCAGGTAGAGCCGTGCGCCTTCGACGACCTCGAGCTTGGGCCGCAGCCGCGCGATGATCTGGTCGGCGTTGGCGTCGCGCTCCTCGCGCGGCTTCAGGGTGATGAAGAAGCGGCCGGTGTTGAGCGTGTTGCCGCCGCCGCCGCCGCCGGCCCCGATCGCCATGGCCACCGTTGCCACCCCCGGATCGGCCTGCACGATGGCGCCGATCTGCTCCTGCTTGCGCACCATCTCCTGGAACGAGACGTCCTGGGCGGCCTCGGACTGGCCGGTGATCAGGCCGGTGTCCTGCTGCGGGAAGAAGCCCTTCGGAATCACCACGAACAGAACGATCGTCGCCGCCAGCGACGCGAAGAAGATCATCAGCGTGGTGAAGCGGAAGCGCAGCGCAAGGTCGAGCAGCCGCGTGTAGCCGTTGAGCATGCCGTCGAACACCCGCTCGCTCCACTGGAACAGGCGGCCGTGGTGCTCCTCGCTGTGCGGCTTGAGGAAGCGCGAGGCCATCATCGGGGTCAGCGTCAGCGACACGAAGGCCGAGACGAAGATCGCCATCGACAGCACCACCGAGAACTCGCGGAACAGGCGGCCGATGATGCCGCCCATCAGCAGCAGCGGAATCAGCACGGCGACCAGCGACAGGCTGATCGAGAAGATCGTGAAGCCGATTTCGCCGGCGCCCTTGAAGGCCGCTTCCATCGGGCTGTCGCCCTCCTCGACGTAGCGGGTGATGTTTTCGAGCATCACGATGGCGTCGTCGACCACGAAGCCGACAGAGATCGTCAGGGCCATCAGCGACAGGTTGTCGAGCGTGTAGCCGGCGAGCCACATCAGCGCGCACGCGCCCAGAAGGGCCAGCGGCACGGTGATGCTCGGAATGATGGTCGCCCACAGGCTGCGCAGGAAGGCGAAGATCACGAGGATCACGAGGCCGATGGTGAGAGCCAGCGTGAACTGGACGTCGTCGACCGCTGCGCGAATGGTCAGCGTGCGGTCGCTGAGGATGTTGATCTTGATCGCGGGCGGCAGTGCGAGTTCGAGGCGGGGCAGCGTCGCCTTGATGCGGTCCACCGTGTCGATGACGTTGGCGCCGGGCTGCTTGAACACCACCAGGAAGATGCCGCGCTTGCCGTCGGACCACGCCGCCTGCCTGGTGTCCTCGGGCCCGGCGACGGCGCGGCCGATGTCGCGCACCCGCAGCGGTCCGCCGTTGCGGTAGGCGATGATGACGTCGTTCCAGTCGTCGGCCACCGTCAGCTGGTCGTTGTTGTAGACCGTGTAGGCGCGCACCGTGCCGTCGATGACGCCCTTCGGGCTGTTGACCGTCGTCACCAGGAGCTGGTTACGGACGTCTTCGAGCGACAGCCCCTTGGTGGCCAGCCGCGCCGGGTCGATCTGGATGCGGATCGACGGCTTCTGCTGCCCGCCGATGCCGACCAGGCCGACGCCGGGGATCTGGCTGACCTGCTGTGCGATCTTGACCTCGAGATTGTCGTCGATCTCGATGAGCGGGATCGAATCCGAGGTGGCTGACAGCAGGAGGATCGGGGAGTCGGCCGGGTTGACCTTGCGATAGGTCGGCGGCGACGGGAGGATCTTCGGCAACTGGCCGCTGGCGGCGTTGATCGCGGCCATCACGTCGTTGGCGGCGCCGTCGATATTGCGGTTGAGGTCGAACTGGATCGTGATCGAGGTGGATCCCAGCGAACTGGTCGAGGTCAGCTCCGCAACGCCGGGGATCTGGGCAAACTGGGTCTCGAGCGGCTGGGCGACCGACGACGCCATGGTGTCGGCGCTGGCGCCGGGCAGGCTGGCGGACACGGCAATCGTCGGGAAATCGATCTGCGGCAGCGGAGCGACCGGCAGCAGCGGATAGGCGATCATGCCGACGAACAGCACCCCCGCCATCATCAGCGAGGTGGCGATCGGCCGCTTGATGAAGGGCCCGGAGAGGCCGCCGTCACTCATTGCTGGCTCTCCGGCCGACGCCGCCATCCGCCATGTTGGAGGCGGTGACCTTGGCTCCGTTCTGCAGCCGGTACTGGCCGGAGACCACGACGCGGTCGCCGGGTGCGACGCCCTTGGTCACGACCACGTTGTCGTTGTCGCCGGGGCCGATTTCCACCGAGCGGAAGTTCGCGACCTGCTTGTCGTCGACGACGTAGGTCGACAGTCCCTGCTGGCTGTGCTGCACGGCGGTCTGCGGCAGCACTACGACCTGGTCCAGCACCCGGATGGGAATCCGGACCACGACGGCGAGGCCGGGCCACAGCGCATTGTCGAGGTTCTCGAACGTCGCCTTGATCTGGAGCGTTCCGGTGGTGCTGTCGACCTGGTTGTTGATCACCGCGAGCTTGCCGTCGGCGAGCTTGCGCGAGCCGTCGGGGGTGTAGACCGCTGCCGCGACGGTGGTCTGGTTCATGGCGCGATAGAGCTCGCTGAGCTGCCGCTCCGGCACGGTCAGGATGACCGTGATCGGCTGGACCTGCGTGATGGTGACGATGCCGGTCTGGCTGGCCGCGTTGACGATGTTGCCCTGATCGACCAGTCGGAAACCGACGCGACCGGTGAGGGGCGCGCGAATGTGGGTGTAGTCGAGGTTGGTCTGGGCGGTCTCGATGGCGGCAACGTCGCCGGCAACCAGCGCGGTGGTCTGCGCCACCGCTGCAACCTGGGTGTCGAGCGTCTGGTGGGAGACCGCATTCTGCAAGGCCAGCGTCTGGTAACGCTTCAGGTCGAGTTCGGCATTGCGCAGGGTTGCCTCGTCCTGGGCCTTCTTCGCCGTCGCCTGGTCGACGGCCGCCTGGTAGGGCCGCGGATCGATCTGGGCCAGCAGGTCGCCTTCCTTGACGATGTCGCCTTCCTTGAAGAGGATCTTCACCACCTCCCCGTCGACACGCGTCCGTGCGGTGACCGAATTGTAGGGCTGCACCGTGCCGAGCCCGGTGATCACGACGGGAAAGGATTTCAGCTCCGCGGTCACCGTGGTCACCGGCACGCCGGGCCGCGTCCGGGCGGCGTCCTGGGCCGGCCGGTCCGGGCTGAAGTAGCGTGAATACGCCGCGTAGAGCGCCGCGCACACCACCACCGCGACCACAATGTGAAGCCATCGGCGAGCAGTCATTGACCAACTTTCTGTCTGCAGAGTTCCGAATATGAGCCGGGCGAAACTTTAAGCCTGAAGCGTAAAGATCCGGAATGGCCGCGCCCGAATTTCTGTGGACCTTTCCTGAAATTGTTGCGTGTGGTTAGCCCTCTGTTTCGCAGTGCGGCATGGTTGTGCCGGCGTAAACGATTTACCGCCGGTAACGATATCACTTCTCGTTGAGGCCCGCGCGTCGGACGGGCTTGCCGCGTCCCCGAGCCTCGGCTACCCAGAACCCGTCGCGCCCGCGGCGGCGCCCTGGCTCCGAAATGGCTCAAGACAAGATCCGCAGGAATCCCGAGGAATTGCGCAGCCATCGCTGGTATGGGGCGCAGGATCTCCGCGCCTTCGGTCATCGCTCGCGAACGGCCCAGATGGGTTACCAGCGCACCGAATACGCCGGCAAGCCGGTGATCGCCATCATCAACACCTGGAGCGACATCAACCCCTGCCACAGCCACTTCAAGCAGCGGGTCGAGGAGGTCAAGCGCGGCGTCTGGCAGGCGGGCGGATTTCCGGTGGAAATGCCCGCGATCAGCCTCTCCGAGCCATTCCAGAAGCCGACCACCATGCTCTATCGCAACCTGCTGGCGATGGAGACCGAGGAGCTGCTGCGGTCCTATCCCGCCGACGGCGCCGTGCTGATGGGCGGCTGCGACAAGACCACGCCGGCCCTGATCATGGGCGCCATCTCCATGAACCTGCCGGCGATCTTCGTGCCCGCGGGTCCGATGCTGCGCGGCAATTGGAACGGCGTCACGCTTGGAAGCGGCACCGACAGCTGGAAATACTGGGCCGATCTGCGAGCCGGAAAGATCACCGAGGCCGACTGGCAGGGCGTCGAGGACGGCATCGCGCGCTCCGCCGGGCACTGCATGACCATGGGCACCGCCTCGACCATGACCAGCGCCGCGGAGGCGCTGGGCCTGACGCTGCCGGGGGCGGCGTCGATTCCGGCCTCCGATTCCCGGCACGCCCAGATGGCGGCGCTGTCGGGCCGCCGGATCGTCGACATGATCTGGGAAGATCTGAAGCCGAGCGATCTGCTCACCGCGGCCTCGTTCGACAATGCGGTGACGACCGTGCTGGCTTTGGCCGGATCGACCAACGCCATCGTGCACCTGATCGCCATGGCGCGGCGGGCCGGCATCGCGCTGGGCGTCGACCGCTTCGACGAACTGGCGCGCCGCGTGCCGGTGCTCGCCAATATCCGGCCGTCCGGGGCCTTCCTGATGGAGGATTTCTACTACGCCGGCGGGCTGCGGGCGCTGCTCGCCCACCTCGGCGACCTGATCGTCCGGGGAACGCGGACGGTGAACGGACGCACCCTCGGCGAGAACATTGCCGGAGCCGTGGTGTACAATCACGACGTGATCCGCAGCCGCGACAACCCGCTGGTGGCGAGCGACGCGCTTGCCGTGCTGCGCGGCAATCTCGCGCCGGGCGGCGCCGTCATCAAGCCACCGGCCGCGGAGCCCAGGCTGCACCGGCATACCGGCCGGGCCGTGGTGTTCGCCGACTACAACGACATGGCCGCCCGCATCGACGATCCGGCGCTCGACATCGACGCGGAGTGCGTGATCGTGCTGCAGAACGCCGGGCCCCAGGGCGCGCCGGGCATGCCTGAATGGGGGCAGCTGCCGATTCCGAAAAAGCTGCTGGAGCAGGGGGTCCGCGACATGGTGCGGATCTCCGACGCGCGGATGAGCGGGACCAGCTACGGCGCCTGCGTCCTGCACGTCACGCCCGAATCGAGCGTCGGCGGCCCGCTCGCGCTGGTGCGCGACGGCGACCCGATCGAACTCGATGTTCCGGCGCGCAAGCTCAACGTCCTCGTCTCGGATGCCGAGCTCGCAAGACGCAAATCAGAGTGGCAGGCGCCCGCGCCGAAGTTCGAGCGCGGTTACGGCCTGATGTACCTCAGGCATGTCAGCCAGGCCGACACCGGCTGCGACTTCGACTTCCTGGAAACGCCCGCCGGACCGGTGGGCACGGCCGATCCGGAGATTCACTGAAACCGGTTGCGTGAGCAGCTTATTGGCTCAACGCGGCTTCGACCGCTGCGGCCAGCGCGAACAGGCGATGATCGTCGCCGCCGCGACAGGCCAGCATCAGCCCGACCGGGGCGTCGCCGGGCCGATGGATCGGGAGCGAGATCGCGCAGCCGTCGATCATGTTGATCGCGGTGGTGTTGCGCAGCGACAGCACGTTGGCGCGGGCATAGGCCTCGTCGGAGGCGAGGTCGGCGATGCGCGGCGGCACGATCGCGACCGTCGGCAGGATCAGGGCGTCGAACGGCGCGAGGTCGGCTACGGCCTCCGCGATCAGGGTGCGCCGCGCCGCAACCACGTCGATGTAATCGGCGGCCGAGCACTCCGCGCCCTTGAGCATGCGGCTGACCACCCGCGGATCATACTGATCGTGTTTAGTCGCGATCAATTGCCGATGCCAGGCATAGGCTTCCATGGCGGCAAGCCCGCCCTTGGCGTTGATCTGGGGAATGCGGCCGATGCTGCTGAACGGCGTGTCCACGAGGCGCGCGCCGGCCTGGGACAGTTTCGTCATCGCCGCTTCGAAGGTCCGTGCCACGGCGTCGTCGAGGTCGTCGAACATCAGCGTCCGCGGCACGGCAAGCCGCAGGCCGGTCATCGCCACCTCGGGCACCGCGAACTCGTCCTCGCCGCTGAGGATCGCGTGCAGGCTGGCACAGCAGCGCACCGAGCGCGCGAGCGGGCCGGCCGCATCGAGTGACGTGGACAACGGAACGATGCCGGCCTGCGGGATCAGCCGGGCGGTCGGCTTGTAGCCGACGATGCCGGCAAACGCCGCCGGAATCCGGCACGAGCCGCCGGTGTCGGTGCCCAGTGCGGCGTGGGCCATGCCGTCCGCCACCGAGATGCCGGCGCCCGACGACGAGCCGCCGGGCACGCGCGGGGTCTCGCGCTGCCACGGGTTGGCCGGCGTGCCGTAATGCGGATTGATGCCGAGCCCCGAATAGGCGAACTCGGTCATGTTGGTGCGCCCCATGATCAGGAACCCGGCACGGCGCAGCCGGGCGACCACGGCGGCGTCGGTCGCGGCCGGGGCGGCATCGGCGAGCACCGTCGAGCCGGCGCGCGTCACCTCGCCCTGGACGTCGAACAGGTCCTTGATCGAGATCGGGATGCCGGCGAAGCGCGACGGGAGCGCGCGGGCGGCGCGCAGCGCGTCGAGCCCGTCGGCGGCCTTGCGGACCTGGTCGGCGTCGACCCGCACGAAGGCGCGTTTGCCCTCGCCGTGCGGGTCCTCTATGCGCGCGAGGCAGGCCTCCGCGAGCGACCGGCTGGTGGTCTTGGCGTCGGCGAGCGCGTGGGACAGCTGGTCGAGGGTGGGGGCGGGGTTCGACAAGGGGGTGCTCCGGTGGAATGGCCGCCGACCACGCGTCGTGGCCCAGCGAGCTTCTGGGGCGGGACACTAGCGATCGATGCAGCGGACGCAAGGCGGCGCCGCGCCGACGCCCTGTTGCTGGCGCTGGCCGGGAATGCTTAAGTTCATGGCTGAGAGCGTGGCGTCGACGCCTGAGCGATCGCGCCGCCAAACAGATAAATCAAACTCCGGGAGAGCACCATGACAGCATCGATCGTCGGCTGGGCGCATACGCCCTTTGGCAAGCTGGAGGCCGAGACGGTCGAGAGCCTGATCGTCAAGGTCGCGGCCGAGGCGATCGCCGATGCCGGCATCGCGCCGTCCGACGTCGACGAGATCGTGCTGGGCCATTTCAACGCCGGGTTCTCGCCCCAGGACTTCACCGCGGCGCTGGTGCTGCAGGCCGATCCGGCGCTGCGCTTCAAGCCGGCGGTGCGGGTCGAGAACGCCTGCGCCACCGGCTCGGCCGCGGTCCACACCGCGATCAAGACCATTGCGTCGGGCGCGGCGAAGATCGTGCTCGTCGTCGGCGTCGAGCAGATGACCAAGACGCCCGGGCCGGAAGTCGGCCGCAACCTGCTGCGCGCGTCCTATCTGCCGGAGGACGGCGACACGCCGGCGGGCTTTGCCGGCGTGTTCGGCAAGATCGCGGAGAAGTACTTCCAGCGCTATGGCGACCAATCCGACGCGCTCGCCATGATCGCGGCCAAGAACCACAAGAACGGCGTCGCCAATCCCTACGCCCAGATGCGCAAGGATCTCGGCTACGACTACTGCCGCTCGGAAGGCGACAAGAACCCGTTCGTCGCCGGTCCGCTGAAGCGGACGGACTGCTCGCTGGTCTCCGACGGCGCCGCGGCCCTGATCCTGACCGACGCCGAGACCGCGAAATCGATGCGCCGGGCCGTCGCCATCCGCGCGGTCGCCCACGCCCAGGACTTCCTGCCGATGTCGAAGCGCAACATCATCGACTTCGAAGGCTGCTCGGTGGCCTGGACGCGCGCACTGCAGAACGCCGGCGTTACGCTGTCGGATCTCTCCTTCGTGGAGACCCACGACTGCTTCACCATCGCCGAACTGATCGAATACGAAGCCATGGGCCTGACCCCGAAGGGGCAGGGCGCCCGCGCCATCAAGGAAGGCTGGACCCAGATCGGCGGCAAGCTGCCGGTCAACGTCTCGGGAGGCCTCAAGGCGAAGGGCCATCCGATCGGCGCCACCGGCGTGTCGATGCACGTGATGACCGCGATGCAGCTGGCGGGCCAGGCCCCCGAGGGGATGCAGCTGAAGAATCCGCAGCTCGGCGGCATCTTCAACATGGGCGGCGCGGCGGTGGCGAACTACGTCTCGATCCTGGAGCCGTCGCGGTGACAGACCGATCTTTCCTTCGTCATGGCCGGGCAGCGCGATCCGTCTCCGACGGATCGCTAGGACTAAGGTCTCCCGGCCATCCACGTCTTTCTTTGCGGAGCTGTCGTTAAGACGTGGATGCCCGCGACAAGCGCGGGCATGACGAAGGATGTGGGCACGGCGTTCGCTCCATCCATTGTCGTGATGGCCCGGCCGCGCGATCCGTCTTCGACGGATCGCTAGGACTAGGTTTCGATGATCGCGATGGTCTGTCCCTCGGCGACGACGTCGTCGACCTTGACCACGATCTGCGTGATCGTGCCGGCGGCGCTGGACGCGACCGGAATTTCCATCTTCATCGCCTCGATCAACGCGATGTCGTCGCCATCGGCGATCTGCGCACCGATGTCCTGAAGCAGCTCGCAAACGCGCCCCGCGACTTCAGTGATGATCCTGATTTCCGCCACGTCTCCTCCCGGCATGTTGTCGGCTGACATTGCCTGAGGTAGCGTTGTCGACAAAGTGGAATTTTATTCCGCTCTGCGGAAAAAACAAAAATACGAAAAAACGAAAACACGGGAGGCAGCTATGACGGGAGCGAGGGTAGGGCGCGCGGGTCGTGCGGCGGCACGTCGGTGGAGGAGCGCCTGATGGGCCGCCGGTCGGAGCGTCTCGGCCGCCAGGACGGCGCGGCCGATGGCGCGGACGGCGACGTGATCCAGGTCGTGTCCCGCGCCTTCGACATCATGCGGTGCTTCGAGGGCCAGGACATGCGGCTCGGCAATCTCGAGATCGCCAGCCGCTGTCGCCTGCCGCGCTCGACGGTGTCGCGCCTGACGCACACGCTGACGCGCATGGGGCAACTGGTCTATCTGCCGCAGGACCAGAAGTACCGGCTCGGGCCGGGCGCCATCGCCATGAGCGTATCGATGACCCGCGGCCTGCGATTCCGGCCGCTGATCCGGCTGATGATGCAGGACGTCGCGGAGGCGATCCCGGGCACCATCGGCTTCGTCGCGCCCGACCGCTTCCACATGGTCTATCTGGAATACGCCCGCGCCTATGACGTGGTGGGGCTGCAGTCGACCACGGGCAGCCGGATCGCGATCGCGCGGACCGCGGCCGGCCATGCCTACACCGCCGCGCTCGGAACGGAGCGCTACCGGGCGCTGCTGGCGGACATGACGCGCGAGACCCCGGACGATGCCCGGCTGCTCGACGCGCGGATCGAGGCCAACCGCCGCGCGCTGCGCGACGACGGCTTCGTGGTGTCGTGCGGCCTGTGGAATCCGCATATTTCCGGCATCTCGGTGCCGCTGTGGTCGCCGCGGTATCGCGACTTCCTGGTGATCACCATCGGACTGCTGTCGGCGATGTACGACGAGCGGCGCCTGCGCGAGGAGGTCGCGCCGCGGCTGCTGCAGCTGTCAGCGGCGGTCCAGAAGCTCTCCGACAGCGTCGAGGACAATCCGTTCGTTGCCGAGACCGCGTCGCCACGCAAGCAGAAGCCGTCGGAAGCGCGCGGCGCAAGGGAGACAGGACATGAACTGGAAGCCGGAGCTGGACGAACTGGCGCGCCGGGAGGCGTTCGCGCGCCGGATGGGCGGCGCCGACAAGGTGAAGCGGCAACATGAAGCCGGGCGGCTGACGGTTCGCGAGCGCATCGACCGCCTGGTCGACGAACGGACCTTTCACGAGGTCGGCGCCATCGCCGGCAAGGGCGACTACGACGCGGCCGGCGACCTGCGCGACCTGACGCCGGCCAATTGCGTGTTCGGGCGCGCCCGCATCGACGGCCGTGCGGTGGTGGTGGTCGGCGACGACTTCACCGTGCGCGGCGGCTCGGCCGACGCCTCGCTTCCGCAGAAGCCCCTGATGGCGGAGAACATGGCGGCGGCGTTCCGGCTCCCGATCATTCGCGTCATCGAGGGCTCCGGCGGCGGCGGCTCGGTCAAGACCATCGAGACCACCGGCGCGGCCAACCTGCCCGGCGGCATCGGCGGCACCCAGGGGTTTTACGTCACCACCGCGAACCTGGCGCAGGTCCCGGTGGTCGGCCTCGGGCTCGGATCGGTGGCCGGGCTCGGCGCCGCGCGGCTCGCGGCCAGCCACTATTCGGTGATGACCAAGACGTCGGCGATGTTCGTCGCCGGACCGCCGGTGGTGGCGCGGCTCGGACAGAAGCTCGACAAGCACGAGCTCGGTGGCTGGGAGATCCAGACCCGGAGCGGCGCCGTCGACCATGCGGTCGAGACGGAGGAGGAGGCCTTCGCCTGCGCGCGGCGCTTCCTGTCCTATCTGCCGTCGTCGGTCTGGGACCTGCCGCCGACGCTGCCCTGCGACGACGATCCCGAGCGCGGCGACGAGAAACTGATGAAGGCCGTCCCGCGCAACCGCCGCCAGGTCTACAAGATGCGGCAGATCATCGAGACGGTGGTCGACCGCGGCTCGCTCTTCGAGATGGGCCAGAATTTCGGCCGTTCGATCATCACCGGGCTGGCCCGGCTCGACGGCCGCGCGGTGGCGCTGCTCGCCGGCGACCCCTATCACTACGGCGGGGCGTGGACGGCGGAAGCCTGCCAGAAGATCGTGCGCTTCGTCGACCTCGCCGAGACGTTTCACCTGCCGGTGGTCTATCTCGCCGACTGTCCCGGTTTCCTGATCGGGCTCGAGGCCGAGCGCACCGCCACCATCCGCCATGGGGTCCGCGCCATGGCGGCGATGAACCAGACCACCATTCCGTGGTGCACGGTGATCGTGCGCAACGCGTTCGGCGTCGCCGGCGCCGCCAACCAGCCCGCCGGCCGCCTGTCGCTGCGCTACGCCTGGCCGTCGGCGTCGTGGGGCTCGCTGCCGCTCGAGGGCGGCATCGAGGCCGCCTACCGCGCCGAGATCGATGCGGCGGACGATCCGGCGGCCAAGCTCGCCGAGATCGAGGAGCGGCTCAACAAGCTGCGCTCGCCGTTCCGCTCCGCCGAGAAGTTCTGGGTCGAGGAGATCATCGATCCGCGCCGGACGCGGTCGCTGCTGTGCGATTTCGCCCGGCTCGCCGAGCCGCTGCGGACGCCTGGGCCAGTGGCGATGGCGATCAGGCCGTAGCAGGAGGCAACGTTACCAAGGGGCGCGAACCCATAAATTTTGGTCGGCGGAGGTCCGATTAAAGCGCGTTGCGGACTTCAGTTGGATATCGTGTGACGTCGGAGAAGTGCCAAAATCTGACCATACTAGGCGCCGCTCAGGCGGCGGGCGGCGACGGACCGAGGCGGTCTATGAGTTGTTGGAGCGCCGCATCCAAGTTGGCATCGAACTGCCCGGGATGTGTGCGAATGACGCTGAGAAGATCGCGCGCGGCGCGTTCGGTGTCGGCATCGCCGAGGTCGACGGCGGAATTCGATGCAGCCGGGAGTTCATGCTCGGCCTCGTCGTTTTGAGGTGCGAGCATGAAATCCTTGTACAGCAGGATGAAAAGGATCACCGCGACCGGATAGGCTAGATTCAGCGCGATTGTGCCCAACATGATTTCGCCAGGCGCGTGAAAGAAAAGCGGCGCGAGCTCTAAAGGCATGATCAAGCCAAAACCAGCGCTGAATCCTCCAACCACCGCAATGACATTGCGGATCCATTGCGTTGCGATGCGCTTCAATACAAGAGCACAGACGAGCGCCACAATGACGAATGCGGCCTCAGTTACGTATATCTGGTGGACCGGCCAGCCGGGGGGGGGCACTCAGAGTCCCGTAATATGCGAATAGAAACGTCATTGTGGGCCTCCCAGGTAGAGTGAGAGACGGTAAGTTGCGTACAGCGGAGCACAGCACAAACGATTTGCATCTTGGAAAAGACGCGATGTTGAGTTGCGGGGTTGGTTAAGAGATCATTGTTGGTACTCACCGAACAGGTCGCCGCACGTCACGCCTCGAAGGAACGGGACCTGCCAAATCGGCCCCGTACGGTGTCATCGACGGTGGTTGTCGATGGTCCGAAGTGGGGCAGACGCGTCGGTTTCTGCTTGTCCGCGTCGTGTCCGGTTTCGGGGGCATCACGCGCCGGCTGTCATGCTCCACCGTCCATCCTGGACGAGCCCTTTTTCCGCTATCATTGTGGTAGGCGTGTTCGTGTTTCCAAGGGTAATCGTCGGCATACGACGATGCGCAGGCCGCCCATGCCATGGACGCGCGGCCGTCGGTCTACCACCGCCAGGGCATCGTCCGCGTCCCGACTTCGTGGTGCTGGCGGCGTCGAAGATCGTGGCTACGATCGTACCTGAAGTCTCTGCTCCCTTGGTCGAACAAAGTCGGCAGCGCGGCGGCACCGGGAGGGGCGTTTCGTCAGGCGTCAACTCCGTCAGCCGTGCCGGATCGTGACGGTCTTGAGGGCGCCGAAGGCGTAGAGCGCCTCGAAGCCCTTCTCGCGGCCGTGACCGGAGCCCTTGGTGCCGCCGAACGGAAGTTCGACTCCGCCGCCGGAGCCGTAGTTGTTCACGAACACCTGGCCCGACTGGATGGTGTGCGCGAGCCGCATCGAACGGCCGAGGTCCGAGGTCCAGACTCCCGCCGACAGGCCGTAGGGCGTGCCGTTGGCGATCCGCACCGCGTCCGCCTCATCGCGGAAGCGGATGGCGACGAGGACGGGCCCGAAGATCTCCTCCTGGGCCAGCGGGTGATCGGGCGGAACATCGCCGATCAACGTTGGCTTCACATAGAAACCGCCGGCCGGAAGGTTGGTACCGTATTCACCCTCCGCCAGGATGGGCAGCCCGTCGCGCCGCGCGAGGTCGAGATAGGTTTCGATGCGCGCCTTCTGGGTGGCGTTGACCACCGGGCCGAGGTCGAGATCCTGGCTGGCCGAACCGACGCGCAGCGCCTTGAACTTCGAGGCCAGCAGGCCGGTGAAGCTGTCATAGATACTGTCTTCGATCAGCGCGCGCGAGCCGGCGCTGCAGGTCTGTCCGGCGTTGGCGGTGATGCCCCGCACGATGGTCGTGGATGCATCGCCGAACTCGGCGTCTGAAAACACCACCTGCGGAGACTTGCCGCCAAGCTCGAGCGTGACGGGGATCGTATTTCTCGCCGCTGCGGACTGGATCAGGACGCCGACCTCGCGCGATCCGGTGAAGCTGATGTGGCCGATTCCCGGATGCGCCGACAGCGCGGCGCCGGCTTCCTCGCCCAGGCCGGTGACCACGTTGAAGACGCCGGGTGGAAATCCGGCCTCCTCGGCGAGGCGCGCCAGCATCAGCGCCGTGAGCGAGGTATCCTCCGCCGGCTTGAGGACGATGGCGTTGCCCATGGCGAGCGAGGGCGCCACCGAGCGCCCGGTCATCTGCAGCGGATAGTTCCATGGCACGATGTGCGCGGTGACGCCGTGGGGCTCGTAAAAGGTCATCACGCTGAAACCGGTCTGAAACGGAATGGTCTCGCCGTGGACCTTGTCCGCCGCCGCGCCGTAGTACTCGAAGTAGCGCGCGCAGACCGCGACGTCGTTGCGCGCCAGCGACGTCGGCTTGCCGACGTCCTCGCTCTCCTGTTTCGCCAGGGCATCGGCGTCGCGGCGGATCAGGTCGGCCAGGCGCGCCAGCAGCCGGCCGCGCGAAACCGCATCGAGCTTGCCCCACGGTCCATTCAGCGCGTCATGGCCGGCGCGCACCGCGGCGTCGATCTCCGCGGCGCCGCTGCGGGCGATCTCGGCCATTTTCGAGCCGTCGGACGGGTTGATGACGGCAAGCGCGGCGGCGGTCCCCACCCATTTCCCGGCGATGAAGTTCTGATGCGTGATCATGTGCCGTGCTCCTGCGAAGGCGAATTAGGCGGCGGCGATCTCGCCGCGCTCGATGACATAGGTGGATTCGACCAGCGGCTTGAGAAGCTCCGGGCTGGATTCGGTGATCAGGATGGCGACGTCGGGAAGCGCGGACTTCAGCTGCAGGAGCGCCTCGGCGTAGCGCAGCGCGAGCGCCGGCGCGAGGCCCTGGAACGGCTCGTCGAGCAGGATCGCGCGGGTTCCCACCATGATGGCGCGTCCGAGTGCCACCATCTTGCCCTGACCGCCGGACAGTCCCGCGGCCCGACGCGGGGCCAGTTCGCGAAGCTCGGGCAGCAGGTCGAACATGGTCTCGACGCGGCGGGTGATCTCCGCTTCGGGAAGACCGAGCACTTCCGCTGGCAGCAGGATGTTCTGGCGCACCGAGAAGCTGCCGAACAGGCGTCGTTCCTCGGGCGCGTATCCGACCCCGAGCGCGGCGCGACGGTGGGCCGGCATGTCGCGGCAGTCCCGGCCGTCGATGGCGAGCGTTCCGTGCCTGGCGGGCAGCAATCCCATCAGGGCGCGCAATGTCGTGGTCTTGCCCGCGCCATTGCGGCCGATCAGCGCGATCCGGCCGCCGGGCGGGACCCGTAGCGACACCTTGCGCAGCACGGTGACCCCGGCGATCTCGACGGTGACCTCGTCAAGCCGAAGCATGCGGAGCCTCCACCAGCCGGGTTCCGATCACGTCACGCTGAACGCGGGGGTCGCTGAGGACGGCGCCGGGCGTTCCGAGCGCCGAGATTCGGCCCTGCGACCACACCGCGACGCGATCGGCGAACCGGTCCACCACTTCCATGTCGTGCTCGACGAACACCGCCGTCACGCCGGCCTCCCTGAGAACGCGGGCGAGGGTGGCGACGACCTCCATCTTGTCCGCGGCCGCGACCCCGCTGGTCGGCTCGTCCATGAGTAGCAGGCGCGGCCGCAAGGCGAGCGCCATGGCGATGTCGGTCAGCTTGCGGGCGCCCTCGTTGAGGGTGTCGGCGCCGCGGTCGGCGATGTCGGCAAGTCCGAACTTGGCGATGATGTCGTGGGCCTCGGCGGCGACGTCCGGCGAGAGCAGGGGACGGGAGGGCTTCCAGAAGCCGGTGCGCGCCGCGATCGCCAGCGCCACGTTCTCCAGCACGCTGTGCTCGAGAAACACCTGCGGCAGCTGAAAGGACCTGGCGATGCCGAGCTCGACGATGCGCCGCGGCGTCAGCCCGATGATGCTCTGCCCGGAAAACGTGATGCTGCCGGCAAGCGGCTTCAGGTAGCCGGTCGTCATGTTGATGAAGGTGGTCTTGCCGGCGCCGTTCGGCCCGATGATCGCCAGGAACTCCCCGGTCATGACGTCGAGGTCGATGCCGTCGGCGGCCCTGACGCCGCCGAAGGCAAGGTGCAAACCGCGGGCCGACAGACAGACGCTCACGGCCGGGCATCCCGCCCGACGCGTTGGCGGGCCATCCTTCGCAGGATCGACCACAGGCCGCCCGGGGCGAACAGGATGACCAGCAGCAGGACGGCGCCGAGGATCATCTGCCAGCCTTCTGCGAAAAGTGCGGCCGCGTAGACGCGGGTGAGCTCGTAGGCGATGGCACCGAGAAACGGTCCAAGCACGCTGCCGGTGCCGCCCAGAATGGCGATGAAGACGAGTTCGCCGGACGCGGTCCAGTAGGCCAGGGACGGCGTGACCTGGCGCGTCGCCATGGCGACGATGAAGCCGCCGCACCCGGCCATGAATGCCGACAGCACATAGGCGGCCAGCAGGACGCGTTGCGCGGAAATCCCCATGAATTCGAGACGCGCTTCGCGCGTCTTGATCGCCGACAGTCCATGCCCCATGGGCGATTCCAGATAGATCCGGACCAGGATCGCGAACACCGCGGCCAGCAGCAGCGCCAGGCCGAGCGCGGTCCATGCCTGGGTTTCCGGCGTCAGCGTCATGCCGAGAAACGTGGTGCGGGCGAGCCGGATGCCGTCGGTGCCGTGGGTGATCGAATAGAATTTCTCCAGGGTGGAGTAGAAAACCATGCTCAGCGCCAGGTTCAGCATGCCGAAGAAGATGTCGCGGTAGCGCGACACGAACAGTCCGATCACGAGGCCGAGCAAGGTCGCTCCGAGCGCCGCGAGCGGGAGCAGCAGCAGCGCCTCCGGGCAGAACGGCGCGGCGAAGGCGACGATGTAGGCACCGAACGACAGATAAAGCGCATGGCCGAAACTGACCTGGCCCGCCCGCAGCAGCACCAGAATTCCGAGAACGGTGATGCCCTTGGCGATCGCGATCGTGAACACGAAGCGAAGCCACGGGACGGCGAGGGTGAGCAGCAGGATCGCTGCCGCCGCGACCGCGGCCACCAGTATTTCCCTGGCTCTCATCATATGCGTCGCGTCTCGATCACGCCGAACAGGCCCTGCGGGCGGATCAGGAGGACGCCGACCATGATGAGATAGGGAATGACGACTTCCAGCTCCGGGGCGAAATAGATCGCGGTCGACCGGCCGAGCCCGATCAGCAGCGCGGTGATTGCGGCGCCCTCGACCTGGCCGAGACCGGCGGTAGCCACCACGGCGAAGGACAGGACGATGGTCTGGGCGCCGACCCCCGGCACCAGCGAGGCGGTGGCCGAGGAGAGCGCCCCGCCGAGCGCGGCCAGCGCCGTCCCGATGGTGAACGTCACCATCGTGATCCGGTCCGCGTCGATGCCCTGGGAGATCGCCGCCTCGCGGTCGACGGTCACCGCGACCAGCATCCGGCCGAACAGGGTCCGGCGCAGCGTCCACGCCAGCGCGACCAGCGTCACGATGGCGATGCCGGGCAGCACGAACAGCTGGTAGCGGGTGAAGGGGATCAGGTCGCCCGCGAAGGGAACGTCGACGTTGCCGAGCAGCTTCAGCGGCCGATCGAACACGATCGGCTGGACGCCCCAGATCAGCTTCTGCAGGTCCTCGAGGATCATGAACAGCCCGAACGTCACCAGCAATTGCAGGACGGGCTCCTGGTGCTGGGTCCGGCGCAGCAGCCGGGCGATCGGCGGACCGAGCAGCACGCCGACGATCGCCGCCGCGATCGCGAGCGCGGCGAATGCGGCCCAGGCGGGAAGTCCCCGGGCGGCGAACATCAGGCCGAGCGACGCCGCCGAATAGCCGCCGATCGCATAGAAGCTGCCATGGGCGATGTTGAGGACGCGCAGCACGCCGAAGATCAGGTTGAGGCCGACCGCGACCATGAAGATCGCGGCGGCATAGGACAGCCCATCCAGCGTCGCGAGCCCGAGCAGCAGCCCGTTGTCACTGAACCAGGACATCACCTCATCCCTTGAACGCAACCGGCGCGGGGAGGGTCTTGATCACCTCAGGGGTGAGTGTCTTCAGCCAGTCCACGCTCTTCTGACCGACCGGCGTGGTGATCTTGGCGGCCTCGAAGACCACCATGTCCGTCATCACCGGGAACGGATATTTGTCGGAATGGAAGGTGGTGCCGACGATCTGGTTCTCGAGACCCTGGCCGTCCTCCCGGATCTTCACGCTCGCGGTCAGGGAGGGGAATTCAAGTCCGCGGAAGGCCGCGGCCAGTTCGGCATCGTTCGGCCAGGCGCCGCCCTTGGCGGCGATCGCCTTCTCGTAACCGGCTTTCATGGCGAACACCGCCTGCGCCATATGGTGGCAGGGGTAGATCGGGTAGGCGCCGAAGCGCGCCTGGTAACTGTCGGTGAAGCGCTTGAGCAGCGCCGGATCCTTCGGCGAGGGATGCAGGAACCAGTGGTCGCCACGCGCACCGACGATATGGCCGGCAGGCAGCGCCTTGCCGACGCGCTGCAGCGACGATTCCGCGAGCGGCAACACGAATGTCGAGCGCTCGAACAGATTGCGGTCGGCCGACTGCCGGATGAAGGTGTCGAGGTCGCCGCCCCAGGAGGTCGACAGCACCACGTCGGGACGCAGCGCAAGCAACCGGGTGACTTCCGTGGAGAAGTCGGTGGCGCCGAACTTGGGAAACAGCTCGGCGACCACTTTGACGCCGGGAAGCAGGGTTTCGAGCCCGGTCTTGAACAGGCTCCAGCTGTCGCGGCCCCAGGCATAGTCCTGATTGACGACGGCGACGGTCTTGAAGTCCGGTTTGACGCGGAGCAGGTACAGCAGCGGCGCGAGGATCTCGGGCGTGGCATTGGCCTGGGTCCGGTAGGCGTATTCGTATTTCCCTTCCTCGAAGATCCGCTGCGTGCCGCAGTCCCACAGCAGGGTCGGCCGCTTCAGCTCATCGGCCAGCGGCGCGCAGGCCAGGCAGTCGGCCGAGGAGATCGCCGAAAACAGGATGTTGACGTTTTCGCTTTGCACCAGGCGTCGATATTCGCCGACGAAGTGGTCGACGCCCGGACCTTCGTCGACGAAGATGGGACGGACCTTCACGCCGGCGATGCCGCCCGCGGCATTGAGCTCTTCGATCAAGAGCTCCGCCGCCTGCTTGCCCGGCACGCCGAACACGCTGGCGGGGCCGGACAGATAGGTCGCGATTCCGACCCGCAGTTCGCTCGGGCGCGCGGCCTGCGCCTGGGCCAGTCGTCCCGACAGGACCAGCGCGCCAACGCCCATGGCCGCGAAGGCCTCGCGCCGGGTCAAAGTGCTGCCGATGCATTCGAAAGCCATTGGATCCTCCCTTTAAGAACCATTTTTTTGATAGAAGACGCCAGTCCGGCGTGGCTGTCCAATACATAATTTGGGCGCACGCGACTGCCAAATTTGTCGAAACGTCATCCTGGAGCCTCGCCACCTCCGACCTCGTGTCGGCCGCGCGAGACCGGTGAGCCTCGACGTGTTGCAGCGCGATTGCGGATCGCAAGGCCAGCCACCGGGGCGTGCCGCGTCACGCCTGGATACAGCGAAAGTCACGTGGCGGTCGTAATTCCAGTGAGGCGCTGGCCGCAGTCGTCCTCGGCGCGGGTGTGGGCCGAGGCTCGCGATCGCAGTCCCGCGCGAGCGTGGAGTGGTGGCCGGATAACCACGATGCGGACGGCAGTTGCCGCGGCGCGGTAGGTCCGAGTTCGTGTGCTGCGCGTAGATCCGCTGCTGCGTTGCGAGAAGACCTGCTCGCCTCGGCTGCAACTCGATATTCCATCGAGCAGTAAATTGCTGCGACGGCGTGCGACCATGCAACCCTTGCTTTCGCCGAAGCGCTCAATCTATTCTCCATCGTTTCCTACTCGGCCTCGACATCGCCGGGCGAGGCCTGTGGCTACGCAGATAGCCCTTACAAAGAATGGCGAAGGAGGAAGTGCTATGACGAGCAAGCGTATTGCCTTGAGTCTAGCTATCGCGTTCGGTGCGCTGGTGGGCGCCGCTGCGCCGGTCGCCGCGCAGGAAGGCCCCAAACTCTACGTCTTCACGTCTGGATCTCTGGGCGGATTTCCCAAGGCCGCTCTTCAAAATGGTGGACAGGGCACCATCGACTGGGCTCCGGTCGGCTTCTATGTGCTGAAGCACCCCAAGGGCAACGTGATTTTCGATACCGGCAACAACGACAAGACCATCACCGACGCCGCTGGATGGTGGGGCCCGCTGGCCAAGGGCTTCGGCCTGAAGATGACGCAGGACGACGCGATCCCGGCCCAGCTCGCCAAGATCGGCCTGAAGGTCGATGACATCAAATACGTCGTCGCGTCCCATCTTCATCTCGATCACGGCGGTAACATCTCGCAGTTCCCCAACGCGACGCTGGTGGTTCAGAACGACGAGATGAAGGCCGCCTGGTGGCCCGAAGAGGGATACTCAGTCTACTACATTCCCGGCGATTTCGCCGACACCAAGAAGATGAAGCTGATCCGGCTCGATGGCGATCTCGATCTGTTCGGCGACGGCGTGTTCAAGATCATCCGCGCGCCGGGCCACACGCCGGGACTGCAGTTCTCGGTCGTTCGCCTGCCGAAGAGCGGCACCATCGTGCTGACCAGCGATGCGGTCTATCTCCAGGAGAACCTGGACAAGAGCCTGCTGCCGGCACTCGCGGCGACCTGGAGCCCCAGCGGCATGTATGCGGCGTACACCAAGATCCGGCACATCCGCGACTCCGAGGATGCCAAGGTGTTCATCGCCCACGATTCAGAGGGCTTCAAGGCGACGAAGAAAGCGCCTGAATTCTACGACTGACGCGCAGCCAGTATGAACATCGAAACCAGCGCCAGCGAGGCGGTGCAGCCGCCCGCTGGTGCCCGGGATGCCGAAGGATCGCTGACCATCAGCGCCCGCGGTGTCAGCAAGCGCTATCACTCAGTCATGGCACTCCACCCGCTGGATCTCGACATCCGGCGCGGTGAAGTGTTTTGCCTGCTGGGTCCGAACGGGTCCGGCAAGAGTTCGTTCATCCGGATGCTCGCGGGCTACCTGACGCCGTCGTCGGGCAGCATCAGCGTGTGCGGGCACGACGTCGTCACCGACGGCCTGGCGGCGCGACGCCTGATCGGTTACGTACCCGAGCGCGTGCCGCTGTACAACTTCATGCGCGTCGGGGAATTCCTGCGATTCGCGGGCCGCCTGCGCGGCGTCGAGGAGCAGCACGTCGGGCGGGAGGTCGCCAGGGTGGTGGACCTGCTCGCGCTGGGCGATGTCGTGGGCAAGCCTATCCGCACGCTGTCGCGCGGCTACCGGCAGCGGACCGCGCTGGCACAGGCGCTGGTGCACGATCCGGAGATCCTGATTCTGGACGAGCCGACCAATGGCCTCGATCCGCGGCAGATCATGGAAACCCGGGCCCTGATCCGCACGCTCGCGGGCAGGTGCACGGTGCTGATGACGTCGCATATCCTGAGCGAGGTCGAGAAGACGGCCCATCGCGTCGGGCTTCTGCTCCACGGCAAGCTGCTCGGCGTCAGGGCGATCGCCGAGACCCCAAACCTCGAAGCCTGGTTCCTGTCGGTCACATGAGAGTCCTCGGCGTCCTGCTTCGCAAAGAGCTGGAGGCGACCTTAACGTCGCCGGTCGGCTACACCATCATCGCGGTGTTTCTGCTGGTGCTGGGCTATACCTTCAGCCTGACGCTGGTGGCGACGCGGGTCGCCAACCTGAACTACATCTTTCACCAGATCTATGTGCTGGCGATCCTGCTCGTTCCCGCGATGACGATGCGGGTGTTCGCCGAGGAGCGCTCCACCGACACCCTCGAACTGTTGCTGACCTCGCCCGTGCAGGAGATCGCGATCGTGATCGCCAAGTTCCTGGCGACGCTCGCCCTGATCCTCGGGATGATCGGGGGATCGGTGGTGTATGCCGCGATCCTCTGGATCTACGGCGATCCGGACTGGGGCCCCATCTACAGCGGGTATCTCGCGCTGGTGCTGCTCGGTGCGTTCCTGGTGTCCATCGGCCTGTTCATGTCGAGCCTCACCGAAAACCAGGTCGTTGCGGCGGCGCTGACGCTCGGCACCTCCCTCATGCTCTGGTACGCGGATTCGGTTTCCGGAATGCTGCCGGCACCCTTCGACAGCCTGGCGCTGAACCTCTCCCTGATCGGGCACTTCCACGCGATGGCCACCGGCTCGGTGTTTCTCTCGGACATCGGCTATTTCGTCACCATGACGCTCCTGGCGCTGTTTCTGACGACACGAAGACTGCAGGCGAGATGACCGGACATCTGGCGGAGTTGACGGGTGGATTGTGGTTCGCGGCGGTGATCGGCGCGCTGGTCGCGCTGTTCGCTTTCGGGATACGGCTGCGGCTTCCCCTGTCGGGCCTGCCGCGGTGGCTTGCTCGTTTCGCAATAGCCGGCGGCGCGTGCGTTGCCGTGCTCTTCGCCAACATGGCGCTCTATCGCCACGATGCCCACCTGGACCTGACCCGCGAGGAGGCCTTCACGCCCTCGCTGGAGGCGGAGCAGGTGGTGCGCGACCTGCATGAACCGCTCGAGCTGACGTATTTCTACAAGAAGAACGATCAGTCCGCTCTGGCGGCCATGACCACGCTGCGGCTGCTCGCGCGGCTCAATCCCCAGCTCAGGCTGGAAACCGTCGACACCGATCAGAATCCCGCGCGCGCCAATCAGCTCGGCGTTCGCGTCTACAACACCGCGATCCTGCGGACCAGCACGCGGCGGGTCGAGGTCGTCAGTTCGGACGATCACGAGATTGCCCTGGGCATGCTTCGGGCCATGCGTGAGCGTGACGTGGTCATCTGCTTCGGCACCGGGCACGGCGAGTACCAGATCGATAATTTCGAGCATCAAACCCACTTCGAGGGGTTGGGCGGGCGCGGCGAGCGGCTCGTGGTGCAGATGGAGGATCACGGCCTCGGTCGCCTGCGGCGAAGCCTGGACAAGCTCGGCCTGTTGTCCCGAAAGGTCGATTTGTCGGCCGGCCGGCCGGTGCCGGACGATTGCGCCGTGCTGGTGGAAGTCAATCCGCGGTCGCGCTTCTCTCCTCCCGAAACCGGGCTGCTCAGAACCTATCTGGCGCGTGGCGGCAGCTTTTTCCTGGCCATCGAGCCGGACTATACCGTGGACGAGTCCCTGCGCGCGCTCATGGCCGATGCCGGGGTGAATTTCGGCGACGGCTATCTGGTCGATCCCAACGGCCACTACTTCACCGACGACCAGATGATCGCCGTCAGCAAGTACGCGCCGCATCCGATCACCCAGGGCCTTGCGATGTCGATCTATCCGGGCGCGCGCCCGGTGGCGGCCGTTCAGCCAGCGGGCGGCGGCGGACCAGTCGATGCGAAGGTCCTCTTCGCGAGCACGGACTCGAGCTACATCGTCACCGAAAAAGGCGCGTCGAAGGGGGACGGCGAGGGTGAGGCGAAAGGCCCCGAGCCGCTCGCCGTGGTGGCGGAGGGCAAGCTGGAGCCGAGCCAGGACAAGCCGTTTCGGCTGGTGGCGTTCGGCAATGCCGGCTTCGCCAGCAACTCGTTCTATCCCTACCTGTCGAACGCCGACATGATCATCAACTGCCTGTCGTGGCTGTCACGCGAGGAGAAGGCCCCCGTTGCACGGCCGGTGGTCGAGGATGTGCCGAGAGTGATTCTGACCGGGCGGCAGGCCCAGGGAATCTTCATTTCCACCGTCCTCGTCTTGCCTGGAGCGGTTGCTCTGCTTGGGGGGCTGGTCTGGTGGCGTCGGCGGTCATGAAGCGTTTCGCGTTGCCCGCGGTGGCGCTGCTGGCGGCGGCCTTCCTTGCGACCTTCGCGTTCGTGGGGGAGCGTCCGCGCCCCGGTTCGGAGCCATTCAAGCCTCAGGGCCTGTTGTCCACCTGGCGGATGGAGGACGTGACCAGCGTCAGGATCGGCAAGGGCACTGAACAGCGCTCGTTTGCCCGCGATCCGGGAGGGCCCTGGCGCTCGACTGAGGAAGACGTGCGTCCGGAACTTGCGGCGCAGATCGAGGCCGGGCTGAGACTGTTGCGAAACTCGGCGTCGGAGCGCGATTTTTCTCCCGAGGAGCTTGGCGGCCGGTCACTGTCGGAATTCGGCCTTGAACCACCGAAGCTCATCCTCACCGCCCGAACCGCGGGCGGCACGACCGCGACGATCGCCTTCGGAGACATCAATCCGCTGGGGCTGACCCAGTACGTGCGCATGGATGGCCGGCGGGACATCGCGATGCTGCCGTCCTACGTCGGAACCAGCTGGGATGAAGCCCTTTCGTCGCCGCGTTGACGCCAAATCCTGACTTGGGTGGCGCTTTTGGACGGCCGCCTCGGCTGGCTACGTCACGCCTCACCGCCCGTCCTCGACCATCATCGCCGAGCCCTTCTCGGCGATCATGGCGGTGGGGGTGTTGGTGTTACCCGAGGTGATGGTCGGCATCACCGATGCATCGATGACGCGCAGGCCGCCCATGCCGTGGACGCGCAGGCGTTCGTCGACCACCGCCAGCGGGTCGTCGGGGCGCCCCATCTTGGCGGTGCCGACGGGATGAAAGATCGTGGTGCCGATGTCGCCGGCGGCCTTGGCCAGCGCGGCATCGTCGTCGCCGACGGCGGGCCCCGGCAGGTATTCGTCCGGCCGGTAGGGCGCGAGCGCGGCCTGCTTCATCAGCCGGCGGGTGACCCGGATGGCGTCGGCGGCGACCTGGCGGTCCTCGGGCGTGGCGAGATAGTTCGGCGCGATCATTGGTGGCGTATTGGGTCGCGCGTCGCGCAGCCGCAGCGTGCCGCGCGAGGTCGGGCGCAGGTTGCAGGCCGCCACCGTGATGGCGGGAAAGCGGTGCAGCGGCTCGCCGACCTTGTCCAGCGACAGCGGCTGGACGTGAAACTGGATGTTGGCACGTTCCTGGTGCGGATCGGAGCGGGTGAAGATCCCGAGCTGCGACGGCGCCATGGTCAGCGGCCCGCGCCGGCGCAGCATGTAATCGAGCCCCATCAGTCCGCGCCGCGGCAGTGAATAGTAGGTCTCGTTGAGGGTGCGGATGCCGGTCACCTTGTAGATCGCGCGCTGCTGCAGGTGATCCTGCAGGTTGCGGCCGACGCCCGCGCGCTCGAGCACCGGCGTGATCCCGAGCGGCGCCAGCCACTCCGCCGGCCCGATGCCCGAACGCTGCAGCACCTGGATCGATCCGATCGATCCCGAGCACAGCACGACTTCGCCCCGGGCGCGCGCCTCGGTGACGACGCCGCCCTGCAGGAAGCGGACGCCGACGGCGCGGCCCGCTTCGACGATCACGCGCTCGACCAGCACGCCGGTCTCCAGCCGCAGGTTCGGTCGACCGAGCGCCGGCTTGAGGAAACCGCGCGCCGACGACCAGCGCCGCCCGCGCTTCTGGTTGACGTGGAAATAGCCGATGCCTTCGTTGTTTCCGGTGTTGAAATCGGGCGTGCGCGGGATGCCCATCTGCGCCGCGGCGTCGGCGACCGCATCGAGCACCGGCCACGACAGCCGCGCCGCCTCGATGCGCCAGCCGCCGCCGACACCGTGATGTTCGCTTTCGCCGAGGAAATGATCCTCGAGCCGCTTGAAGGCGGGCAGCACGTCGCCCCACCCCCAGCCGGCGAGGCCGAGCTGGCGCCAGTGATCGTAGTCGGCGGCCTGGCCGCGCATCGAGATCATGGCGTTGATGGCCGACGAGCCGCCGATCACCTTGCCGCGGGGATAGGCCAGCGCGCGGCCGTTGAGCCCGGCCTCGGGTTCGGTCTTGAACATCCAGTCCGACCGCGGATTGCCGATCGCGAACAGGTAGCCGACCGGGATATGAAACCAGATCCAGTTATCGAGGCCGCCTGCCTCGAGAATGAGCACGCGCTTGCGCGGATCGGCGGACAGCCGGTTGGCGACGATGCAGCCGGCGGTTCCCGCGCCGACCACGATGTAGTCGAAGTCGCCCTCGATCTGCCTGGTCATGGCCGTCTTGTTCCTCCCATGGGAATTGTTGACGGCAGGCTTGCCCTCCGCCTTGAGCCCCGTCAATCCGGCCGGCGGTCATGGGACTTACGCGTCTTGGGGGCGTTGCGGGAGCGTGTTAGGCTCGGCCCTCAAACCAGCCGCTGCCGGGGCGGCCTTGCTGCGGAAGCCTGCCATATGCCCATCGTCAATCGAATCGCCGAATTGCAGCCCGACACCGTGGCCTGGCGCCGCGACCTGCACGCGCACCCGGAAATCATGTACGATGTCCATCGGACCGCGGGCTTCGTGGCCGAGCGGCTGCGGGAGTTCGGCTGCGACGAGGTCGTGACCGGCCTCGGCCGCACCGGGGTGGTCGGGGTCATCAAGGGGCGCAAGCCCGGGGGCAACGGCGGCCTGCGCGGCATCGGCCTGCGCGCCGACATGGACGCGCTGCCGATCCACGAAGACACCGGCCTGCCGTATCAATCGAAGACCCCCGGCAAGATGCATGCGTGCGGCCATGACGGCCACACCGCGATGCTGCTCGGCGCGGCGCGCTACCTCGCCGAGACCCGCAACTTCGCCGGCGACGCGGTGGTGATCTTCCAGCCGGCCGAAGAGGGCGGCGCCGGCGCCGCCGCCATGATCTCGGACGGCCTGATGGATCGCTTTCCGATCGACCAGGTCTACGGCATGCACAATGCGCCGGGCCTGCCGCTCGGCGCGTTCGCGATCCGCCCGGGCCCGATGATGGCGTCGATGGACCAGCTCAAGATCTCGATCGAGGGCAAGGGCACCCACGCGGCGATGCCGCACCGCGGCGTCGACCCGCTGCTGGCGGGCGCCCAGCTGGTGATGGCGCTGCAGACCATCGTGTCGCGCAGCGTCGATCCGCTGGAGTCGGCGGTGATCTCGATCTGCAGCTTCCACGCCGGGCATACCACCAATGTGATTCCGCAGACCGCCGATCTGCTCGGGACCATTCGCCTGCTGAAGCCGGAAATCAGGGATCTGGTCCAGCACCGGATTCAGGAAGTGGTCGCCGGCGTGGCGCAGACCACCGGCGCGCGCATCAATCTCAACTACATGCGGGGCTATCCCGTCCTGGTCAATCACGCCGAGCAGACTGAGATCGCGGCGCGGGTGGCGTCGGATATCGCGGGCGCCGCCAACGTCGTGGCCGACGCCAAGCCGATCATGGCGGCCGAGGACTTCGCCTACATGCTGGAGGCGCGCCCGGGCGCGTTCATTTTTGTCGGCAATGGCGACAGCGCCGAACTGCACCATCCCGCCTACAACTTCAACGACGAGGCCATCGTCTACGGCTCTTCCTACTGGATCAAGCTGGTCGAGGGCATGCTCGCGGCCTAGGCCCTGAACCTGCAATCGGGCCGGCTTGTCTTGAGGGGCGATCTGGGGCAGAGACGTAGGTCGCAAGGCCCTGATAAGACATCAGCGGCACGAAGGTGCGTCGGAACGTCCGGGCGCGCTCGTCCGCGACGGCGTTCTGCGCGGGGCCGACCCTCTTTCGCTCCCCGCCCTGTCCAAATATGGTTCTGCGCGACGTCGGAGCCATTGGACTGGCGCTCTAGATCGTATTGCAGGATGCAACGGAATGACATTGAGATTTGAAATCCAGCCCGCGGCGAAGCCGACCCCGGACCAGGATCGCGCCGCCAGGCTCGTCGATCCCGGTTTCGGCCGGGTTTTCACCGATCACATGGCCATCATTCGGTACGACAAGGCGAACGGCTGGCACGGGGCGCACGTCGAGGCGCGCGCGAATTTCTCGCTCGATCCGGCCACGGCGGTGCTGCACTACGCCCAGGAAATTTTCGAGGGCCTGAAGGCCTACCGGAGCGAGGACGGCGGCGTGAACCTGTTCCGTCCGGACGCCAATGCCCGGCGCTTCAGGGATTCGGCAGAGCGCATGGCCATGGCGCCGCTGCCCGAAGCGCTGTTCATCAAGGCCGTCGAGCAGATCATCCGCATCGACCGCGCCTGGATACCGGGCGGCGAGGGCAGCCTGTACCTGCGTCCGTTCATGATCGCGAACGAGGTCTTCCTCGGCGTGAAGCCCTCGGCCGAATATCTGTTCGCCGTCATCGCCTCGCCGGTCGGCTCCTATTTCAAGGGCGGCCCGGCGCCGGTATCCATCTGGGTGTCGCAGACCTATACGCGCGCCGCGATCGGCGGCACCGGCGCCGTGAAATGCGGCGGCAACTACGCCGCGAGCCTGCGCGCGCAGGCCGAAGCGATCGACCACGGCTGCGACCAGGTCGTGTTCCTCGACGCGATCGAGCGCCGCTATGTCGAGGAACTCGGCGGCATGAACGTGTTCTTCGTGTTCGACGACGGTTCGCTGCTGACGCCGCCACTCGGCACCATCCTGCCGGGTATCACCCGCGATTCCATCATCGCGCTGTCCAGGGATGCCGGAACGCGCGTGCGCGAGGAGCCCTACACGATCGATCAATGGCGCTCCGACGCCGCCAGCGGCAAGCTGAAGGAGGCCTTCGCATGCGGCACGGCGGCGGTCATCTCGCCGATCGGGAAGGTGTGTTCGACGAACGGCGATTTTGTCATCAACGGCGGCGTCGCCGGTCCGGTGGCGATGTCGCTGCGCAAGAAGCTCGTCGACATCCAGTACGGACGTGCACCCGACCCGCACAACTGGGTCAGAAAGGTGCTGTGAGGGCCGACCGGCGGTTCTCGACTAGGGCTGCAGAAACGGCAGCGCCAGCGTGAGGTCCTCGACGAACCGCCGATACTCCCGCGCCTTGGCGTCGGCATCGGGCAGGCGCAGCAGGTAGGACGGATGTACCGTGACCAGGGCCTTGGCGGTTTCGTCGAGGTCGAGAAGCCGGCCACGGGTCTTGCCGATCGTTATAATCTTGCCGAGCACGCTTTGCGCGGCGGTGGCGCCGAGCGCGACGACGAGGGCGGGATTCACGGCCGCGCGCTCGCGCTGGTACCAGGGCCGGCAGGCATTGATCTCGGGCGTGGCCGGCTTTTGATGCAGCCGGATCTTGCCGCGCGGCACGAACTTGAAATGCTTGACCGCATTGGTGACGTAGACCTTGCCGCGATCGACGCCGGCGTCCTGGAGCGCCCGGTCGAGCACCTGTCCTGCCGGTCCGACGAACGGCTTGCCGGCGATGTCCTCCTTGTCGCCGGGCTGCTCGCCGACCAGCATGATGGGGGCATGGGCGGGACCTTCGCCGAACACGGTCTGGGTGGCGTCCTGCCACAGCGGGCAGGCCCGGCAGGCACGGGCCTCGTGCCGGAGATGATCGAGGGTCTCGGTCGTGGGTGAGGCGTGCATGGCTGGTGGCCTCTCTCGTGGGTGAGTCAGGATGCCGGCAGCGGTGGCCAAGTCGATCCTTCAATTCATTGTTTTAGCTTGTGTTTCAAATTTTTGGGGGCGTCATTGACTCTGCCCCGACAACGGCCTTTAATGGAACATATCATGAACAAGCAAGAGGAGCCAACGCCCATTGGGCGCTGACCTTTTCGGATCGGATCGGCGTATGAGCAGTGCGCGTGCGGGCACGCTTTCGAGATTGCGGGGGGCGATCGAGCGTCTGGAAGGCGCGGGGATCCCCCATGCGGCCGAACGGGCGGCGCTCGGCCACGATGCCGCCGACGCAGTGCTGCAGGGCGGCCTGGTGCGCGGCGCGGTGCATGAGGTGTTCGCGCCGGAGAGCCGGCATGCCGCCTCGGCCACCGGCTTCGCGGCGGGGCTGGCCTGGCGCTGTGCCATGCAGCGGCCGCTGCTCTGGGTGTGGCAGGATTTCGTCGCGCGGGAAGCCGGTGCGCTTGCGATGAGCGGCTTCGCCGAACTTGGACTCGATCCGCGGCGGATCGTGCTGGTGCGGGCGGCGGATGCCGGGATGGCGCTGCGGGTGACGGCGGATGCGCTGGCCTGCGCCGCTTTGGGTGCCGTGGTGCTCGATCTGTGGGGCGACGCGCATCAGCTCGATCTGTCCGTCAGCCGCAAGCTGACATTGGCGGCGCAGGCCTCCGGCGTGGCCTGCGTGATGCTGCGGACGGCGGCCGCGCCATCGGCCAGCACGGCCGAGACCCGATGGACCGCGCAGAGCGCGCCGTCGGCCCCGGCGCCGCCCTGGAACGCATGGGGAGCACCGGTGATCAGGACCCAGCTCATTCGCAACCGTCATGGCCAGACCGGCCAGTGGATCATGGAATGGAATTGTCATGAGTGCCTTTTCCGTGAACCGGCGCATCCTCTGCTTGCGGCTGCCGCGCCTTCCCACCGACCGGCTCAGGCGCCAGCTGTCGCGCGACATCGATCCGCCCTCGCGGGGGGGCGGCGCGCCGGCTGATCCGCCCGCGGTGACACCCTGGGTGGTGGTCGGCAAGCGGAACAACGCCTTGAGGCTGACCGCGCTCGACGATGCCGCGGCGGCGATCGGCCTCGAGATCGGCCTGCCGCTGGCCAATGCCCGCGCGATCTGTCCCGAGCTGCAGGTTTTCGATGCGGACGAGGCCGCCGACCGGCGCGCGCTCGATGCGATCGCCGACTGGTGCGACCGTTTCACCCCGCTGGTCGCGCTGGCCCCGCCCGACGGCCTGTTCCTCGACGTCACGGGATGCGCGCACCTGTTCGGCGGCGAGGCGGCGCTGCTGGCGAGCCTGCGCCAGGCGCTTCACCGGCAGGGTTTTGTGGTCCATGCCGCGATCGCGGGGACCGCGGCTTGTGCCCGCACGGTGGCGATGGTGGCCGCCGCATGCGTGATCCCCGACGGCGGCGAAGCCGCGGCGGTCGGCCGCCTGCCGGTCGCCGCCCTGGCGGCGGACGACGCGATCACGCGCGGATTGCGCCGCGCCGGCCTGAAGACGATCGGCGACGTCGCCGCGCGCGCGCCCGGCGAAATCACCGCGCGGTTCGGCGCCGCCTTCACCACGCTGTTGCGGCAGGCCCTCGGCCAGGACGACGCGCCGATTTCGCCGCGCAAGCCGCCACCCGACTTCGTGGCGGAGAAACGCTTTGCCGAACCCGTCGCCTCCGACCTCGCCATCATGGCGGCCCTGGACGATCTGGCGCATCGGCTGGTCGCGATCATGGAACGTCATGGCAAGGGCGCGCGCCGCCTCGAGGCCAGTTTTTTCCGCACCGACGGCGCCGTGCGGGCGATCACGGTCGCGGCGGGCCGGCCGGTGACGCGAACGCGCACGGTGCAAGGATTGTTTCGCGAGCGGCTGGAGGCTCTCGCCGATCCTCTCGATCCCGGCTTCGGCTTCGACCTGATCCGGCTGGCCGCGAGCCACGTCGAGAACGTGACCCAGGAGCAGCGTGATCTCGACAGCCATGCCCACGACACCGACGAGGTCTCGGCGCTGATCGACCGCATCGCGGCGCGGATCGGCAGCCGGCGCATCGTCGTCCATCTGCCGCAGGACAGCCATATTCCGGAACGCGCGGAGATCGCGCGACCGGCGCAGCATCATCTTGCGGCCGCGGCGCAGGCGGCGTGGCCGCCGCGCGACGCCGCCGAACCGCCGCGGCGGCCGCTGCGCCTGCTGGAGCCGCCGGAGCCGATCCAGGTCATCGCCGAGGTGCCCGATGGCCCGCCCGCGCAATTTCGATGGCGGCGCGCTGTTCATGCCGTGGCGCGGGTGGAGGGCCCCGAACGCATCGCGATGGAATGGTGGCGGCCGCAGACGGGCGCGCTGACGCGGGACTATTTTCGCGTCGAGGACGAGGCCGGCCTGCGGTTCTGGCTTTATCGCGACGGGCTTTACGGCCGCGAGACCGCGGCGGAAGCGGGGCCGGCGACGCTGCCCCACTGGTTCATGCACGGGCTGTTCGCATGAGCACGCCGGCCTATGCCGAGATCGGCATCACCACCAATTTCTCGTTCCTGCGCGGCGCCTCGCATCCGCAGGACTACGTGCATCAGGCAGCCGAGCTGCGGCTCGCCGCCATCGGCCTGGCCGATCACAACACGCTGGCCGGCGTGGTGCGGGCCCATAGCGAACTCGACAATCCCGAACTGTCCCACAAGCCGAAACTCTTGATCGGGACCCGTCTGGTGTTTTGCGACGGCACGCCCGATATCCTGGCCTATCCACGGGATCGCGCCGCCTATGGCCGGCTCTGCCGGCTGCTCAGCCGCGGCAAGCTCGCCGCGGAAAAAGGCGCGTGCCGCCTGGCGCTGTCCGATCTCGTGGAGTTCGCCGAGGGGCAACTGCTGGTGCTGGCGCTGCCGCACCGTTTCGATGCCGCGGCCGCGCTTGCGGCCCTTGCCCGCTTGCGTCAAAGCGGCGCCGACGGGGTGTGGCTCGCCGCCAGCCTGATCTATCGCGGCAATGACCGGCGGCGGCTGGCGGGCCTGCGACAGATCGCAGCCACCGCCGGCGTGCCGCTGCTCGCCACCAACGAGGTGCTGTATCACCATCCCGCCCGCCGCCCGCTGCAGGATGTCCTGACCTGCGTCCGGGAGAAGGCCACCATCGAGGCCGTCGGCCGGCGCCTCGAGGCCAATGCCGAACGCCATCTGAAACCCGCGGTCGAAATGGCGCGGCTGTTTCGCGACATCCCCGAGGCGATCGCGGAAACCTCGCGCTTCGCCGCGCGGGTGACGTTCTCGCTCGACGAACTCAAATACCAGTACCCCGACGAGCCGGTGCCGCCGGGCAAGACGGCGCAGCAGCATCTCCAAGATCTCACCTGGGAAGGCGTGCGCAAGCATTATCCGCAGGGGATCGATCAGAAGACCCGCGACATTCTGCACAAGGAGCTCGCGCTGATCGAGAAGCTCGACTACGCGCACTACTTTCTCACGGTGCACGACATCGTCAGTTACGCGCGCTCGCAGAACATCCTGTGCCAGGGCAGGGGCTCCGCGGCCAATTCGGCGGTGTGCTACGTGCTCGGCGTGACCTCGGTCGACCCGACCAAGATCGACGTGCTGTTCGAGCGCTTCCTGTCCGAGGAGCGGCGCGAGCCGCCCGATATCGACGTCGATTTCGAGCATTCGCGCCGCGAAGAGGTGATGCAGTACATCTACCGCCGCTATGGCCGCCACCGCGCCGCGATCGTCGCGACCGTGATTCACTATCGCCCGCGCAGCGCCATCCGCGACGTCGGCAAGGCGCTCGGATTGACCGAGGACGTCACCGCCGCGCTGGCCGACACGGTCTGGGGCAGTTGGGGCGACGGCCTGAGCGAGATGCAGATCCGCCAGGCCGGCCTCGATCCCGCCAATCCGATGATCCGGCGCGCCGTCGATTTCGCCGCCGAACTGATCAGCTTTCCGCGCCACTTGTCCCAGCATGTCGGCGGCTTCGTGCTGACCCAGGACCGCCTCGACGAATACGTGCCGATCGGCAACGCCGCGATGGAGGATCGCACCTTCATCGAGTGGGACAAGGACGACATCGACGCGCTGCGCATGATGAAGGTCGACGTGCTCGCGCTCGGCATGCTGACCTGCATCCGCAAGTCGCTCGATCTGATCGCCGAGCACAAGGGCGAGCGTCGCGAACTCGCGACGATTCCGTCGGAGGAGAAGGACGTCTACGACATGTTGTCGCGCGGCGAGTCGCTCGGCGTGTTCCAGGTCGAAAGCCGCGCCCAGATGAACATGCTGCCGCGCCTGAAGCCGCAGACGTTCTACGACCTCGTCATCGAGGTCGCCATCGTCCGGCCGGGGCCGATCCAGGGCGACATGGTGCATCCCTATCTGCGGCGGCGCAACGGCGTCGATCCGGTCGCGTATCCGTCGCCGTCGCCGGAGCACGGCGAGCCCGATGAGCTCTGGAGGGTTCTGCACCGCACCCTGGGCGTGCCGCTGTTCCAGGAGCAGGCGATGCAGCTCGCCATCGTCGCCGCGAAATTCACGCCCAGCGAGGCCAACCAGCTGCGCCGCGCGATGGCGACGTTCCGCAACATGGGCGATCTCGGCAAGTTCCGCGACCGCATGGTCGGCAACATGGTGGCGCGCGGCTATCCGAGGGATTTTTCCGAGCGCTGCTTCAAGCAGATCGAGGGCTTCGGCACCTATGGGTTCCCCGAGAGCCATGCCGCCAGCTTCGCGCAACTGGTCTACGCCTCGTCATGGCTCAAGCATGCCCATCCCGACGCGTTCGCCTGCGGACTGCTCAATTCGCAGCCGATGGGTTTCTACGCGCCGGCGCAGATCGTCGCCGACGCGCGCAAGAACGGCGTCGTGGTGCGCGAGGTCGACGTGTCCTTCAGCTGCGGCCAGAACACGCTTGAGGAGCAGTGCGGACGGCATCACGCGCTGCGGCTGGGCTTCCGCCAGATCGACGGCTTCAGGGTCCGCGACGTGGACGACGACAAGACCTGGTCCGATGACGACTGGGATCAGCGCATCGTCGCGGCCCGAGCGCGCCGGCCGTTTCGCTCGCTCGAGGATTTTGCCCGCGACACCGCGCTGCCCAAGCGCGCGCTGGTCCTGCTGGCCGACGCCGATGCGTTCGGCTCGCTCGGGCTCGATCGCCGCGCGGCGCTGTGGGCGGTCCGGCGCCTGCCCGACGACGTGCCGCTGCCGTTGTTTTCCGCCGCGACCGCCCGCGAACTGGCCGACGAGGACGTCCGGCCGCTGCCGGCGATGCCGCGGTCCGAAAACGTGGTGGCCGACTATCAGACCGTGCGCCTGTCGCTCAAGGGACATCCAATGGAGTTCCTGCGCTCCGCTTTCACCAGCGAACGCGTGCGGAGCTGTCAGGCCACCACGGCGCTGGCCGACGGCGCGCGAACTCGATGCGCCGGCGTGGTCCTGGTGCGACAACGGCCGGGCAGCGCCAAGGGCGTGGTGTTCGTCACCCTCGAGGACGAGACCGGCATCGCCAATATCGTGGTGTGGCCGCGGACCATGGAGCGTTTCCGCAAGGAGGTGATGGGGGCGCGGCTGCTGCTGGTCGAGGGCCGGATCCAGCGCAGCCCCGAAGGCGTCGTCCACCTGGTCGCGGACCGGATGGTCGACCGGTCGGCGGATCTGCTGCTGCTGTCCGGTGAGGTGCGGCGGCGGGACGATCTCGATCCGGCTTTCGATCTCGACGACCCGCGCGACGCTGCGGAGCAGAGCCGCATGCCTGCGCCCAAGCATCGCCATCCGCGCAATGTCCGCATCCTGCCGCCGTCCCGCGACTTCCACTGATCGCAGCGCGTCTGGTCCCGCGAATTGTCGGGGGAGCCGTTCGCCGCCGGCGATGTTCTCGCCGCGGCCATCGTGCTACAGCACCTCCCAACAACAGCATCGTTTGACGGGAGAAGAAGCATGGCGCGCGAACGGGTTCTGGTCACCGGCGGGGCGGCGGGGATCGGCCGCGCCACCGTCGAGCGCTGCCGCGCCGACGGCTTCGACGTCGTCAGCATCGACCGCGAGGGCGACGGCCTGATCGCCGACCTGTCCGATCCGGATCAGACTGCGGCCGCTCTTGCCCGTGCGCTCGAGGGCGGGCCGATTACGCGTCTCGTCAACAATGTCGGCATGGTCCGTCCGGCTTCCGTCGAGCAGCAGACGCTCGCGGATTTCGACGCGGTGATGCACCTCAACGCGCGCTGCGCGCTGCAGTGCCTGCAGGCTGTTCTGCCCGGCATGAAGGCCGCGGGCTTCGGTCGCGTCGTCAACGTGTCGTCCCGCGCAGCGCTGGGCAAGGAGCTCCGCACCGTCTATGCCGGCTCCAAGGCGGCACTGCAGGGCATGGCCAAGGTCTGGGCGCTCGAGCTCGGTAAATTCGGTATCACGGCGAACGCGATCGGTCCCGGGCCGATCAACACCGAGCTGTTCAAGCGGGCCAATCCGGCCGACAGTCCCCGTACCAGGGCGATCATCGACGCGGTGCCGGTTCGTCGCCTCGGCACGCCGCAGGACATCGCCAACGCCATCGCGTTCTTCCTGCACCGCGACAGCGGCTTCGTGACCGGGCAGGTGCTCTATGTCTGCGGCGGCATGACCGTCGGCGCCGCCGGCGCGTGACCGGCGCTAGGCCCCCTGGTCGGCATAGAGCTCCGCGATCTCTTTCGCGTACAACAGCGCGACGCGCTCACGCTTGATCTTGAGCGTCGGGGTCAGCAGGCCGGCCTTGAGCGTCCAGGGATCCAGCGTCAGGTGCACCGCCCGAACCTGGGCGAAACGGGGCAGCCCGGTGAGTTGCGCCGTCATCCTCGCGAGCAGGTCGGCCTTGCTGGCCGCTTGATTGGGCCGGCGCGGGTCGAGGCCCCGCACGGCGGCGACGTGCGTCCAGATCGCTGTGTCCAGCACGACGATCGCGACGAGATGGGGGCGACGGTTGCCGACCACGATCGCCTGCGCGAACAGCGGATCGCGGGTGATCTTCGCCTCGACCACGTTCGGATTGACCTTCTCGCCGATCGACAAGACGATCATCTCGGTCAGACGGCCGCGAATGAAGACGTGGCCGTCCGGGCCGATCTCGGCGAGGTCGCCGGTGGCGAGCCACCCGGCGGCATCGATGGCCTTCCCCGTGCGCTCCGCGTCCTTCCAGTATCCCGCCATCGTCGACGGCGAGTGCACCAGCAATTCGCCCTGCGGGCCGAGCTTGACGTCGACCCCGTCCAGCGGACGGCCGACCGAGCCGGGCAGGTTGTCACCGGGCCGGTTGGCGGCGACCACGGGCGCGGCCTCGGTCAACCCGTAGCCTTCCACCACCGGAAGGCCGAGGCCGATCAGCATCCGCGCGACGCCGACCTCCAGCGGCGCGCCGCCGCTGAACACGACGCGAAGCCGTCCGCCGAACGCCGCCAGCACCGGCGCCGCCACGAGGCGCCTGAGCAGCGGCCACAGCAGGCGCGCACCCGGTCCAGGGCGGCCGCGGCGCTGCGCGGCGAGGAAGCCCTGCCAGCCGAGATCGATGGCCAGCTGCAAGAGCCGCCTTGCCGCGGGGCCGGCGGCCTTGGCGCGGATCGTCGCACACAATCGCTCGAACACCAGCGGAACGCCGAGCATCGCGGTGGGGCGGACCGCCCGGAGATCGTCGGCCAGATCCTGCGGCGATCGCGCGTAGGCGACCGTGCAGCCGACCATCATGGGAAGGTAGTAGCCGGCCGTGCGCTCGAACACGTGCGCGAGCGGCAGGATCGACAGGAAGGTATCGTCGGAGCGGATCGAGACCGCGCGACAGGTCGCCTGTGCATTCCACAGCACGGCGAAGTGAGACAGCATCACTCCCTTCGGCCGGCCGGTCGTGCCCGAGGTGTAGATCAGCGTGGCGACATCATCCGCGTCCACCGCGGGTGGTGCCGGCGGCGCCGCTGTGCCAGCGAGGACGTCGGCGAACGGGCGCACCACGGGTCCCGAAGCTTCCGTTGCCGGCCCGTTCTCGCAGTCCTTGATCCAGACCTGCTCGAGCAAGGGGAATTCGGACCGCAGCGGCCCAAGCGAGGCCCAGCGCGCCGTGCTGTCCAAGATCGCCAGCCGCGCATCGGCATGCCCCAGGATATAGGCATTGCTGTCCGCGGTTTCATGCGGGTAGAGGCCGACCACCACGAGGCCCATGCCGTGCGCGGCGATGTCGGTGCAAGCCCAGTCGACCCCGTTCGGCAGCAGGATTGCAACGCGATCGCCTGGATTCAGGCTCTCGCGCGACAGCGCGGCGCGCAGCTGTTCGACGCGGTCGAAGATCGCTTGCCAGGAATGGTCGCGCCAGTGCCCCGCGACCGGGTCGAAGTCGCGATAGGCGATGGCGGACGGTGTGCGCCGAACGCGCGCACAAAACAGCCCCCACAAGGTGACGGCGTCCGATGTCGCGATCGCGTTGCTCTCGAGCGCAGCCTGCTGGGGGTGAGTGTTCATTGACGCCGCCGACGAGTTGATGGCTTGTAACGAATCTACGGCGTCGCCCTCCGCGCGGCTTGATCGGCGTCAATGAGCCCTTGGCAACAGACTATTTGGGGCGGACCGCATGTCCGCCCCAAGACGCTGCGAATGTTGGAGTCGGACCACTAGCGGTTCTTGAAGCTGGGCGGCCGCTTCTCGATGAAGGCGGCCATGCCTTCCGACCGGTCGGCGAGTGCGAAGGTCGCATGAAACAGGTCGCGCTCGACCTCCATGCCCTCGGCAAGGGTGGTCTCGAGCGCCCGGTTGACGGCGCTCTTCGCCATGGCGGCGGTGGGACGCGACATCGACGCGATCTTCTCGGCGACCGCGGTTGCTTCCTCGAGCAGCCGGTCGGCGGGCACGATGCGGCTGACGAGGCCGGCGCGCTCGGCTTCCGCGGCGTCCATCATGCGGCCGGTGAGGCAGAGGTCCATCGCCTTGTACTTCCCGACGGCGCGGGTCAGGCGCTGGGTGCCGCCGATGCCGGGAATGGTGCCGAGCGTGATTTCCGGCTGTCCGAACTTGGCGGTGTCGGCCGCGATGATGATGTCGCACATCATGGCGAGCTCGCAGCCGCCGCCGAGCGCATAGCCGCTGACCGCGGCGACCGTCGGCTTGCGGCACGCGGCGACGCGGCCGCCGCCGATGGCGGAGAAGTCGCTGTTGAACATGTCGATGAAGCCTTTCGGCTGCATTTCCTTGATGTCGGCGCCGGCGGCGAAGGCCTTCTCGCTGCCGGTGATCAGGATGCAGCCGACGGCGTCGTCGCCTTCGAGCGCGTCGACCGCGGCGGCGATCTCCTGAAACACGCCGAACGAAAGTGCGTTCAGCATTTTCGGACGGTTCAGCCGGATGATCCCGACCGCGCCCTTGTGCTCAACGATGATGTGCTCGAATGTCGTCATGGTCAGCCCCGTCATGAATTGCCGCGGCGGGTGGCCGTCGTGGCGGCCGCGCGTCGCGTTGCTTTGCGGGCCGCAATGTGCACGCCGACGCCCCCGGCGGCAATAGCGCGGCCGGAGGCGTCGATCGAACGAGAAGGCCGGATCGGATCAGGCGACGAACATGCGGGCCGCGGACGCGAGCGTCAGGCATCCGCCCAGCATGATGAAAACCTTGCCGATCAGCGACGTCTGGTTCCAGGCGTCTTCCGAGGTCGTGTTCGAGACGTAAGGCGTCAGCGGCGCCGGCCGGAAGATTTTTCCGCTCGGCTTCTCGGGCTGCACGGCGCGGTCGAGGTCATTGATTTCGTCGGCGGCGACCAGTATCGGCGCCTCGGCACTTGCGGCCGGCGTCAGGTCGGTCGCCGTGTTCTGGACGGGAGCGGCCTCCTGCGCGGCCGGCGAAGGCGATGACGGCTGGCTGGTGCCGGCCGCCGGCCCGCCGGCGTCGACCGCCGCCATCTGGGCCTGGGCGTTGGCGACCGCCGGGGGCAGGTCGGCCTGGCCGGCGGCGTCGGGCTTCTTCTGGGCCGCCGCCTTTTCAGCGTGTTGGTCGGTGCGCGATCGCGAGGCGTGATGCGCGTGGTGCCTGCCGTGATGTTCGGCCTTCGCCGCCGCCGCGGTCGTGGGCCGCTGGTCGGTATTTTCGGCGGCCCGGGCCGCCGCGCTCCCGAGCGCCAGAATCCCCGCAACAACGATGACGGGCCAACACCCATTGGCCTTGCTGCTCATGGCAATCTCCCCGTTTGCCGTCCCCAATGGCGCACAGGGAGCCGCGACGCCGTGTCTGCAGGTGGGCGAAAAAAGGGAATCTTCGGTCTTGCTCAGGGCAAAACCGCGGCAGACCCGTAACCCCCGAAACGGCTTGCGAAATCACGCTTGTTCACAATTGCGTGATTGCCATCCGCCTCCGTAACAACGTACGAGAGGGCGCGAATGGCTATGTGGGAACGCAGTTGAGCGGACGTGACAGCGAATGGACCGACCTGATGCGGTCGGCCGATGCGGGCGACACGATTGCCTACCATCGCCTGCTCAAGGCCGTGACCCCGGTCATGAGGGCTGCGACGCGTCGTGGATTGGCCCGCGCGGGACAGCCGGTCGACCAAGCCGAGGACATCGTGCAGGAGATTCTTCTCGCCGTGCATCTGAAGCGGCACACCTGGGACAACACCGCGCCGTTCGCGCCGTGGCTGTTCGCCATCGCGCGCAACAAGCTGATCGATGCCCTGCGGCGCCGGGGCCGGCGGGTGTTCGTCAACATCGATGATTTCGCCGAGGTTCTGCCCGGAGACCCGGTCGAGGACACGGTGCCGCCGGGCGAAGTTGCAAGTCACCTCGAGAGCCTGCCGCCGCGCCAGCGCGACGTGCTGCAGTCGATCGCGGTGGAGAGCGCGTCAATCAAGGAGACGGCCAGCAAGCTGTCGATGAGCGAGGGGGCGGTCCGGGTTGCCCTGCATCGCGGGCTTGCCAGCCTGGCCTCGCGGCTTCGGGGGACCTGACGAATGGATACCGAGCACCTCATTCGCACGCTTGCCGCCGACCAGGACTGGAGGTCGCGCCCCGCCGGGGCCTGGCTCACCGTCGGCCTGATCTGCGCCGGCGCGCTGTCGTCGATGATCTTCATGATGACCCTGCGGGTTCGCCCGGACTTCATGGCGGCGACCCACAACCCGTTTTTCGATCTCAAATTCGCGGTGACGCTCTCGCTGGCGATCCCCGCCATCGTCGTCGGTCTGCGCCTGGCGCGGCCCGCCGCGCCGCTGGGCTGGCGGGGATGGCTGCTGGTGCTGCCGGTCGTGCTTCTCGCCGGGGGCGTCGCCGTCGATCTGTCGATGCCGCAGCGGCTGAGCTGGGGCGCCCGGCTGGTCGGATCCAATTCCCGGGTCTGCCTGGTGGCGATTCCCGCCCTGTCGCTGCCCGTGCTGGCCGCGGCGCTGGTGGGATTGCGCCATGGCGCGCCGACACGCCCGGCGCTGGCGGGCGCGGTTGCGGGACTGCTGTCGGCCGGTCTCGCTGCGACCCTGTACGCGTCACATTGCCCGGACGACTCGCCGCTGTTCGTCGCGACCTGGTACACCCTCGCCACGGCTCTGGTGACGGCGGCCGGCGCGCTCGCGGGCGCGCGGCTGCTGCGCTTCTGACGCCGTCATGCGTATTGTAATACCTTTATTGGGCGCCTAGGCCGCGGCTTGCCCTCGATCGCGATTCGAGGGCAATTTGCCCTGCCGAAGCGAGCGCCGCGTCCCTCGGGATCGTCGAAAAGCCAGGGGCACGGGCAAATTTATATTTTCCAGGACCCATTTGTTTCCGAAGTTCGTGTCGAGAGATTGCTGCAAGCGGTATACGAACTTGGGACTCGGGACAGCAGCAGCAAAGAATTTCAGCGTGACAATCGAACCCATCGCCCGACCGATCCGACCAACCTTGCGAGTTGGACGATGAGCGCGGCCCAGGCCGCCACCGATGAAGCGCTGATCGCGCGGATCGCATCCGGCGACCGGCTGGCGATGCAGGTGTTCTATGCAAGGCACCACGTCCGCGTTTACAGGTTTGCACTGCGGCTGGTGCGCAACGAGCAGGTCGCCGAGGATCTCATCAGCGACGTGTTCCTCGACGTATGGCGCCAGGCCGGCAAGTTCGAAGGGCGTTCAGCGGTCTCGACCTGGGTGCTGGCGATCACGCGTTTCAAGGCGCTGTCCAACCTTCGCCGGCGCAAGGACGCCGAACTGGACGACGAAGCGGCGGCTGCGATCGAGGATACGTCCGACGATCCCGAAGTCGCGATGCAGAAAAAAGACACCGGTGAGGCGCTGAGAACATGTCTGGGCGCACTGTCGCAGGAGCATCGGGAGATCGTGGACCTCGTCTACTATCACGAGAAATCCGTGGAGGAGGTCGCCGGTATCGTCGGGATTCCGGAGAACACGGTCAAGACGCGGCTGTTCTACGCACGCAGGAGACTTGCCGAGCTTCTCAAGACTGCCGGTATCGAGCGAGGCTGGCCATGACCACGCAGAACGACCAGTTTCCCGGCGACGAGCCCGACGCGATCGAGGCCTTGCTGCCGTGGTATGCGAGCGGCAGGCTTGACGCGCACGACACGCGCCGGATCGAGGAAGCTCTCGCCCGTGATCCCGCGTTGGTGGCCCAGCTCGCCGCCATCCGTGAAGAGGCTGCGGAGACCATTCACCTCAACGAGACGCTTGGCGTGCCGTCGTCGCAGGCCATGCACAAGCTGTTCGCGGCGATCGATGCCGAGCCGGCGCGCCGCGCGCGTCCGGCGCGGTCGCTGTCGGTCAGGATCGCCGGGTTTTTCGCGGGACTGTCGCCGCGCGCACTGAGCGCGGCGGTCGCCGCAGTCGCCGTCGTGGTGGTTCTGCAGGCCGCGGTGATCGGAGAGGGGTTGATCGGGCGATATGGCACGGGCGGCTATCAGACCGCGTCGTATCAGTCGCCGAGGGGGCCGTCCGGTCCGGCGGCGCTGGTCAGGTTCGCGCCGGAGGCAAGGGCCTCCGACATCACCGATCTTCTTGCCGCCTATCACGCCACCGTGGTGGACGGGCCCAAGGCCGGCCTGTTTCGCGTCGTGCTCGGCGACAAGCCGCTGCCGGGCGACGAGCGTGATCGGCTGATGGCCCGCCTGCAGTCCGAGAAGATTGTTGGGTTCGCCGGCGTGGCCGAGTAACATGGTCCCGCGGGCACGGCGCAGCAAGGCAGGATGAGAGATGGAAAAGCGCCCCAGACCCTCGACGCCCGGCGGCCGGTCGGCGTCGCTTGCGCTCGGTATTGCGGTGGTGGGGTTTCTCCTCGCGCTCCCTGCGCCGGCGTCGGCGCAGTCCATCGCCGGGATCCGCGGCACCAATCTCAATGTCGTGCCTCGCATCCCCAACATGAACGTCGGTCCGGGCGTGGCGCTCAACCCGTCCGTCCACTATTCGCCCAACGTCACCGGCGAAGGCGCATCATCATCGCCGCCCCGCCTCGGCACCGGCGACGCGCTGACGTCGCAGACCGGCGGTCCCGGCCGCAAGGCCAGGAAGAAGGGGACGCCGGCGGCGTCGGATGATCCATTCATCGCCCACGAGGTGGTGACCGAATTCGACGGCGTGGTGACCGACGAGCAGGCCGCCGCGACTGGGCGCCGGCACCGCATCACCCGCCTCGAGGTTTTCAGCCTGCCGCTGGTCGGCAGTACCGTGATCCGGTGGCGGATCCCCGATTCCCGCTCGGTCGGCGCAGTGGTCCGCGAACTCGTGGCCGACAATACGATCAAGTCGGCGCAGCCGAATTACCGATTTGCGCTGCAAGGTGAAGAGGGGCGCGCCACCGAGGGCGACCCCGCGCAATACGCGCTGGCCAAGCTGCATCTGCCGGAAGCCCATCTGCTGACCCGCGGCGAGGACGTCGTCATCGCGGTCATCGATTCCGGTATCGACGCCGGGCATCCCGAATTCGCCGGCGCCGTCGGCGCGACGTTCGACGCCGTCACCGGCAAGGACGCCGTGCACCCGCACGGCACCGGCGTCGCCGGCGTCATCGTGTCCCACGCCCGGCTGATGGGAGGCGCACCGGCCGCCAGGATCCTCGCCATCCGTGCTTTCGGGGCCGGCGACCGGGGAACGGAGAGCACGTCGTTCGCCCTCGCCCGAAGCCTTGATTTCGCCATCGCCCACGGCGCGCGGATCATCAACATGAGCTTTGCGGGGCCGCAGGATCCGCTGCTGGCGAAGGGGCTGTCGGCCGCCGCCGGCAAGGGGATCGTCCTGGTGGCCGCAAGTGGCAATGCAGGGCCGAAATCGCCGCCGCTCTATCCCGCGGCCGACGGCCATGTGATCGCGGTCGCCGCCGCCGATGCCGGCGATGCGATCTTTGCCGCCTCGAACCGGGGAGCCTACGTCGCCCTGTGCGCGCCCGGAGTCGATATCCTGACGGCGGCGCCGGGCGGCAAGTACCAGGTGGTGTCGGGGACGTCGTTCGCCGCGGCCTATGTCAGTGCGGTCGCCGCATTGGTGATCGCGCGCAATCCCGCGCTGGCTCCCGACGAGGTGCGCGACATGCTGACCCGGACTGCCCACGACCTCGGCGCGCCCGGCCGCGACGACCTGTTCGGGGCGGGCGAACTGGATGCGCTCGCCGCCGCGACCGCGGCAGCGATCCCGGTCGCAACCGCGGCCGACCGCCCGGGCGCGCCGAACGCCTCCGGTGAAACCGGCTCGCGCTGACCGGGGCAGGCCGCGGCGCCTCAATCTTCCGCCGTCAATCGCGTGGCAATCATTGAACGTGTTGGAGACCTGACGCGACCCAGAGGAGCGGGAGGGGAAACCTTCCGGTCCTTCGGCGCGCACACCCATCCACCGGGCGCCGTCGGCAGACCCGCCCGGTTGTCCCCCCGGGCGGGTCATCCTGCCGAGGCGCCGGCAATCCACCAGAGCCTTGACCTCGTGCGTTCCGAGTCGGAAGCCGTCTTTGACGCTGTCAATATTGCGATCTGGACTTTTTGGGTTCTTCCCACACAATCGCGATTTGTAGGTGTGATTCGTTGTTGCGTATGCCCCCGATTTTCAAGAAGACGGACATCTTCATGGCACAACGCCCAACGTTCCATTTCGGCGTCGACTTCGCGCCACGCGGACTGGATCTCGCCGAACGACGGCTGGCCTATCTCGCCGAGCTCTTTGACAGCGGGCGGTGGCGCCGCTACTTCCGCGGCGACGCCGATTTCCTGCTGATGGTGCGGGAAGCCAGGGCCGCCGTCGACGTCTGGCGCCAATTGCTGCGAGCCGATCCGATCGAGCCATGGCAAACGGCGCCGGCGCGCACGATCACCGATCATCGGGCGACCCTGGCGCCGCCGGATCCGTACGAGCTCGATGACACCGATGACCTGCGCCTGCCGTCGTTCGACGACGTCGACGGGACCCACGACGCATTCGGATCGCCGGGCCAAGGCGCGCGGCTGCCGCCGGTGTCGTTTTCACGTCACGCTATTGTGGCCGAGGGCGATCTGACGGAAGCCTGAGGTCGCTTCGCGGGTCAGGTCGGCGGTGATCGGCGTGGCATGGTCGAGGCCGACCACGGCGCCCTTGGTGGCGCCCGAAATCATGTTGCCGTTCACCAGCGCCGTGCCCGCGCCCGGCGCCACCGAAATGCCGATTCCCACCGCCGCGTTGCGCACGACATTGCCGCTCACGGCGACGTCCCGCAGATAGCGGCCCCATCCGGCGACGATGCCGAACGATGGGGCGTTTTCGATCACGTTGCCGCTGACCGCGGTGTCCGCCTCGACATAGATGCCGATCCCGGCGTCGTCGTCGGGCGCCGTGCCGATCGGGCGCTTGGGCAGCAGGTTGCGGATGATGTTGCCCTGCACGACCGCAAGACGCCCGCCGACGTTGAAGTTGCACACCGAGACGCCGACCGCGGCGCCGTCGACCGTGTTGCCGGCGATCACCGCGCCTTCGAAGCTGAATTCGGAATAGAGCGCGACCTCGCGCACGTTGGTGACGCTGTTGCCGACGATCTGGATCCCGGCAGCGGAATTGCCCCGCACCGCCGAGTAGTCGCAGTCGCTGATGCGGTTGCCGCGGATGATGACGTTGCCGGCGCGAAACGCGTTGATGGCGTTGCCATACTGGCCCGACCCTCCGGGGCCGGCACGGATGCCGTCGATGCGGTTGTCCAGCACCAGGGTGCCGTCGTCGCCGATCGCGGTCCGCAGGATCTCGATGCCGTTGTCCGAGGTCTTGCGGATGGTGTTGCCGGCGACGATCAGCCCCAGCGCATCGAAGGAGACGATCGCGGTGGCGGCGATGTCGTGGATGGCGTTGCCGCGGATCTCGCCGGCGATGGCGTCGAGCCAGATGCCGTTGCCGCCGCTCGCCGCGATGTCGCAGCCGAGCACGCGCACGTCGTGGCCCTGCTGCAGGTGGACCAGGCCGCGCCGCGGCGGCAGTGCGAAGGCGCCGCCGTCGATGACGAGGTCGGCGAGGGTGATGCCGTCGGCGCCGCGGCTTTCGAACAGGGCCGCGCCGCCGGTGAACTGCAGACGGCTCGCGCCGTGCACGCCGGTGACCTGCGCGCCATTCGGCAGCAGCAGCGGCCCGGTCCGGTAGGTGCCGGGCGGCAACGCCAGCGGGGCCTGCGCGCGCGCGCAGTCGTCGATGGCGCGCTGCAGCGCCTTGGTCTGGTCGTCGGGGAGGTTCGGCCGTACGCCGTATTGGGAGGCGTCGCGGCCGAGGGTGGACGGCAGCGCTGCCGCCTGCGCGGTCGACGATGCGATGCCGCCCGCGGCCAGCCCTGTCGCCGAGGCGTTGAGAAAATGGCGCCGGTCGAGATCCATGGCTAGGCTCCTGCGAAATGCGGGTTCCATCGAATCGATAGCAGCCGCGAAATCGTGGAATTGCGCGGGCTGAACATAGTGGCGGCCCGCTTCAGTCCCGATAACGCGTGCGCGTATTGTTGCAAGCGTAGTTAACCCGCCGGCGCCTCGGGGCGGCGACGGGCCAGCTTCACCATGGTCATCAGCAGGGCCTCGCCGGCGTCGACCAGGTCCTCGAAGCCGATCGGCGGTCGCGACGCGGCTCGGCGCTGGACGCCCGGGCGTCCGACGAGGGGAACATGGATGAACGCCACCACCGGCGTCGGAGCCTTGCGCTTCGCCGCGGCAATCGCGTTCCAGCACAGGTAGTTGCAGAGGTAGCGCCCGGCGTCCTGCGACAGTCGCGCGGTGATGCCGGTCGCACGCGCGGCCTGCAGCAGTTGCGTGGTCTGCGGGCCGAAGGCCAGATGAGCCGGGCCCTGGGGCGCGATTGTCCGGCGCGTCGCGTGGTCGGCATCCGGCCAGAGCCGGGTCACGGCGTTGCGCGCGCGGGCCTCGACCCGCAGATACGCCGTGCGCTGGGCGAGGCCGAACATCAATACGGCGTCGGGCGCATGGGCGGCGAGCAGGGCGGGCAGGTCGCGGTCGACCGCGCCATAGCTGACCCGGAAGATGTGGCCGCTCAGATCGACATCCGACAGCGCCGGGCGCCGCAGCCGGATCAGGCGCTCGACCAGCGGCCCGGTCGGGTTGAACGGCGCGCCGGGGAAGGGACCGAAGCCGGTGATGAGGACGCGCAGTGCCGTCATGTCGGCGACCGTCGAGTGGACTGCAGCAGGTCCAGGAGCGTGTCCGCCGCGAGCGCCGGAGAGACGCGTCCGGCGGCCACCGCCGCCTCGGTCTCCCGCACCTTGGCGCGGACGGCGGGCTCGGCGCGCAGCTTCGCCTTCAGCCAGTCCTCGAGGATCGCCCACATCCACTTGACCTGCTGGTCGCGGCGGCGCGCGGCGAATTCGCCCGATGCGGTCATGGCGGCGCGATGGTCGAGCACCTTCTGCCACAGCTGCGCGATGCCGTCGCCGGTCAGCGCCGAATAGGTGACGACCGGAGGAGCCCAGTGCGCCGAGCGCGGCGCCAGGATGTGCAGCGCGGCGTGATATTCCGCGGCCGCGGCCCTGGCGCGGGCGAGGTTGTCGCCGTCGGCCTTGTTGATGGCGATCATGTCGGCGAGTTCGACCAGGCCCTTCTTGATGCCCTGCAACTCGTCGCCGGCGCCCGGCAGCATCAGGGCCAGGAAGAAGTCGGTCATGTCGCAGACGGCGGTTTCCGACTGGCCGATCCCGACGGTCTCCACCAGGACCACGTCGAAGCCGGCGGCCTCGCACAGCAGCATGGCCTCGCGGGTGCGCGCGGCGACGCCCCCCAGCGTGCCGGCGGCCGGCGAGGGGCGGATGAAGGCGTTTGGCTCGGCCGACAGCCGGGCCATGCGGGTCTTGTCGCCGAGGATCGACCCGCCGGTCCGCGCCGAGGACGGATCGACCGCGAGCACGGCGACGCGGTGGCCGCGCCCGATCAATTCCATTCCCAGCGCATCGATCGTGGTGGATTTGCCGACCCCGGGCGACCCCGTGATTCCGACGCGGATGGCGTGGCCGGTTGCCGGCAGCAGCGCCTGCACCAGCTCGCGCGCGGACGCCTGGTGGTCGTGGCGGCGGCTCTCGATCAGCGTGATCGCGCGCGCCAGCGCGGCGCGGTGGCCGCCGCGGATGTTGTCCACCAGGGTCTTGAGGTCGAGGGGAGATTCGCGCGTAGCCATGGATGTTCAATAATCGAGCCGGGCGACCACGTCACCTCCGCAGCGCCGCCACCCACGCCCCATTGGCACCTCATTGGCCCCGCAGCCACCGGTTTGTTTTCCAAGGCCTTCGGGCGTTGCGCCATTCCCGGCGCGGCGCCACACGTGGTCTACTGGGTCTTGGCCGTTTCGGGTCGGCGGCCACCGAATATCGCGCGGCCCTCCGCCGACAGATACGGCTTCAAGGCTTCCCACGGCACGAAGGCGTCGTAGCTGCCTTCCGCGTAAGGCCCCACCGCATAGGGTGAGTAGTGGAACACGAGGCCTGAACTCTTACGCGCCTCGGTCGACGGCGCGAGGCCGACCGGTCCGATCTTGAGCAGACTCGGCGCGATGCCCTTGAACCAGTCCGTCGCCACGTCGTCATCGACGCCGCGTGCCTTCTTCTCGACCTTGAGCGCCGCGATGATGGTCTCGCGCATCGCCGTCAGGGACGGGCCGCCGTCGGCCAGTTTGTTGAAGAAGGGGCGGATGCTCATGCGTTTGCCCGCTTGGCGGTCCCACAGGATGGTATCGACCTCGGAATTCGGGTGAGCGCCGCCCGCGTAGGTGTAGTCCCATCGGGACACGCTGACGTAGCGGTCGGCGACGACCGCCTCGGTCGCGTATCTGCGATCGAACGACCATGGCGTGCCGGCGCGGAACAGCTCGGGGTATGTGCGCCGTTCGCCCTTGGCGTCGCGGCGGTTCTTGTCCGCCCAGCGCTTTCCTTCGGCGACCAGGTCGGCGGCGAGCGCCGTATCGGCCTTGATCCGCTCGTCGATGCTGACCGAGACCTCGACCGCCTTGGTCTTGACCGCGTAGGCGGGAGCAGGTTCCGCCAGCGACGGGACGGACAGTCCGAGCAGTGCCACGACGGCACTTGCGCGGATCAGGATTCGCAGCGGCATCGCCGGTTGGATCATCATTGTCATGCGGTGCTCGATATCTGCCGGCGCCGGCTATTCCGCCGCCGCCGGCGTATGCCCGAGCCGGACATTGAGCTTGTGAATGAGTTCTTCCGCGGCCTCGGCGATCACGGTGCCGGGCGGGAAGATGGCCTCGGCCCCGGACTTGTAGAGCGCGTCGTAGTCCTGCGGCGGAATCACGCCGCCGATCACGATCATGATGTCGTCGCGGCCCTGCTTCTTGAGCGCGGCCTTGAGCTCGGGAACCGCGGTCAGGTGGGCCGCCGCCAGCGACGAGATGCCGATGATGTGCACGTCGTTTTCCACGGCCTGGCGCGCCGCCTCGTCGGCGGTCGCGAACAGCGGCCCGATGTCGACGTCGAAGCCGACATCGGCGAAGGCCGATGCGATGACCTTCTGGCCGCGATCGTGGCCGTCCTGTCCGATCTTGGCGACCAGGATACGCGGGCGCCGGCCCTCGGCATCCTCGAAGTGCTCGATCAGCGCCTGCAGTTTCTCGACCTTGTCGGACATCGTGGCGGCCTCGCGTTTATAGACGCCCGTGATGGACTTGATCTCGGCGCGGTGGCGGCCGAAGGCCTTTTCCAGCGCGTCGGAGATTTCCCCGACGGTGGCCTTGGCGCGCGCGGCGTCGATGGCGAGCGCCAGCAGGTTGCCGTTGCCGTCCTGCGCGGAGCGGGTCAGCGCCTGCAAGGACGCGGCGACGTCGGCCTGATTGCGCTCCTTCTTCAGCCGGGCCAGCTTGTCGATCTGCAGCCGGCGGACCGTCGAATTGTCGACCTTGAGAACGTCGATGGTCGCCTCGTCGGACGGCCGGAACTTGTTGACCCCGATCACCGACTGGCGGCCGGCGTCGATCCGGGCCTGGGTCTTGGCCGAGGCCTCCTCGATGCGCAGCTTCGGGATTCCGGCCTCGATGGCCTTGGCCATTCCGCCGAGCGCTTCGACCTCCTGGATGTGGTCCCACGCCCGCCGGGCGAGATCGTGGGTCAGGCGCTCGACATAGAACGAGCCTCCCCACGGATCGACGATGCGGGTGGTGCCGCTTTCCTGCTGCAGGAACAGCTGGGTATTTCGTGCGATCCGCGCGGAGAAATCGGTCGGCAGCGCCAGCGCCTCGTCGAGCGCGTTGGTGTGCAGCGACTGGGTGTGTCCCTGGGTCGCCGCCATCGCCTCGATCGTGGTCCGCATCACGTTGTTGAACACGTCCTGCGCGGTCAGCGACCAGCCCGAGGTCTGGCAGTGGGTGCGCAGCGACAGCGAGCGGACGTCCTTCGGGTTGAACGGCTTGATGAGTTTGGCCCACAACAGCCGGGCCGCGCGCATCTTGGCGACCTCCATGAAGAAGTTCATGCCGATCGCCCAGAAGAACGACAGCCGCGGCGCGAAGCGGTCGATGTCGAGCCCGGCATTGATGCCGGCGCGGACATACTCGACACCATCGGCCAGGGTGTAGGCGAGCTCGAGGTCCTGGGTCGCGCCCGCCTCCTGCATGTGATAGCCGGAAATCGAGATCGAGTTGAACTTCGGCATATGCTGCGAGGTGAAGGCGAAAATGTCGGAAATGATCCGCATCGAATGGATA
>JARLJA010000120.1 GCA_031291445.1 Xanthobacteraceae bacterium | reverse complement strand
CGCGGCCGGCCGCCGCGCCGCGCAGCGCCGCGGCCGAGATCCGGCGGCTGACCGCCGAGCTTGCCCGGGCCCGCGGGCGCATCCGCGAACTCGAAAGCCTGGCGGAGACCGATGGCCTGCTCGATCTGCTGAACCGGCGCGGCTTCGAGCGCGAGCTCAAGCGCGCCATCGCCTATATCCGGCGCTACCGTGGCTCGGGAGCGGTGATCGCGCTCGACGTCGATCGCCTCAAGGCCGTGAACGACGAACGCGGCCACGCCGCCGGCGACGCCCTGCTCAAGGCGATCGCGGCCGTGCTGCAGCGGCAGACGCGGGCCTCCGACGTCGTCGGACGGCTGGGCGGCGACGAGTTCGGCGTCGTGCTGTGGAATCTGAGCGCGGCCGATGCACTGGCCAAGGCCGCGGCGCTGGAAGCGGCGATCGACGGCCTGGTCGCGACCTTTCGCGGCCGCCGGATCCGCGCCGGCGCGTCGACCGGCGTCGCGATGATCGCGGGCGACGACGACGTGGCCGCGGTGCTCGATCGCGCCGACAAGGCGATGTACGCTCGCAAGCGCGAGCGCCGGTCGCCACCCGCCGGTGCCGCGCCTGACCTCAGGCGATGATGTCGGGCGTGATCTGATCCTCGATGAAGGAAATCCGGTCGCGCAGCTGCAGCTTGCGCTTCTTCAGACGCTGCAGCCGCAGCAGGTCGGGCGCGGGAGAGTGATGCAGCGCTTCGATGGCGGCGTCGAGGTCACGATGCTCCTGCTGCAGTTGCGCGAGTTCGGCGGCGTATTCGTTGTTGTCCTGCTCGGTCATTTTCGATCGCAACTGGGCGGTAGTATCCCGCGGCCGGGATATGGCCGGCCACAGCCCACCATCATGATGGTCGCTGTGCGGCGCGGGTTCAAGGGTGTTTCATCATACCACACAGTTAGTTCCCGATCTCGCCGATACGTCGACACGCCGACACATAGATTAACGTCCGCACGCCGTGCGAAAGGGTTTCTTGGCAATCGCTACAGGTTCCAGTCGACAGTGGCAACGGCGGGTGTACACTGCTCAGTCGGTGTTGAGAGTAGAGGTCCATCTGAGAAGGGAGACTTCGAATGGCGATTGAAGCGCATCTCGTTGAGCTGGAACGCAAACACCGGCTCTTGGAGAGTGAATTGCACGATGCCCTCAGGCATCTCTCGACCGACAACCTCTGGATCGTTGAACTCAAGCGCCGCAAACTCATGGTCAAGGACGAAATCGAGCGATTGAAGCACGTCGCCAGCGAGACGATCCACTGACATTCTCGCGCAGCACTGCGCGGACCGCCGTATCCCTCCGAGTTTCACGAGACGCATTCGCCCCGCGGCGAGTGCCAGGATGGCGCACTGATCCTTTGTCAGTGTGCTGACCTGCGTGCTCGGGTCCATTCGGTTCGTGAGGGCGGCCCATGAAAGTGCCTCGCGTTCGCAGCCGTGTCAGCGGGCCGCCGCGGCGATGCCCGCGACGTGGTCGGCGATCGCCAGCGACGACGTCAGTCCCGGCGATTCGATGCCGAACAGGTTGATCAGGCCGGCGACGCCGTGGTCGTCCGGGCCCTGGATCATGAAGTCCTGGCTCGCTACCGCCGGCGGCACGATCTTGGGACGCACGCCGGCGAAAGCGGGCGTGAGTGCGCCGTCGGGCAGGTCGGGCCAGTAGCGCCGGATCGCCGGGTAGAACCGCGCGGCCCGCGCCGGGTCGACCGTATAGTCGATGGCGTCGACCCATTCCACGTCGGGACCGAACTTGGCCTGGCCGCCGAGGTCGAGGGTGAGGTGGACGCCGAGGCCGCCGGGCTCCGGCACCGGATAGATCAGGCGCGTGAACGGCGCGCGGCGCGTGCAGCTGAAATAGTTGCCCTTGGCGAAATAGGCGGTCGGGATCCGCGCGAGCGGCATGCCGTCGATGCTGCGGGCCACAGCGGGGGCGTGGAGGCCGGCGGCATTGATGAGAAGCCGGCAGCCCAGCGTCATCGGCGCGTCGCCGCCGACGTCGACCAGGATCCCGTCGGACCTCGCCTCGGCGCCTGTGAGCGGTGCGTTGAAGGCGAATGAGACGCCCGCGTCCTCCGCCTCGCCGCGCAGCGACAGCATGAAGGCATGGCTGTCGACGATGCCGGTCGACGGCGACAGCAGCGCGGCGGCGCAGTGCAGGGCCGGCTCGAGCGCGCGGGCCTGCGGGGCGTCGAGGAACGCCAGGTCGTCGACCCCGTTGGCCTCGGCCCGTGCCTTGATCGACGCCAGCGCCGCGCGCTCGCCGTCGGTGGTGGCGACGATCAGCTTGCCGCAGCGGCGGTGCGGAATGCCGTGATCGCCGCAATAGGCATAGAGCGTCTGGCGGCCGGCGACGCAGTGCCGGGCCATCAGGCTGCCGGCGGCATAGTAGATGCCGGCGTGGATCACCTCGCTGTTGCGCGAGGAGGTCGACGTGCCGATGTCGGGAGCGGCGTCGATGACCACGACCTCGCGGCCGGCCCGGCCGAGGCGGCGGGCGATCGCGAGGCCCACGACGCCGGCGCCCGCGACGATGCAATCGATGCTCTCCATGGCGGCCGTCCAACTCCCGTGTCGCGGTTCAGCGATTCCCTTCGTCGTCGCGTCGCGGCGACGTTAGCAATGCCTTAACCATAACTCGGCAACTGCCTCTTTTTCGTTCGTATTTTGCCCTGATCGGGGCAGGCGTTTACCCGATTCAAACTGCGACGGCCAGACACTTACTCAAGTTTTGCAGGGCTGGTGAGTAGCATGCGCAGAGTAGGAGGAGGCCAAGCGATCGTTTTCGCGATGATCGTCGCTTGCCTCGTCACGCCCGCGGCCGCCGCCGAAGCTCCGGAGTTCGCGGCCGGCCTGCCGCCGCTGTTCGAGGGCGCGGCCGATCCTGCCGCCATGTGGCAGATCCTGCTCGCCAGCCTGCTGGTCGTCGTCTGCCTGTCCGCCGTCATCGTCTGGATCCTGTCGGCGCTGCAGAAGGCGCAGCGCGCCAACCGGCGCACCGCGGCCGCCATCGACGCCGCGCTCAACAACATGAGCCTCGGCATCGTCATCGTCGACGCCCAGCCGCGGCTCGCGTTCTGCAACGACGCCTATCTCGAGCTCTATCATCTCGATCGCTCCGAGGTGCGCCCTGGCATGCACGGACGCGAGATGGTGGAGCTGCGCCGTCGCAGTTGCCGGATCGAAACCGGTGTCGACGACCTGCTGCGCGACGTCCTGAGCGAGGGCGGGCAGATCAACGACCTGCCCGACGGCCGGGCGATCGTGGTCAAGCATCGCGTCCTGCCCAATGGCGGCGTGGTCTCGACCCACGAGGACTGCACGGAAGCGCGCCAGCTGTCGCGCCAGCTCGCCTCCACCAAGCGCTTCCTGGAATCCGTCGTCGACAACATTCCGGTCTGCGTGACCGCCAAGACCCCTGGCGACAGCCGCTACATCCTCGTCAACCGCGCCTTCGAAACCTTCATGCGGACGCCCCGCGACAGGATCCTCGGCAAGCGCGCCGAAGACATCGTCTCCGTCACGCCCTCGGTCAGCGTCGACGAACTCGACCGTGCCGCGCTGGCCACGCCGTCCGGCCGCCTGCGCACCGAGTTTTCGGCCTTCGGCAACGGCGCCGAGCGGATCATCGACAGCAACCGCGTGGTGGTGCGCAATGAGGACGACGAGCCGGAATTCGTGCTCTCGCTGTTCGAGGACGTCACCGAGCGGCGGCAGCTGTCCCGCGAACTCGAGAAGACCAAGAAATTCCTCGAAATGATCATCGATCACGTCCCGATCGCGCTCGACGTCAAGCGCGTCAAGGACGGCAAGTACCTGTTCGTCAACCACACCGCCGAGAAGATCTTCAACTCCTCGCGCGAGGCGGTGGTTGGACTGACCGCCGAGGAGATCTACGGCAGCGCCGCCAAGCTGATCGTGGAGCGCGACAACACCGCGATCCGCAAGCGGGAGCAGACGCTGGAAGAGCAGCCGCTGCAGACCAAGAACGGGCTGCGGTTGTTCCTCACCCGACGCATGCCGGTGCTGGACGAGACGGGCGAGCCGCAATACCTCATCACCACCAATGCCGACATCACCGAGCGGCGCCAGACCGAGTCGCGGATGGCGCACATGGCCTACCACGACGGACTGACCGACCTGCCGAACCGCGCCGCCTTCATCAAGGCGCTGACCCAGATGATCGACGCCTGCGCCGGCTCCGACGAGGAGTTCGCCGTGCTCTCGGTCGATCTCGACCGCCTCAAGGAGGTCAACGACGTGTTCGGCCATTCGGTCGGCGACCAGCTGCTGATCGAGGCGTCGCGGCGGATCCAGGACGCGTCGCGGGGCGGGGTGGTGGCGCGGCTCAGCGGCGACGAGTTCGGCCTGATCATCGATGGACCGCAGCCCCAGGCCGCCCTCGAGGTCGCCGAGCGCCTGATCGAGGCGATGAGCGACGATTTCATCATCGACGGCAGGTCGGTGCGCACCGGCGCCACCGTCGGCGCCGCGATCTTCCCGCGGCACGGCGCCGACCCGGCCGCGCTGCTCGCCAATGCCGGCGTCGCCCTGATGCGGGCCAAGGCCAGGGGGCGCCGGACCGTCGGCGTGTTCGACGCCGAGACCGACCAGCAGATCCGTGATCGCCGGGCGCTGCACCAGGATCTCGCCAACGCGCTCAAGAGCGGCCAGATCACGCTGTACTACCAGCCCCAGGCGCTGACCGGCCATGGCGTGATCGAGCCGGAATTCATCGGGTTCGAGGCGCTGGCCCGCTGGTTTCACCCGGTCCGCGGCTTCGTCTCGCCCGCCGACTTCATCCCGCTGGCGGAGGAGAGCGGCCTGATCGTCGAACTCGGCGAATGGATTCTCCGCGAGGCCTGCCGCGAGGCCGCGTCGTGGGCCAAGCCGATGCAGGTGGCGGTGAACCTGTCGCCGGCCCAGTTCCAGCACGGCGACCTGGTCGGCCTGGTCCATTCCATCCTGCTGGAGACCGGGCTGCAGCCCGGCCGCCTCGAACTCGAGATCACCGAGGGCGTGCTGATCCACGACTTCGATCGCGGGCTGTCGCTCCTGCGCCGGCTCAAGGCGCTCGGCGTGCGCATCGCGATGGACGACTTCGGCAGCGGCTACTCGTCGCTGACCTATCTCCAGGCCTTCCCGTTCGACAAGATCAAGATCGACCGCACCTTCGTGCTCAATCTCGGGCGCAACACCCAGTCGGCCGCGATCATCCGCGCCATGATCGGGCTCGGCCACGGCCTCGACATCTCGATCGTCGCCGAGGGCGTCGAGACCCAGGAGCAGCTCACCTTCCTGGCCCACGAGAACTGCGACCAGGTCCAGGGCTATTTCCTCGGCAAGCCGGCGCCGATCGCCGACTTCGCCGCCATCGTCGGCCAGCCGGTGGCGCCGGTCCCGGCGCGCAGGATCAGCTAGCCATACCCGTGATTGTCATCCCGGGGCGCCGTCCGATAGGGCGGCGAACCCGGGATCTACTCCGCAGCGCTCATGTTGACATGAGGCATGGCCGGCGCGCGGTGGCCACCACCACCGGGGCTACGGTTTCCGGGCTCGGGGGGGGGGGGGGGGGGGGGGGGCCCGCCCGCCCCCCCCGCCCGGGGGGGGGGGGGCCGCCCCCCCCCCGCCGGGGGGGGGGGGGGGGGGCGGCCGCCCCCCCCCCCCCCCCCCCCCGAGCCCGGAAACCGTAGCCCCGGTGGTGGTGGCCACCGCGCG
>JARLJA010000015.1 GCA_031291445.1 Xanthobacteraceae bacterium | reverse complement strand
TTGCGTAACTGAGGCGCCACAGCCGCCGCGCTCGCGCGTCACTCCGTTCGGAAAGGGCAACAATGGCGTGATGGCAAATGGTCAGGAAACCTGGATCGAGATACTCCGCTTCGTCATCGCGCGTCACAGCGCGCCGGAACGCGCGTCACAGCGCGCCGGAATGATTGGAACTCGATCTGCGATCTCCATCAGGGCCCGCGGTCAAAGGCCGCATCTCGAGGCCGTATACATGACCGCTCCCCGATCCGTTTGCCTAAGCACCAAAAAAGCCCTTGCCGACTGGGGGCCGTCCATACATGACGAAGTCAGAACTTCAGCGCCTTGGCCTGCTTCACATGCGGCAGCTTGAGCGTCTGAGCGAGCAGTTCTGGCGGGGCGTCGCCGTCGATCTCGACCAGCGCGATGGCGTCGCCACCGGGGGCGTTGCGGCCGAGATGGAAGGTCGCGATGTTGACCTTGGCGTCGCCCAGCAGCGAGGCGAACCGGCCGATGAAGCCCGGCTTGTCCTCGTTGGTGACGTAGATCATGCTCTTGCCGAACTCGGCGTCGACCCGGATGCCCTTGATGTCGACGAGGCGCGGCTTGCCGTCGCTGTAGACGGTGCCCGACACCGAGCGCTCCTGGTGGTCGGTGGTGACCGTGACGGTGATCAGGCTCTCGTAGTCGCTCTGCGCGGCGCGAGTGATCTCCTCGACCACCATGCCGCGCTCTTTCGCGACGACCGGTGCCGACACCACGTTGACGTCGCCGAGCATCGGCCGCAGCAGGCCCGACAGCGCCGCCGAGGTCAGCGCCTTGATCTTCATCTCGGCGACGTGGCCCTCGTAGGTGATCTGGACCTTGCCGATGCCGGTCTCGGTCAATTGCCCCGCGAACGAGCCGAGTTTTTCGGCGAGATCGATGAACGGCTTGAGCTTGGGCGCCTCCTCGGCGGTGATCGACGGGAAGTTGACCGCATTGGAGATCGCGCCGGTCAAGAGGTAGTCCGACATCTGCTCGGCGACCTGCAGCGCGACGTTCTCCTGGGCTTCCGTGGTGGAGGCGCCGAGATGCGGCGTGCAGATCACGTTGGGATGGCCGAACAGCACGTTCTTGGTCGCCGGCTCCTCGACGAAGACGTCGAAGGCGGCACCCGCCACCTGCTTGGAATTCAGCGCGTCCGCCAGCGCCTGCTCGTCGACCAGGCCGCCGCGGGCGCAGTTGATGATGCGGACGCCCTTCTTCATCTTGGCGATCGCGGCGGCATCGATGATGTTGCGGGTCTTGTCGGTCAGCGGCGTGTGCAACGTGATGAAGTCGGAGCGCTTGAACAGATCGTCGAGCTCGACCTTCTCGACGCCGAGATCCCTGGCGCGCTCCGGCGACAGGAACGGGTCATAGGCGATCACCTTCATCTTGAGACCGAGCGCGCGGTCCGCGACGATGGAGCCGATGTTGCCGGCGCCGATGACGCCGAGCGTCTTGCCGGTGATCTCGACCCCCATGAAGCGGTTCTTCTCCCACTTGCCGGCCTGGGTCGAGGCGTCGGCCTGCGGGATCTCGCGCGCCAGCGACAGCATCAGGGTGATGGCGTGTTCGGCGGTGGTGATCGAGTTGCCGAAGGGGGTGTTCATCACGATAATGCCCTTGGCGGTGGCGGCCGGAATCTCGACATTGTCGACGCCGATGCCGGCGCGGCCGATCACCTTGAGGCGGGTCGCCTTCTCGATGATCTTGGCGGTCGCCTTGGTGGCGGAGCGGATGGCGAGGCCGTCGTAGTTGCCGATGATCTCGGCGAGCTTGTCCTTGTCCTTGCCGAGCGCCGGCTGGAAGTCGACCTCGATGCCGCGATCCTTGAAGATCTGGACGGCGGCGGGAGACAGGGCGTCGGAAATCAGAACCTTGGGAGCCATGGCGGATGAATCCTTCACAGGGCACGTTGAGCGGACGTGGCCTCGCGGCCGAGCGTCGCGCATGCGGGAAAATCAGGGCACGGAGAACTTCAGAGCGAGCGGCCCCTCCGCCGCGGCGGAGGGGGGCGTCAATCAAGCCGCCTTGGCCAGTGCGGCCTTGGCTTCCGCGAAGGCCCAGTCGAGCCAGTGCGTCAGCGCCTCGACGTCCCTGGCCTCGACGGTGGCGCCGCACCAGATCCGCAGACCCGGAGGCGCGTCGCGATAGTGCCCGAGATCGTAGCCGGCGCCTTCCTTCTCGACCGCCGCGGTCAGTGCCTTGGCGAACGCCGCCTGGGCATCGGCGGAGAGCACGGTGATCGCCGGATCCACCACCTTGAGACAGACCGAGGTATTGGAGCGGATCGCCGGATCGGTCGCGAGGAATTCGACCCACGGCGTCTTCGCGACCCAGTCGCTCAGCACCTTGGTGTTGGCGTCGGCACGCGCGATCAGTCCCTTGAGCCCGCCGACCGACTTGGCCCAGTTGAGCGCATCGAGATAGTCCTCGACGCACAGCATCGAGGGCGTGTTGATGGTCTCGCCGGTGAAGATGCCGTCGATCAGCTTGCCGCCCTTGGTCATGCGGAAGATCTTCGGCATCGGCCACGGCGGCGTGTAGCTCTCCAGCCGGGCCACGGCGCGCGGCGACAGGATCAGCATGCCGTGGGCGGCTTCGCCGCCGAGCGCCTTCTGCCAGGAGAAGGTCACGACATCGAGCTTGGCCCAATCGAGCGCCTGGGCGAACGCCGCCGAGGTAGCGTCGCAGATCGTCAGCCCCTCGCGGTCGGCCTTGATCCAGTCGGCGTTGGGCACGCGCACGCCGGAGGTGGTGCCGTTCCAGGTGAAGACGACGTCGTGATCGAAATCGACCTGCTTCAGATCGGGCAGCTCGCCGTAGGGCGCCGTCAGCGTGCGCACGTCCTTGAGCTTGAGCTGCTTGACGATGTCGGTCACCCAGCCTTCGCCAAACACCTCCCAGGCCAGCACGTCGCAGCCGCGCGCGCCCAACAGCGACCACAGCGCCATTTCGACCGCGCCGGTGTCCGAGGCGGGAACGATGGCGACGCGATAATTGTTCGGAATGCCGAGGATGGCGCGTGAGCGGTCGACCACCTCTTTGAGCTTGGCGCGGCCGGGCTTAGCGCGGTGCGAACGGCCCAACAGCGCGTTTTTGAGCGCTTCCAAGTTCCAACCAGGACGCTTGGCGCAGGGGCCGGATGAAAATGACGGATTGGCGGGCCGGAGATTCGGCTTCATGGCGCTATTCCTTGCAGAATAGATGCGCCCCGTTGGGGGGGCGTGTCCCGCCGAGGAAACTATGGGGAACCGGATTTCTCGTCAACCATCAATCTCGCCGGGCAGATGCGGCGCGATGACGCGCTCAGCCCTTGGGTCGCCGCTTCATCAACTGCATCGAGGTGACGGTCAGCACGTCCTCGCCCTTCTGGTTTACGTAGCGGTAGGACATGCGCGCGATGCCGCGGTCGGGCTTGGATCGCGACGGGCGCACCTCCTTCACCTCGATCTCGACGCGAAGCGTGTCGCCCGGCCGCACCGGCCTGAGCCAGCGCAGTTCGTCCATGCCTGGCGAGCCCAGGCTGGCCGCCTTTAGCACGCCGCTATCGCAGACTAGGCGGAAGCCCAAGGCCATGGTCTGGAAGCCCGAGGC